>JBKKAL010000022.1:0-3945 GCA_046714695.1 Pyrinomonadaceae bacterium
ATCTTCGGCGACGTACACAGTGCCCATGCCGCCCTCTCCGAGCGGTTCGAGAATACGATAATGTGAGACGACCTGTCCGATCATTGGCGCGGCTTTACCATTGATTCCGGGACGCGGAAGGAAGAAATGATGTCAAGAACGTGGGCTACCGACACGACCGAGGCATCGGACATTACAAGAAGATTCCTGTAGGCGGGAATACTACGCCAAAGCCATACGCTTTTCAACACGAATCTTGGAGAAGTCGCGCATGGAAATGCCGGTCATCTGACCTGTTCATGCGCGCGCGGGCGCGGCCCCCACGCTCGCTTCACGACCGCATGATTTAAGGGCCTCATTAGCCAGTCGAGCGGATTTCTGCTAGTCTCTCGAAAAAAGACGAGAGGTTATGTGTAAAGGTCTGCGGTTTAAGATTAGAGATAGTAGGGTTAGTTGAAAGCCGAATGCCAATCTCTTTCATCCAACCTCTGGATTTTAACGCCCGACGATTGAGCGATGTATCCGGCTGGCAATCTTTTTATCAACACAGCGCACGGTCGCCTCGAAGCTATTCTAAAGGAGACGCGCACGACGGCACGTGGCGGCGGTGTTGCGCTCGTGCTTCACCCGCATCCGATGGGCGGCGGGACGATGCATAACAAGGTGGTCTTTCGCGCGGCCAGCGCCTTGAATGATGCCGGGCTCATCACCCTGCGGATCAACTTTCGCGGCGTCGGACAGAGCACCGGCACACACGACGAAGGACGCGGCGAGGCAGAGGATGTCTCCACGGGTTTGGATTATTTGAGCGAACAATACCCGAATGAACCGATAACTCTGGCGGGTTTCTCCTTCGGCTCGCGCGTCGGCATAGAGGTCGGAATGAAGGACGCCCGCGTAATAAATCTGATCAGCATCGGCACGCCCGTTGACAAATACGATTTCGCGTTTCTCGAAACTGGGCGCAAGCCGATTCTCTTCGTGCATGGCGACCGCGACGAGTTCGGGCAAGTGGATCATCTACGCGCGCTCGTCGCACGCTTGCCCAGTGAAGCCCGCGCACGCCTGGAAATAATCAGCAACGCCGATCATTTCTTTGAAGGTCGGCTCGATGAGATGAAGCGCGTCATTACAGAGTGGATAAAGGAACAGAAAGAGTAGATGTCGAATGCCGGATGTTAGAGGTTAGTGAAAACAGAATTGTCTTTGTACTGACATCTAACATCCGGCATCCGACATCCGGTTTTAGTTATGAACTCTTATACAGACCCGGCAATTCGTATCACGTTGCTGCCGCGTGACACCAACTCGCAAGGCACTATCTTCGGCGGCGTGATCCTGAGCTACATAGACATGGCCGGGGCCATCGAAGCCCATCGCCGCACGAAGGTCGAGCGACTGGTGACGGTCGCGATGCGTGAAGTCATCTTCCACAAGCCGGTCTTCGTCGGCGATCTCGTTAGCCTCTACACAGAGACCATCAGCATCGGCACAACCTCGATCACAGTGCGCGTCATTGTCGAAGCCGAGCGCCACGGCGGCATGGAAGAACGCGTCCGCGTCACAGAGGCCGAGGTCGTCTATGTCGCCGTGGACAAGAACCGTCGTAAGATGAAGATCGAACAGTAACTATGAGCGCGGTGCTTAAGAATCAGCTACACGCCAAGCTCATCCATCCATATTGAACTTTACAAAATGTCTTTCTGCGTGCAGAGATCCCTTGAGCTTTGACGATGCTGCACAGCTAAAATAACCTTGACCGTAAGATGAAAGATATGCATAATCTGGGCCCAGTACCAGGCATAAGCTTTTGTTCTGAAGTCTTGCTGACTCTTTCCTGGCCCTTTCAGTTCATGACCGTTAGTCATTCGAGAGACTAATTTCGTTAACACTCTCAAGCAGTTTCTTTCCGCTTAATCTCAACCAGGGGAGTTTGTTATTTACAAATCCATCTCAGGGTTGGGACTTTTTTAAGTCGGTTGAGCAAAGTCACCCACAAAACAGTCGCCCCAAATATTAGGAGAAGCCATGAGGATATCAGCGTCGAAGAGCATGTTCTTGCATTTAATCGCTATGCTGAGCTTGCTCGGTGTGATGACGATGACGGCTCACGCCGCCACCATCACTGTGACTGGCACGGGCGACACTATCGCTGTGGATGGTCAGGTGACATTACGCGAGGCGATCACTTCGGCCGAAGCGAACGCTAATGTTAACGCTGATGTGGTGGCGGTGGGCGCATACGGTGATGACACGATCAACTTCGCCATTCCAACCAGTGATCCAAATTTCAGCGGCGGCGTCTACACGATCACTTTGACGGCGACGCTGCCGACGCTGACTACCAACCTGAACATCACGGGCCCGACGACATCGCGCGTGTTGATTAGCGGCAACAGTACGGTGCGGGTCTTCAACATGACGGGTGGCACCGTTGCGCTTGATAACCTCACTATCGCTAATGGTAAGGGAGTGGCGGGTGCCCCTGGTGCCCCTGGCGCGGGCGGTACCACTGGCGGCACTGGCGGCGCCGGCTCCCCGGGTGGCCCGGGCGGAAACGGCGGGCTCTCCGCCGGCATCAATGGTGGCGCGGGCGGTGCTGGAGGCCTAGACCTGGATGGCGGCAGCCTCACCATCACAAATTGCGTCTTTTCCAATAACATTGGTGGCACGGGCGGTGCGGGTGGTCTTGCCTTTGGCGGCTTTGGCGGCACTGGCGGCGCTGGTTCACCCGGCGCGGGTGGCACTGGTGGTGCGGGTGGTCTTGCCTTTGGCGGCGCTGGCGGCCCTGGCGGCGTTGGTGGCCTCGACCAGAGTGGTGGCACCCTGAACATTAGCCGTTCTACCTTCGACAACAATAGGGGTGGCGTGGGTGGTGCGGGCGGCACCGCCTTTGGCGGCCCTGGCGGTTCTGGCGGCGCTGGTTCCAACGGCGCCGGCGGCCCTGGCGGTTCTGGCGGCTCGGGCTTTGGCGGTGCGGGCGGCCCTGGACGCGCTGGTGGTCTCGACCATACCGGCGGCACCCTGAATATTAGCCGTTCTACCTTCGACAACAACAAGGGTGGCGTCGGCGGTTCTGGCGGCGCCGCCTTTGGCGGTGCGGGCGGCCAAGGCGGCGCGGGCAACGGCGCTGGCGGCGCGGGTGGTTCTTCCGGCGATGGCGGCTTGGGCCTTGGCGGCGCGGGCGGCGCGGGCGGCGCGGGTGGTCTTAATCACACCACCTCCACTCTCGTCATTAGTCAATGCACTTTCTCCAACAATACCGGCGGCAGCGCTGGCGTCGGCGGTGGCGGCAACGGCGGCGCCGGCTTCGGGGGCTCTGGTAGCAGTGGTGGCACGGGTGCCTCGGGTAATAATGGTGGCAACGGCGGTAATTCCGGCCCGGGCATTGGCGGCGCGGGCGGCGCGGGCGGCGCGGGTGGTCTCAATCAGAGCGGTGGCACCCTGACCATTAACAACGCCACCTTCGCCAACCATACAGGCGGTAAGGGTGGCAACGGCGGTGCCGGTTTTGACGGCTTGGGTGGCACGGGTGGCACGGGTGGCGCGGGTGCCGGCATTGCTGGTGGTGCTGGCGGGTTTGCCAGCCTGGGCATTGGCGGCTCTGGCGGCGCGGGTGGCGGTGGTGGTCTCAATGCGAGCGGCGGCACCCTGACTATCAACAACGCCACCCTCGCCAACAATAGCGGTGGCGCTGGCGGCACTGGCGCAGGTGGCTTTGGCGCTGCGGGCGGCACGGGCGGAAACGGCGGCACGGGCGGAAACGGCGGTGCGGGTGCAAGCGGTGGCATCGGCGTTGGCGGCTCTGGCGGCGCTGGTGCCGGTGGTGGTCTCAATGTGAGCAATAACCCCACTATCGGTAACACCTTAATCGCTAATAACTCTGGCGGCGCTGGCGGCCCTGGCGGCGCGGGCATCGGCGGCGCGGGCGGCGCGGGCGGTCCTGGCAACGGCGCTGGTGCGCCC
>JBKKAL010000023.1:0-8927 GCA_046714695.1 Pyrinomonadaceae bacterium
GAATTGCTTTTTGCCCTATGCCAGAATGTTCAAGAGCCTGTGCAGCGAATGGGACGGCCTCGCGCTCTGATGGCCGATATTATCTTTGCCGCTTGTCTGAAAATCTATTGCGGTATGTCTGGCCGTCGAACTCAAAGCGATCTGAGAGAAGCCATCATGCGCGGCTACGTCTCAAAGGCCCTCCACTACAACACTATTTCAAAGTATCTCGAAATGAAGGAACTGACACCGTATCTAAAAGAGATGATCGTTGAATCATCGTTACCTCTTAAAACTGTCGAGACGGACTTCGCCGTTGATAGCTCAGGCTTTTCCACTTGTATGTTCAAGCGATGGTTTCAAGCCAAGTACGGCAAAGATCAATCAATCGAAAAACGCGAATGGATAAAAGTGCATCTGATGTGCGGAGTTAAGACTAATATCGTGACGGCAGTTGAAATCAGTGATGCTCACGCTGGCGATAGTCCGCGTTTCAGACCATTAGTAGAGACTACTTCTCGCAACTTTGCGATGCAGGAAATATCAGCCGACAAAGCTTATTCCAGTTCAAAGAACCTCTCGCTGGTGCTGGTGAAATCAGCGATGCCTTACATTGATTTCAAATCGAACTCTAACGCTAAAGACAAGCGGCAAAGCGCCGTGTGGAAACGGATGTACAATTATTATCAGTACAATCAAGAATCATTCATGCGCTCTTACCATAAGAGATCAAATGTTGAATCCACCTTTAGCATGATAAAAGCCAAGTTCGGAGAGAGACTACGGAGCAAGACAGCGACGGCACAGACCAATGAAGTGCTGTGTAAAATCCTTGCTCATAATCTGTGTTGTGTTATTCAATCTATGTACGAGCTTGGCATAGAGCCGGACTTCTCAGTCGAGGGTTAAGTTATGGAGACTTTTGCGGGCTTTCTCTTTCTGTTTTTACTGAGTGCCGGATGCTGGCTTTTTGTATTCAGTAAGTCAGCCCGCCGCAAGCTTCCCAAAGGCCCGTGGAAACTTGTGGAAGATAAACAAGAACAGGATGAGCTAGATGATGGCATGGCTTTAGTGGGCGCGTTGATTGTTGCTATGGTGTTCACTCTCGTTTTCCTCGTCGGTCTAATCGCTTTTATCCTAAGTTGACTTTATGGTCAAAACTCTCACTTGACCATAAAGTCTGACCATAAAGTGACTTTAGGGGCAAAGCCCAAGCCATGTATACTTCATTACCACTGTATACTTCATTACCACTTTAGAGAATCTTCGTATTTCCCCATAAAAAGCCCAAAGTCGGCTCTTGAGCGTTAGAAGTGGATACCTGGTATTCAAATTGTGCGCTGCTGTGTTGAGCCCGTGTGAAGACATAGCGCCGTTGGTAAGGGTCAGGGAATAAACGACTTCGGTACCTTAATCAATGTTTTTGCGGGCGTGGCATAAGGCTTGTAATAGGGGAGGGTGGATCGTTGACAGGAACGCTGGTTCAAGGTGAAAGCGGCCTTGATCTTTGAGCCGGTGAGGCGCAACTCACACGCCGATGCGACCCCTGTTGACGATCTGCTCTTTTAATTGACAAAAATTTTGACACAGTGCTGATTCCCCCACGGAGAGGCACAAAGAAAGCAGAAAGGATTCACTCATCATGTTACGCCGAATCACATCCTACTTAATCCTGGTCAGCCTGGTGCTCGTCTCCGTAGCCCCCCTCACCAACACATTCGCTGCCACCGCCAAGAAAAGCAATAACGGTCAGGCACAAGCTCATAAGAAACTCGCGCCCGAATTCGAGTCCGGCAATGCGACCGGCTCTGTGCGCGTTATCATCCAGACCAAAGGTCAGCCTTCTGTTGACCAGGAGAACGCGATCTCGAAAGCTGGCGGCTCGAAGCGCAACGCTTACGAGGCGCTTGATACGATGGTCGCCGATGTTCCGGCCAGTGCGCTCCAGAGTCTAGCCGCGCGCGACGACATCGCTTACATCTCTCCAGACCGCGTCGTGAAGTCGCAGGGAAATTTCACGACCGAGACGACCGGTGCCGCGCAAGTGCAGGCGGGCACGAGCGGCGCTCCGAGCCTGACTGGAAAAGGCATCACCATCGCCATCCTCGACAGCGGCATCAGCTCAAGCCACCCGGACTTCAACAGCAAGAACGGCAAGTCGCGCATCCTGACCTCGGTTGATTTCACTGGCAGCGCACTGAGCGGCGACACATTCGGTCACGGCACGGGCGTGGCGAGCGTGGCGGCTGGCAACGGCGCTGCTTCAACGGGCTATGCTGGCAATTACGCGGGCATCGCGCCGGAAGCGAGCCTCGTTGACGTGCGCGTGCTTGATGAGAACGGATCGGCGCGAACCAGCACCGTGCTGAGCGCGATCAACTGGGTGATCACGAACGGCGCTCGCTACAACGTTCGCGTCATCAATATGAGCATGGGCGCGCCGGTTCGCGAGTCTTACAAGACCGACCCGTTGTGCCAGGCCGTCGAGCGAGCGGTGCGTGCGGGTATCGTCGTCGTCACCAGCGCCGGAAACTACGGTCATACGGATCGCGTGGTCGGCTACGACAACGAGGGAATGCCCATTTACCAGCTCGCTTATGGGACGATCAGCAGCCCTGCCAATAGTCCTTATGCGCTCACCGTCGGAGCTGTGCACAACCGCTCGACCGTCAAGCGTTCGGACGATTACGTAGCCCAGTATTCATCCAAAGGCCCGACGCAGTTTGATCATCTCTCCAAGCCTGATGTCGTCGCGCCCGGCTCGCGCATGATCGCAGCGATGTCGCAGGCATCGAACCCGACCTTCAACTCAAAGCTTCCGCAGAACGTTCAGCAGCCGTTGACGGCCATGGGGAGGCCGAACGCTTACTTCAAATACTCCGGTACTTCGTTCGCCGCGCCGGTTGTTGCCGGAACTGTTGCCTTGATGCTTCAGGCCAACAAATCCCTGACCCCGCGTCTTGTCAAAGCCGCTCTGATGCGCACCGCAGAATCGCTGCCCGGCGTGAAGTTCGGCAACAAAGCGCAGAGCGTTGTAACGCAGGGAGCGGGCCAGATCAACACCGCCAGCGCAGTCGCCATGGCGCGCGCTATCGTCCCGAACGCTGACAAGCTCGCCGCCGGCGATCACCTGTTCAGCCCCAACATGACGATGACCCAGCTCGGCAATACAAACATCGGCGGCGAGACCGTTGATTCCAATGCTCACGTCATCTATTGCGACGGCGTGCTCTTTGGCAATCATCCGATTCTCGTCAACGGCATCCTCGTCGGCGACGGCATCCTGCTTAGTGATGGATGGATACTCAGCAACGGCATCCTCGTTGGCGACGGCATTCTGGTCGGCGATGGCATCCTGCTTAGTGACGGCATACTGGTCGGCGACGGTATCCTCCTGAGCGACGGCATTCTGGTCGGTGATGGGATTCTGGTCGGCGACGGCATCCTGTTAAGCGACGGGATTCTGGTCGGCGACGGCATCCTCGTTGGTGATGGGATTCTGGTTGGCGACGGTATCCTCCTAAGCGATGGCATCCTCGTCGGCGACGGAATCCTCCTGAGCGACGGTATCCTGCTTAGTGACGGTATTCTTCTGAGCGATGGGATTCTGGTCGGCGACGGCATCCTGCTTAGTGACGGCATACTAGTCGGCGACGGTATCCTCTTGAGCGACGGCATTCTGGTTGGCGATGGGATATTGCTCAGCGACTAAACCTTAAAACAACCTCACGACTATAAGAGGCGGGTTGGAGATGATGAACTCCAACCCGCCTCTGGTATTTATCGCAGTAAAATGGTTGTGCCGGTCTCACCCCTTAAGATTACGAACGCCCATCTTCGGCTTATTATCCTTCACGGCCAATCATCATAAAGGATGTTTTGAGGCTTAACGACAAGACTCCAACATCATGCTCTTTTCGCCGGATCAAGCGGGCTTTAGTTCTTCACGTTCGACTACCAGGCTGAGTCCCATAATGAAGTAGAAGATCATGGCCACCTCCGAGTCGCCAAAGTTATAGTGAACCAGTCCGCTCGCGAAGAACCCCACAAGGCCGCCCAGAGCGCCGAGCATAACACCGCGCTCGATCCATCCCTTAGTGTTACGGTTTCGCACCCCGCGCCAGAGCATACGCGCGTAGAGGCCGACGAGGATGAGCCACGCGATGAGCGTCGGCACGCCGCGCTCCACAGCCAGTTGCAAAGGCGTCGAGTGCATGTGGCCCCTTGGAATCCGTCCGTTCTGGAATAAGCCCCACTCGCGCCAGTGTTTTAAGATGGAATCCATGCCGACTCCGACCAGCAGATGGCGCGGCTTGCTTGTGAGCAATTGCAGACCCTCGCGCTGAACGGTCTTGCGCCAGTTGATCGAGTCGTCCTTCGGATCAAAAAAGCTGACGTTACGCTTCTGCTGTAAGACCAAAAGGCCTGTTAGGATGACGGGTAGCGCGCAAGCGGTAAGGATCAGAGCCGTCCGGCGGCTCGCGCCCACGAGCACTATCACCGATGCCGAGAGAAGAAACGCCAGCCATGAAGCGCGCGTCACCGTCAAAAGTAGGGCGACCGAGAGACCCGTCAACGCCGCTATCAAAAGCAACGCGCTCTTTGTTCTCCACTTTCGTAAAGCGATCAGAAGGCCGAGCGCCAGCGATGCGATCAACTGAAGAGCCTCCGCGTAGGTCGTGTAGTGGCCGTAGAACCCTGCGGCTCGCCAGTCTCGTCCGCGCGACCAACTCCCTATACCGAGATTGTCGAGCGTCGCCGCGCCTTCCAGAAGACGCCCGCGCGCGACATCGAAGGTCGGCGTCGCCTCGAAACGATAAACCTTGACGCGCGCGGGTGGTGGCATCGTCTCCGCCATACCGGAAGACGCATCGAGCGCTGCGCGCAACTCTTCCGGATTGTGCAGCGCACGACCGTCAACTTCGAGCAGCGTATCTCCATCCAGCACACCAGCGGCGTAGAGCGGACTCGCCTTGCTCAAACCAGCGACCTTGACGCCGCGCCCGATGGCAAATTCACCCATCACATAGACGACATTGACCATGCATGAAGCGATGAGAGTAAAAACGAGAGCGCGCAGCACACGCTTTGAGGTGACGTTTTCCGCGACGAGATAGACGATGGTAAAAAGGCTCGCACCGCGCAGCTTGCCGATTGACACATCCATTTCGTAGGACGCGATTGAGGAGATCATCGTGAGAATAAAGAAGCCGAGCAGCGCGTAATCCAGCGGCGTCCGCCACAGGCGCGCGCGCGGGCGAGAGAGAAGACGGGCGACCCAGAAAAGTATCCCGCACGCCCAGGCAATCTGCGTCGCCGCAATCGAATGCGGCGCGAAAACAGCCAGCGCAAACAGCCACAAGAGGATTGTGCGGTCAAGCCACGAGCTAAGGGATGAGGGATGAGGGATGAGGGATGAAGAAGGCGGACGCGTTGAAAGTATAGGATCAGTGAGAGATGAAATTATTTCTTCTTTAGCTATCGCCTCTCTATCCTTACGCATCGTTGTATCGTTTCTCGTTTCATCCCTCATCCCTCATCCCTCATCCCTTCTTAGTAGGCGTCGTCGCCGCGCAGCATGACGGGAAGTGTTCGCAGGATGATTTTGATATCGAGGAGGAGCGACCAGTTCTCTATGTAATAAAGATCGAGGCGCACCATTTCCTCGAACGGCAGGCGATTGCGGCCTGAGACCTGCCAGAGACCCGTGAGGCCGGGCTTCATGTCCAGTCGCTTGCGATGCCACAGGTCGTAAGCTTCGACCTCATAGGGAATCGGTGGTCTTGGGCCAACGACGCTCATGTCGCCGCGCAGGACGTTGAAAAGTTGCGGCAGCTCGTCAAGACTCAAGCGGCGCAGCCATCTGCCCACGCGCGTAACGCGCGAGTCGGTCGCCAGTTTATAGACCGGCTGCTTTTGATCGCCGAGATTGGCTTCAGGGTTTCCGGCTATGTAACGCTGCTGGTACTCGCGATGCATCGCGTCGTCGCTGCCCGTACTCATCGAGCGGAATTTATAGAAGAGGAAAATGCGTCCATCCATCCCGACGCGCTCCTGCTTATAAAAGACGGGACCGCGTGAGTCCAGCTTGATCAGCAAAGCGATGATCAGCCAGAGCGGCGAGAGGACAGTCAGCGCGAGCAGCGCGATGGTGAGATCGAAGAGACGCTTGACGATGCGCGCCGCGTTTGAGAGCGGCTCGCGAAAAAGCGTGATCATCGGCAAAGCGCCGATCTGGTCTATCTCCGTCTTGCGCGGCAGACAGTTGAAAAGGCTTGGCGCAATCCTGAACTCGACGCCGCGCCGCCTTCCGGAGCGCATCATCACCTCAAAGAGCGCATCGCCCGAAACATTCGGGTCTGTGATGATACATTCGTTCGCGCCGGATTCGCGTATGGCTTCCGGCAACCCCTTTAGATCGCTGATGACGGGTACGCCCTCGAAGAGAGCGGGCACCGTCGAATCAATGACACCGTTCTCGACCACGCCGATGACGCGGTAGCCAAGCTCCGGGCGCTCCCGCATCTCCTTGATGAACAGCATGGCCTCCGGGCCGCGCCCGACCACCAGCGTCGGAATGAGGTTGATGTCACGACGACGCGCCATCGTTTGCGCCAAACGCACCAGCAGGCGCAACGCGCCGAGGCTACCAAGCGCGAGCAGGAAATCAAGAACAAAGACGGCGCGCGCATAGGAGAAGGCGCGATACTCGTAAACGCCGCGATATAAAAAGACGGCCGCCACAATCAGCAGAGAGCCTATGGCCGTCGCCTTGAAGATACGCACGCCGTCTTCCACCAGAGAGAACTCGCCACGTAGGCGATAGAGATCGTAGTAGCGCAGCGCGAGTAGTCGAATCGGCAAAACGAGCAACAGAATCGCTCCGTAAGGAGCAAACTGATCGCTCCACACAGGCCACCAGCTTCCCGCATTTTGCAGGATTGGCCCACCCTCACGAAGGTAAAAGGCCGTGAAGAAAGCGAGAAGCGTGAGCGACGCATCCGCCAGGACGAGCGCTGCCTTGACGACGGGCACGACCCAGACGGGTGCGCGCCCCGGAACACGCACAGCGCTCGCTTCGCTCAATCTTTCTTTGAATCGTTCCGCTCTCATCTAAAACTTATAGGTAGTGATAACCGGCCGGGCGGCTATCTACTATCTATCATTCACTCCAGTATTAAATCAGCGACCGCAGCGCGGACATCTCGTGCGCGGCGCGGCGCAGTACTTCCCTTTTTCTCTACTGGCAAAGCTTCCAGATCCCGGCGCGTGCTGATGCGGCGGAGTCTGCCTTCGCGCACCAGTTCTTCGTCAATGGCCGCCCAGCGTCCAGCGTAGATAGTCGCGGCGGGCACGCCCATTGCCGCCGCCTCTCGATTCATCGTGCCGCCCGCGCTAATGACCAGATCAGCGTAAGCGATAAGGTTTGCGCCGTCGAGCGCCACGCGCGGCAGGATCATGTTCGCGCCCTTGCGCTCTGTGTAAGCGGCGCGCTGCCGTTCGTTGCGCGCCAGCAGCATGACTTTCACATCGCGGCGCGCGGCTAAACGCAACAGTAATTCGTCGAACAACTCGTTATCGAAACGATGATAAAGCGCATCGCGGGCGGGCGGCCTGACGACGACCAGGATAACTTCTTTATTAACGCCAAGCTCGCTCAGCGTCTCCGCGAAGCGCGGGTCGGGCTCAAAGTCCGCAAGGTAAACATCCTCTTTGGTTCCCGCGTAGCGTCTCACCTTATTGACTCCAGCGCCATAGCGAAGAAGCGCGGCATCCGGAAAGGCGCGCGGCACGATAACGCGCGAGGCTAGACGGAATGCCAGATGATTCGCGGGCTGGTGCTCGTAATCCATCAGCGTCACGCTCCTTATGCGAAGCGCACGCGCGGCAGCCACCTGCGCGTAAGAGTTATGGCTGACCGCCAGATCAATCCCGCGACCGCGCCCCCAACGGGCGAGCGCACCAGCACGCCCGATCAGATTGCCAGCCTTGCCCGCGAGCCCCCGCCCAACCTCGCCGCCGATGACAGCCGCATCAAGCCCGGCGTGACGCGCCATCTCGACCGTCTGCGCGAAATCACGCGCCGTCACCAGAATCTCATGCCCGCGCCTCCTGAACTCCGGGATGAGCGCGCGAAAAAACGGCACATGCGGCGAGTTCGCCAGATCAATCCAGATTCTCATCAGAAGGTGAAAGGCAAAAGGCAAGGCGGAAACCAAAGTTTTTTAGACAGAGCTTTTGTCTTCACTTTTACTTTTGCCTTCCAAAAGTCTCGCCAGCCCGTAAAGCATCCAGCCTTGCGACCAGCGCATGTAGGGCGTGCGCACAGTGTAGAAGCGCCGACGCTGGTAATAGAAATAGCCATGTCGCGCGTCCTGTAGATTGTGCGTGGCCCAGAGCGCGATCCGCTCAGCCAGCTCAAGCGCGCCCTCGTCTATCCACTGTAACTCTGTGAGAGCGACAATGGCAGCGCCAGCCGCATGCGCGTCCGCCGGATAAAGCCGGTCATGGTAGTACTTCGGCCAGCCCGTAGCAAGAAAGAACGAATCGCGCCAGAACTCATAGCCTCGCCGCACAGCACCGGCAAACTCTTCGCGCGCTTCATCGCAACTCGCCATAATGCGTGTGAGGCTCTGTAGCACAAAGGCCGTGTGAAAGTTATCGGCCCATGATTGATAGCCGTCCGCGCCGTAGGCCCAGGAGCCGTCCGCGCTTTGACGATTGACGACATAGAGCGCCCCTCTCGTGGCCCATCGAAGCAGCTCCTTTTCGCCGGTCTCATGGCCCACCTGCGCGAGCGTTTCAGCCGCAAGCAGGCTGGCATTAAAGACGCGCGTCCTATCAAGCGGCGAATAACTCCAGCAAACCTCTGCGTCCGCTTCTTCGCTACGATTGAGATCGCAAAGAATAAAATCACAACTGCTGCGAGCCGTGCGCAAGTACGACTC
>JBKKAL010000024.1:0-12044 GCA_046714695.1 Pyrinomonadaceae bacterium
GTTATATCTCTTTGCAATGATGTCATCCCGCTCGGCACCAGAGAGTCTATAAACGCCATCGCCTTCACAATACTTGCGTCCTCCAGAGCGACCTGTCGCGCACGGGCAACCGCTAAAATCTCCTGCATACCTCTCTCAATCATTCGCCGCGTTTCCGGCAAAGCGCGGATGACACCGACGGGAGCGCGAGTCAAAGCCCCGACGCCCCCGTAGCCTGCCACCAACAGGAGCTTTTCCCAGAGAGCTACTTGCATGTCCGGCGGAATTTCCGCTTTTACGCCCGCGCGCTCGAAAGCCTGTTGCAGTCGCCTGGCTCGTTCGCTTGGTTGGTTGTCCAGTTCGCCAAACTTTATAAAATGAGTTTCACCAATGCTGCGAATATGGCCCGGGCTGTCCACCCAACTAAAAGTCCCGCACAGACCATTCAGGATATGCTTTGAGCCCAGGACTGCTGCCAGTTGCAACGCCGCTTCCACACCGTTTTGCAAAGGCACGACGAATGTTTCGGGGGCAATCATCGGTCGCATGGCATTTGCAGACTCGGTTAATTGCCAAGTCTTTACTCCAGCGATCACGACATCAACCGGGCCCACTTGCGCCGGGTCATCAGTAACCTGCGCTGGACTAACGAGAATTTCGCCTTTGTCTGTTTCAATTCGCAAACCTCTTTGTCGAATCGCCTGCAAATGCTCTCCACGCGCGATGAAAGTAACATCTTCACCGGCACGCGCCAGTTGCGCTCCAAAGTAACCGCCCGCCCCCCCCGTACCGTAGATTGCGATGCGCATATGAGTCCTTTCCTGACTTTAAGTACTGGCCTCCCGCCCATCTCTTTTTACCTGAGAGTCAATAGAATCAAAAATGGTTTCAACAAGGCCTTCGTCAGCGTAAGGGTTCAGCAATACGGCGCGTAACCAGCGCACTCCACGATATGGCGGCAGCGAGAGAAAAACATCCTTCTCCCGAAGCAGGTATGTTTGAAGGCTTGTGTTCCACTCGTCCCAACGCGCGGAGAAAAGCGATCCCGGCGTGCCGCGAAAACACAAAATATTCATATCTGGCCTCCCCACAAGCTGTAAGAAGGGCCGCTCTTCTACTTTGCGTAGAAAGAATTCCGACAGCCGACATCCCTCATCAACCAACTGTGCGTATCCACTAGCGCCGATGTGTTGCAGCGAGAGCCAGAGTTTGAGAACTTCGACGCGGCGGCTTCCATGAACCGTTATCTCGCCCAGATTGCAACCGGGATTATCATCGCCAGCATACGGGGACGGGACGCTGAAAGCATTCTCCATCTCTCTCATATTCCTGAAGAGCGCCATCGCGCACCCCTGGCTTATGTAAAGCCATTTTTGCGGGTTGAACGTGATGGAGTCGGCGCGCTCGATACCTGCAAGGCGGCCTCTGTATTTCTTTGAGAAGATGAGCGCGCCCCCATAGGCTGCGTCAACGTGAAACCAAATACCATGCTCGCGTGCAATCTTTTCGGTTTCGACAAGCGGGTCAATGTTTCCCGTGACGGTCGTTCCCGCAGTGGCAACGACGCAGAAAGGCTCAAGCCCATCGGCCTTCGCCCTTTTGATCTCGTCTTGCAGGCTGTCGGGCCTCATACGGGAGTTCTCATCTGTCGCTACAGGTATCACACCGGCTGTGCCCAGCCCCAGAATCATTGCCGCTTTGCGGACGGAGGAGTGCGCCGCTTCTGAAGCCAGGATGACGGGCGATTTTGGTAACGCCCCGATTCCCTTTTCCATTGAACCGAACTTAATGTTGCGGGCGACGGCCAACGCCTGTAGATTCGCCATCGTTCCCGAACCCAACAAGACACCGCCTGATCCTTCGCCGAGACCGAAGAGCTGAGCGAACTGTTTCATCAACGACCATTCCAGAGTAGTAAAGACAGGCGATAGCTCATAAAAGAGCATGTTATTACCCAAGGCTGACGCCACGAGGTCACCGAGGATGGAGATGGTCGTCGGCATAGAGTTCATGTGGCCGATAAAGCCTGGCGTCGCGCCGTTCATCGAACCGGCGATAAGGGGTCGCAGCTTTTCCAGCAAATCATCTTCCGCGATTGGAGCGTCAGGGATGACGACATCATCTTGAATGGCCGACGGTGCGGGCAGAGGAGACCGTTTAGCCGCCTCAGTTAAAAAGGGTAGAAGCAGGGAGATGACCTGACGAAACAAGCGCTCGATGTCCTGCCGATTGCAACCTCGCGGATCAATAAAAGCGGACGAGGGCAAAAGTGAGCGATTCATACTTTCCCTCTCTTCCCGCTCTGTTCTTCGACGCCTGGGTTATTCGATCCATTCCAGTCTTGAATCCAGATGGTTTTGACATTGACGAATTCCCGCAGCCCCTGCGCGCCGAGTTCGCGCCCATACCCGGAACGCTTGACGCCGCCGAAGGGCAAGCGCAGATCGGAGGCCGCCATGCCATTGATGAAGACGGAGCCCGCCTCTATCTCTTCAATAAATCGCGTGCGCTCTGCTTCCACATTTGTCCATGCGCTTGCCGCCAGTCCGAAGGGCGTATCGTTGGCGAGCCCTATCGCCTCTTCGATGTTTCGCACGCGGAAAAGCAGGGCGACCGGGCCGAACAATTCCTCGCGGTAACCGGGTGCGCTCTTTGGAATCTCCGTGAGGACGCTCGGCGCGTAGTAAAAGCCGGGACGCGCAAGCCTCCCGCCGCGCAAAATGAAACGCGCCCCCGCCGCCAGCAGACTTTGAACCTGCGCATCCAAATCCTTGAGCACCTGCTCAGTCGCCAGCGGGCCAATATCCGTCGCCTCATCGAAGGGGTCACCAACGCGCAAGCCTTCCATGCGAGCGACGAAGCCGCGTTCAAACTCCTCGTAAATCTCTTCGGCGATGATAAAGCGCTTGGCCGCCAGGCAAGACTGGCCGCTGTTGAGCGTCCGCGCACGAGTGGCCGTCTTTACTGCTTCTTCCAGATCGGCGCTCGGCATGACGATAAACGGATCGCTGCCGCCAAGCTCAAGCACTGTCTTTTTAATATGCCTGCCCGCCGAAGCAGCGGCACTGCTCCCAGCCGCTTCGCTGCCCGTCAGTGTGACAGCAACAACGCGTGGGTCGGCAATCACGCGCGCAACCTCTTTGGAATTGATGAGCAGCGTCTGAAACGCGCCTTCAGGAAAGCCAGCGCGACGGAAAAGCTCTTCGACCATGAGGGCACACTGCGGCACGTTCGAGGCATGTTTGAGGAGAACGACGTTTCCGACCATCAGGGCCGGTGCGGCCACGCGTATGATCTGCCAGAAAGGAAAGTTCCAGGGCATGACGGCGAGCAGGGGGCCGAGCGGCTCATAGCGGATGTAACTTTTGTGCGCGCCGGTCGAAACCGTTTCGTCAGCGAGAAGGCTCTCTGCCTCCTCGGCGTAGTAACGACAAGCACGCACGCACTTTTCTATCTCCCTCGCCGCTGCTTGAATGGGCTTTCCCATCTCTGTCGTGATGAGGCGACTGAAACGATCCTTTTCCGCTTCCAGCAGCCGGGCGACTCTCGAAAGCATCCTTCCACGCGCGACGAACGACGTGCGCCGGTACGCGCGGAAAGTCTCGGCAGAAAGCCGTAGCTTTTCTTCTATCTCCACAGCCGAGAGCGGTTCGAAGCTTTTCAGCATTTCACCCGTCGCTGGATTGATCGTCGCTATCGCCATCTCAACTTCACATCACTGTTTCGTACCGGAAGGATCGGCTCTGAAACATTTCCCTTTACTTTTCTAACGCCTGCGCGAAGTCCGCGAGCAGGTCGCGCTCGTCCTCTATGCCGACGGAGATTCTCACCAATGTGTCGCCGATGCCCGCGGCGCGGCGCTGCTCCGGCGAATGCTGGTGACTCCACATCGCCGCCACGGGCACAACCAGAGTCTCGACCCCGCCTAGACTCACAGCGCACTTGGCAAGCTTTAAGGAGCTGATAAAGCTTTCAGCCACGCTGTAGTCGCCTTTCAACACGATGCTCATCATGCCCGTGAACCCGCTCATCTGCCGGCGGGCGAGTGCGTGCTGCGGGTGCGATTCGAGTCCGGGATAATTAACGCGCTCGACCTTCGGGTGTGATTCAAAAAATTGCGCCAGCGCCAGGGCATTTTGATTTTGTCGCTCGACACGTAGGCCGAGCGTCTTCATCCCGCGCAGCAGCAGCCACGAGTCGAAAGGACTGAGCACCGCGCCAGATACCAGTGAGAACTCCCACGCCTGCTCTATAAAAGAACTTGAAGCGACGATGGCCCCCGCGCTCAAATCGTGGTGGCCGCCGAGGTACTTTGTCGCGCTGTGAACTACCACATCAATGCCGAGATTCAGAGGTTGTTGATTGACCGGAGTGGCGAAGGTGTTATCAATGATCGTTGTAATGCCGTGGCTCTTCGCCAGATCAGCGACAGCCCGCAAGTCCGTCAGGTGCAGGAGCGGATTGACGGGCGTTTCCGTATAGATCAATTTCGTGTTGGGCCGAATCGCCCCGGCGAACTCTTCCGTTTTGGTCTGATCAACGAAGGTACGTTCAATGCCCCAGCGCGGCAGCAGATCGCGGAAAAGTTTCGTGGTCGCAGCGTAATGATTGTGTTGCGCCACGACGTGATCGCCGCGCTGTAAGAGAGTCATCACGGCCGCGAAGATCGCTCCCATCCCGGAACTCGCCACCAGTGCGGCCTCGCCATTTTCGAGCGCCGCGATAGTTGCTTCGGCCTGCATATGAGTCGGATTGCCGTAACGCGTGTAAAACTCGCTCGGATGCTTGGCCTCCCCCAGCGCGGCCAGATGCTCCGGCGAGTCCGCGCTGAACGTAGAGGTCTGCCAGATGGGAGCAGTCACAGCATGAGTCTCATTAAATTGATCCCACTCATGCAGGACTCTGGTCTGTAATCCCATATCTTCTGAACCTGCATTCTTCTTCATCTTTCAGAACCCCTTTCAGGCGGAAGTTGTTGTCACGCGTGAATGACTCTTGGTTGAATCATGGCGGGCTTTCAGAAAATCACAGATCCTCTCCAATCCTCTGGCGAACCCTTCAGCGGCGACTCCGAAGCCCAGACGGAAATGATCGGGCATCTGCCAGCAGTCGCCCGGCGCGAGCAGCACGCCGCGCTCAGCCATCGCGCGGGAAAACTCGCGCGCGTCGCTTCCGTCTCTCAGCCAGGGGAAAGCCGTCATCCCGCCGCGCGGGCGAACCCAGCCGAGGGCGTCCCCGTGCTCAGCCAAGAATTGATCAAGGAGAGAAAGGTTTGCGGCGGCAACCTTGCGCGTGCGGCCAAGGATTGTTTCGCGGTGACGGAGTGCGATGACCGCAAACTTTTCGGCGAGCGGCGGGTTCGAGATCGTGAAGTACCCGCGCGCGTCCGTGTATTGCCGCAGGCGCGCTTCATCACGCTCTATAATCCACCCGACGCGCAGACCGCTTAAAGAAAGCGATTTCGAAAAGCCGCCCAGCACCGTAGCGTGCGGCAAAATGGCGGCGGAACTTGTTTCGCGACCGTGATAGACGGGATGATAGACTTCGTCTGAGACGAACTGAATGCCGCGCGCTACAGCAAAGTCGTGTAACTCTCGCAGCTCTTCGTCACAAAGGGTCGCGCCCGTCGGATTGTGCGGCGTGTTTACGAGCAGCAGCTTCGTTTTGTCGTCAGTTAATTTTTTGATCTCATCCAGATCAACGCTAAAATTATTCTCGCGCCGCAGGTGGTAGAAGCGCGTCTCAAGGCCGAATAAATCCGCGACAACGGCCGTTGAAGGAAACAGCGGAAATGGTAAGATGACGTTTGCGCTCGCTTGAGAAGACATGCAGAAGAGAATCAACAGTGCTTCGGACGCGCCTGTGACGATCTTTACCTGTTCGGCGCTGGCCCCCTGCATCTCGCCGATTGCTTGCCGCAGCTTTTCGCTGCCCTGCCCGCTTGAGTAAACCAACTCCGTCTCTTGAAGCAGGGCCTGTTCGTCCGCGTCAACCAATCCCAGTATTTCACCAAGCGTCCAGTGCGGCCCCGTACTTGAAGCGAAGTCGAATTCGGGCGGCGCGCCGGCGAAGTGGTACTGATTAAGCCATTGATCAAGTAAGAAAGGAGGTATCTTCATTCTTTTGCCTCTTATTAAGGTTAAGGAAGACAAGTCAAAGCCCGGGCGCATGGTTTAAGTCACCGCGCATTTCAATGCCGCTTCCCGAACCACGAACAGTTAACATATAAATTGTACGCATACAATTTGACAACTGCGAAGGATTGTCCCTAATATATCTGGCAACATTTAAGCTGTCAACAGGAATTTTATGATGACAATGTGGACACCAGAGTTGAGTCGGTACGGCGGCCCGCGATACGTAGCCATAGTCGAGGCAATCGCTGAAGACATCGAGAGGGGTCGTCTCAAACCGGGGGATCAGATGCCGACGCACCGGGACCTCGCCAATCATCTGGGCGTCACGACCGGAACTATCACGCGCGCCTACTCGGAAGCGGCGCGGCGCGGATTGCTCGTGGGTGAAACGGGACGCGGGACGTTTGTCAAAGAGTCCCTTTTCGATGACGCGTTCCTTGCGCCTTCGGGGACGGAAGACGAGGCGTTGATTGATTTGAGTTTGAATATCCCGCCGCTCTCGATTGGCGATCCGCTCGGTCAGGCTTTAACAAGGACGCTCGCGGGCCTTGCCGCGCGTCCCGGCCTCTCTGCCCTGATGGGTTATCAACCTGCCGCAGGCGTCGAACGGCACCGCGTCGCCGGGGCCGAGTGGGTGGCTCGCTCAGGACTCCGTGCACGCTCGCAACAAATCCTTGTGTGCAGCGGCGCGTTGCACGCCATGACAGTCGTCTTCTCCACCCTGACCAAACCGGGAGACACCATTTTCACAGAGAGCCTGACTTATCCTGGGATGAAGAACCTCGCGCATCTTTTTCACCTCAGACTGGAAGGGCTCGCGATGGACGATCATGGCATCCGGCCCGATGCTTTCGCGAAAGCCTGCAAGCGTGATACGGCCAGGGTGCTCTACACGATACCGACCATTCAAAATCCTCTGGGGACGTTGATGCCGGAAGCACGCAGGCGTGAGATAGCAGCCATCGCCAGGGAATACGATGTGGCAATCATCGAAGACGATGTGCATAGCTTTATGCTGCCCGCGCCGCCGCCGCCGCTCTCTTCATTCGCGCCGGAAAACAGCTATTACATCCTCAGCACGTCGAAGAGCATCGCGGGCGGGATGCGCATAGGCTATCTGGTTGCCCCTGAGCGAATGGTAGAGGTGCTGTCAACCTCGCTGCGAGCGACGGTCTGGATGGCTGCGCCGCTGATGGCCGAGATCGCTTCCGAGTGGATTAAGGATGGTACGGCTGACCGGCTGGTGGAGCAGAAACGAGAGGAGGCGCGGGCGCGACAGGAGATCGCCAACCGCACCCTCGAAGGGTTCAAGTTCGACGCGCATCCCTTGAGCTTTCACCTCTGGCTACACCTGCCTGAGCCCTGGCGCAGCAACGAATTCACAGCGCAACTCAGACGCCGCGGGGTCGCCGTCACGCCGTCGGAGGCGTTCGTCCCCGGGCGCGAAGAAGCGCCTCACGCCGTCCGCGTCTGTTTAGGAGCACCGCGAAGCCGCGCACAGCTTGAAAGCGGCCTCGCTATCATCAGGGAGGTTTTGCAGGGCACACCTGACCCCTGTCTTTCTATTCTCTGAAGTAGAAATCATCTCACTGAAGTCGAAGCGGCATGGCCTGCTGCAATTTTCCTTTTCGTCCTCGAGCCACATGAGGCCGCTTGATTTACTGAGGAGTTGAATGCTCGCCTGAACGATCATTATCGCCTCTTTGATCGCCACGCAATTGATTCGCTTCTACTGCCTTCTCCTGCCTCTGGCGCTCGCCCTCACCGCCTTTGCGCTCTCCCTCTTATTTCTATTAACAGCCCTTGTCGAGGCCCTTTTACTTTCTTTAGAACCCGGCTTATCAGCACGTCGCGAATTATTATTTTCGACTTTAGCTGAAGTCGCCTTCGTATTCTTCCGGGGCCTTGACGGCTCAACCTCCTTCACAATCTTGGGTTCAGCACGCGATTTCTCAGGCGCTTTTGGACGTTCACTATTATTGAGGTTGGTTGCAGGCGCGGGTGCTACTGGCGTCGGGTCGGAAGTAGGGATAGCAGCATTCATTTCGTATTTGTCCAACCGGAGGATCGCTTTTCCCGCGAGCGTTTTGGCGGCTTCGAGCGTAGATATTGCGGACGGCCTGACTACCCTTACCGTGAGGATGGAATATTTGCTGAGGACGCGCAATTCCGTAGTCTGATAGTTCATCGTCTCTTCCTTAGTCTCCGCGAAGGCGTCCACACCGATTCCTGGAATTTCTTCTAACCTGCCAGACGACTCTCCGTTCCGCGACTTAAAGATGATTCCCTTAAGCTCTTCATATGACCGCGCAGCATTCCACGCGACTCGTGAGGCGGGGTCCCGCTGCTTGATATTTAAACTGACGAAACCTTCATCGCTGCCGAACATGCATGAGGTATTCATCGTGCCTGCCCTCGGAGAGACGATTTCATTACCGCGCGTGGGCTCCATAACCGTCCTACCAAGCGCCGCCTCGACTTCCTCCCTCGTAATTAGAGAACACGGGTCAATCTGGCCTCTACTCCTATCAATTGAGTTATTGCTCTCAGCAGTTTTCTCACTTTCTTTCTCCTCTTCTGATTGAGGCGTAGAGACCGGCAAGTTGCTGCAAGCTGCCAGCGACATGGCGATATATGGAAGCGCGATTAGCAGGAACTTTCTCACAAGTATCTTTCTTTGTTTGTGCTCGTATCCGGATAACCGGGAGAGTGTCTGTTCACTGCTGGAGGAAGCGATCTAACGACAGAATCGGGTTGTCGTCCATTAGCAGCGTTCAGCCTGACGGGAGAGTTTTCCGGAGCTTCACCTTGTAGACCTTGCCGGGATTTATCTCTTGAACCACCTTGAGCCTACAATCAATAGAAAAGCGGTTGACCGATATTTTATTCGACAACCAAGTTCAAAACCTGCTCCTCAATAGTCGCACGTAGGTCTTAATTATTTGATGGAACTGGATGAATCTGCTTTGGGTGCCAGTTGATTAAGCAACCCCCGCAGAGTTCGTCGCGCTTTGTGTAATTGAGACTTTGAGGTTCCTACTGCACACCCAAGCAGACGCGCAATCTCTTCATGTTCATGCCCTTCAATATCATGTAATTGAAAAACTGCGCGATACCCTGCGGGCAGCTTTTCGATGGCTTTATTCAACGCGAGGCGATTCAAGACCGGCATCGCACGAGAATCATCTGTTCCTAACACCACTGGTGTAGATACTTCCCCATCTTCAGTGGTTTGCTCCATTCGCACGCGAGGCTTTCGGAAATGCATGAGAACATGATTAACCGTAAGCCGGTGCAACCACGAAGTGAATGCCGATTCACCACGAAAGCTGCCCGCTTTTCTTAGTAGATGAAGAAAAACTTCTTGCGCGAGGTCTTCCGCTTCCGCTAGGTTGCGTGTCATGCGCAGGCATAATGATAAAACGCGCCGGTAGTGACGCTTGTAGAGTTCCGCAAACGCCTGCATGTTTCCCTGGTCAGCCTTCTGGGTCAGTGCGAAATCAGATATATATAATGCATTCATTAGTAACTCCCCCTGCCGTGACGAAATCATTCTCTGATTTTGCAACGTTGCAAGATTGATGCCGCTAATAAATATTATCCTGTAAGAGTAATGTTCATAGTGTTTCCAACTAAATAAAGATTGGCAAAACACGGGTAAGACCCGAATCAGTGTATCGCTTCTATACAAATAAAAGACGAAAGTACATTGCCCGCAATTTCAACTTGCCAGTTAAAATACGATTCTTAGAAAGCAAGGCTTTCATTATTCTTCTGGGGGATTCGTTGGTTGATTCTTTGTGCGGGCTAATTCGAGAGTTATGCTGCTTAAAACAGTTGGATCAGTTTAGGCATAATACCCCAGGTGGAAGTTATTAAGTCATTGAAAGCCACGCTACGGAGCGATCAGATTGCATGACTCGTTCGATGCGTCTATCACTGATGAGTCTGATGTTCCACAGAAACTACAAAGCGACCTAAAGCAATCAAAACAGCCAAAACCAGCAATGCCGATATTGATAATAGGAATGCCCCGGTCACGGCTGCGTAAATCATGATACCCAGAATAAAAAGAACAGTAGGAAAGCCGAAAAATATCAACGTACCGGCATAGACCAGCGTGGCATAATTTTCGATGATTTTCATTGCCCCGAAAAGCGCAAAATTCGTCCGGGTTTTTTGTTGTTCCGTTTCCGCGCGCTTGAGTCGTGTAAATCGCACGCGGAAGTTTTCCACCGCGCAGTAACTACAAATACTGGCGAAATCATCTTTGTCGTATTCAATTGCACCTCCGCAGGAGTGGCAGGTTGCCGTTTCGCTACTGCGAATCTTTTCTTCAAGAATCGGCACAACAGGCAGCTCTTTACGCAATTCCAAACCCGTAACCGCGAGGCAAAGAAACATCAGTGGCCAAATGATAAGGCCGGAAATCCAAAACAGATATACTATTCCATCCAGCGGTGTGCCGAGCGATGCCATGAGAGTATCAGCCAGAGTGTTTGGGAGCGTGCCGCTTGTGGTCGTGATAATCACTGGCAAAAAAAGCGCCAGAAGCGGTTCAATAACACCTAGCGAAATAAAAAGCCCGATGACAAAAGGAAGGGTTAGAATGTTTGCTACTCGCCAATTCCTGATCGCGCTTTTGAATAATTTCTTAACTTCCAATCTGAGCGAGACCGCCATCGCGTAATCTTCCGGTAAGATGCCCTGCGTCTCACAATGCGGACAAAAAGTCTCAGTCTCTTTGAGTAATACACCTGCGCCGCAAGTATCGCACTTTAACGGTTGAAGCTTCGGTAGGTTATTCTGTATCAGCCTGGAAATCTCAGTTGATTTAGTTTTGTGCCCGCGAACAACATTCAGTTCTTTTTTGAGATTGGCGCGGTTTTGTCTATGTCTCAACGACAAGCTGCGAAAAATTATTATTAAAAACGGTAAAGAAAATCCCTGTAATAGGGAGATCACGACGCAGCTCTGGTAAAAGTAAACCATCTAGCCGAGCATGAAGCATTCAATCCTCATTTGTAAAGACAAGCATGAGAGTAAGCCCATCGAAGCGTCGGGTTGAATGAGTTGTTAGATCGCGTGCTTCCGCAGCCATTCTTCTCGCAGAATAGCATAAAGATACTCGTCTCCCCATTTACCCTTAAACCAGATGTTCTGGATAAAGTGCCCTTCTCGCCGCATACCCAGTCTATTGAGGAGCGTGACAGAACTCCGATTTTCGTAATCAGTGATCGCTGTAACACGATGAAGTTTGGGGTTTATAAACACATAATCCAGTACACGTGAGGCGGCCTCGAAAGCTAAACCCTTGCCATGATACTCACGCGAGAGGGTAAATCCTATTTCAGCCTGCTGATTATCCTCTTGCGTCTTCAAAGCAATATGCCCGACGAGTTTTCCCGTCTCCTTCAACTCAAGAGCAAAGGTAAACCACTGCCCCGGCAGACCAGGGTCTAAACTCTTTTGCTCTTCAATCACGTCTCTTGCCTGTTGCTCGCTATAGGATTCCCATGTTTGGTAGCGAGCCACCAGCGGATCGTTCAGGTATGCGAGGAACGGCAGAAGATCACCGTCGGCAAAGCGCCTCAAAATTAATCTTTCCGATTCGAGAGTAGTGAAAGCTACTTTATGCATCAGCAATACCGTTGCTTGGACAACCACTGCCTTTCCTGGGTTAAAGGCGTCTTCCCCATCACTGACCGAATCGAGCGCGATACTCCGGTGAATTGACGAACCCATTCGTTACATTCCTCGTATCTCCCGTCTGGTTGTAGATCCCCATCCACGTCTGGTATGCCGCATCCGGGTCTCTCCTCAAATACCCGAAGTAGTGCATCACTATCGTTGACTCCGTGAGGAAGCGTGCGCTCACCTCCGGACTCTCCACTATATCCCTTAGTATCTGTCCTCTCGTTCTCCCTC
>JBKKAL010000025.1:0-46574 GCA_046714695.1 Pyrinomonadaceae bacterium
CCTGACATCAAGTTTGAAGTGCAACACTGACTAAGATTCATAGTAACACTCCAGCGGCGTCTTGAAGCCGAGCCGTTTGCGTGGCCGCCCGTTGAGCTTGCGAGCGATTGAACTGCACTGGTGTTGAGTCAACCCGGCCATACTGGTTCCTTTCGGCAGATATTGACGGATGAGCCCGTTGGCATTCTCGTTGCTGCCCCGCTCCCACGAATGATACGGGCGGGCGAAGTAAAAGGTCGCCCTGGTGCGCGCTTCGATGCGCTGATAGTGATGAAACTCCGTCCCATTGTCGGAAGTGATGGTCTCGAACCGTCCCCCGTGTCGCTTGATGATCTGGATCACACGCCAGTTGAGCGATTCGGTCGTGCGATCCTCCAACTTGCCGATTAAGAGCAAGCCCGTCTTACGCTCGACGAGACTCACGATGCAGTCCTTGCTGCCGGTGCCCATCACGGTATCGATCTCCCAATGTCCCATCCGGCGGCGCGTCTCTACAGATGCCGGACGCTCTGAGATCGAACGCTTGCCGGCCAGTCTTCCGCGGCTGTCATAGCTGCCATAACGCTTCCGCCGCCGCTTTCGGGCTCCGCGCAGGTGGGTGTAGAGGAGTCCTCCCTCGCGCTTGTCCCGCCAGATGTGGCGGTAGATGGTCTCGTGGCTGATCGAGAGCTGCCCCGTGTGGCGCAGGTGGCCCGCGACCTGCTCAGGACTCCACTGGCGGCACAGCAACTCATCAACCTGCGCGAAGTCCTGAACCGAGAAGCGAAGGTTGCGCCGCGAGCGGGAGCGGCGGCCGTTGGTTCGCTCCTGGGCCGTGCTCGCGCGGTAGCGACCATCCGCTCGGGTGCTATTACGCCTGACCTCGCGGCAGACCGTAGAGCGATGGCGACCGAGTGAGCGGGCGATGTGAGACTGATTGAGACCTTGCTTTCGGAGCGCGGCGAGCATATATCTCTCTGCGGAGGTGAGTTGGCAATACGTCATGGCGAATATCCTCTTCGTCGTGGTTGAGAATCTTCGTCAGTATTGCCGCTCACCCCCATGTCAGGAAAGCGTGTTGCACTTAGTATATGAATCCGCGCACAATAACAACAAAGTCTAGCGCATGAAAGCAATTCTATGCGCGCTCCGGTTGAATGAGTTGTTAGGCTGCGCTGATAATTAGAGTCGCCTAACAGCTAATATCTTTTGACAGTTTCTTCAAAGTCCTTTTCTAATGCCTTCCATTTGTTTCGGCATTGCTCGGAATAGCAAGTGACGCTAAATTTGATGCCTATATCATTCAACATTTCATTGTGGCGCGCTTCGGTTTTAAGCAATAGCGAATACCAGTCGTTGTTAATCCCTTGAGGCGCAGCTTTTATAGCTTCCTTTTTAGCTTGCAAACTGCCTTTTTTGGCCTCGAATATTTTCCGTGCTTCGTCAACTCCGGCTTCAGTCGGGTTTGCCTCAAGCTTTTTACCCATCTGGGAGATAGCCTCCTCTTTTTCGTCGGCAAAAGCCTTGACTTCATCAACCGGTCCATAAATCCTTCCGCAACCAATGAAGGTCAAACTAAAAGCAAAGACCAAGAGTAATGTAATTCTTTTCATTTTTGATTTTTCTCCTATTTGTGCTTTTGGATTTTCAGAGCGTCAATCGAAAGAGCCTAACGCACATTAGACCGCACTTGGTGGTATTTGTGGATATTTGCTGCGGTTTACCGCTGTTGATGGCCTGAATTTTTCCTTGTGGTTTCCCCTTACTGAACCGCGTCAAGTTCTTTGGGGATGAACGCGATGGCGGTCACTTCGCCGTCGGTTTTTGATCTTATATCTTTCGCGGCGCGGTAGCTGACGACCACAGGGGTAGAGGGATTGCGCGGGCCGCAACCGATTCTGCCGCGCATCTCCGGGGAGAAGCTGACGAAGCGGATGCGCCTCAACTCGTTATTCTGAAGTTTGAGCGTGCGCATCCCCGCTTTGACCATCATCGTGACGCCCTGCTCGTTGCAATCAATACTGAGCAACTGCCCGCTCACCTGCTCTTCGCCTTCACGTTGCGGCAGGAACACCTGTTGAAAAGCGGGTTGGGAATCAGCGTCAGGCGTTGACGATGCGTCACCATTAGCAGCGGGTCGCTCCGATTGTGACGGCGCGCTTGCTGCGCGCGCGATCGCATCCGTGCTCTCCCTCTCAGCAAGCGCCTGTGCTTCTCGCTCTTCGATTGACGAGATAATTTGCAATAGCGACCGTGCCTGCGCGCTCGACTGTGAGTCTGCGCTACTATCACTACTACTAGTGCGGGCGATAGGCTCAAGAATCAGGCGCGCGTTTTTGTGGTCACGGTTGCGTATGTAAATTTGCGCCAGCAGATTTCCGAAGCGGTGCTCGCCCGGCTCAAGCGTTAGCGCCCGCTTGAGCAGCTCGATTGATTCGTCGCGCTGCTCGTCCCTCACCAGATTGACGAAGGCCAACAGGTAATACGATTCGGCGTAACCGGGCGCGAGCGTGATGGCCTTGCGCAGTTGCGTGCGCATCGTTTGCGCTATTTCCGGCGTAAATCCCGTCACATAATTGCCCACGCGCATTCCTTCACGGCTCAGCATGTAAGCGTAATAGAAATGCACAAGATAGTCCTTCGTATCGGCTGCGACGGCGCGCTCTAAATGTTCTCTGGCCTCGTCAAAGCGTTCTCGTTTGAGGTTCAACATGCCGAGCGAGGCGTGCGCGATGCCGAGACGGGGGTCGAGCTTAATGGCCTGTTGTAGATACTTCTCCGCGCGATCAAACTCCGAGGCGTGCAGCAGCAAATCACCCAGATAGAACTGGGCCTGCGCTTCTGTCAAAGGGGCACTCTGCATCTCTGTGTCGAACTTCAGTTTCTGATCGAAGGTCTTGACGCGAGTTTGATAGGAATCGCGGCTGATATATTGCTTTAACTCATTTTCGAGCGTGCGAAAGTCTGTCTGAAAAGCCTGCTTGAAAGCACCCTCGACCGTGCCAGCCGAGGTCAGAAGGTCCAGGAACTGTTTGAACTGGGAAGCGCGCTTGCCCTCGTTGCCGAGAAGAAGATAGTGAACCAGCGCCCATGACTCCGCATAGAAGATTCCTTTTTTATCACTCTCATTGTAAATCGGCGAATCGTGTTTGACGGCGAAGAGCGTCTCTAAGGGAATCAACTTCTTCTCGCGCAGATAGCGCACGTGACTGCTGATCGGCTTTCCGATCATGACGCTCCTTTCCCCGTCCAGAATGTCAAACGTGCTGTAGTATTCGGCCAGTCCCTCGTTAAACCACAGCGGCACTCGCTCGGTATTATTTCTGACCAGGAAATGGACGTACTCGTGATAGACGGCGGAGTAAGGGTGCTCTCCACCGCGCTCGGAAGTGAGGGCGATGTAGTTCACGTCCTCGCCGGATTGAAAGTATGCGTCAGAGGTAGGCGGTCTGAATGGCTTGAATGAATCGGCGTTCTTGAAAACCATGACGGTGATGGGAACCGTCGAGGCGGCCTTCATATTCGTGAGCAGACGTGTCAACACGTCGCGAAACTGTTCAAGCTCGACGCCGATGCGGCGAATATCCTTCTCGCTTGCATTCCCGACAAGGAAGAAATTTTTCGACCGCACGCTGGTCCAGTTATCCCGCGCTGAGACGGGTTGAAGCACTGCTCCCGCGAGCGTCAGGACGACGATCACGGCGAGGGTCAGGGCAAAGCGTTTCACAGCTAAAATCTCCGCTGTCAGGGTTAGTGAAAGAGTAACGCCACACACTTTTGTGTAGAAGGAACGACCGCGTTGAATCATCGAGAGTGAAGGCGACCCGTCGCGCCGAGCCGCACACCTGAGAATATAGGCGCACCCGCTCGCATTCGTCAAAGACAGCCGATCAAAGAGTTCGGGAGTCGCCTGCAAAGGAGCGTTATGATCCCCTGCGATTTTAGACCAACAACCGGGCGGCCTCTTCGTCAACCAGCCACAGAGGCGCGCCCTTTGTTGGACGCACCCAACGCGCCGGCAGTTCTTCATCACTGTCAACCGAAGCGAATACTCTTCGCAGCGGCTCGGCCTTCTCTACACCGTTGACTAAAAAGATGATGTTATGCGCGTGGTTCAACACGCGCAGCGTGAGCGTCAGGCGCGCAGCGCGCAGCTTCTCAATGTAGATGGCAGCGACCGTTTGATCGGAGGAAGAATCCTTCAGCAATGGCGAGTGGGGAAAGATCGAAGCTGTGTGCGCATCCGTCCCCATGCCGAGCAGGATAAGATCAAAGGCTGGAACGGGCGCGCCGATTTCACTTTCGAGGACGGAGGCGTAACTGGCGGCCGCACGCGCGGGCTCATCTTCGCCGCGCATTCGATGAATCTGCTCGTCCGGCACAGGCACATGCATCAGCAGCGCCTCTCTTGCCATACGATAATTGCTCTGTGGATCGAGGGGCGGAACTGAGCGCTCGTCAGTCCAGAAGATATGCGTCAAAGGCCAAGTTTCCGCCAGAGCGTTTTGATGAGCATCGTCGGCCAGAAGCCTGTACATGGCTTTAGGGGTCGAGCCTCCTGACAGCGCCACGGAAAAGCGGCCGCGCGTCTCTACGCTTTGCACTGCAATGTCCGTAAACAACGCGGCGGCACGCGCGCTTAGTTCGGCCGCGTCGCGACACACTTCGATGCTCGCCCCATTTTTACGAAACGTGTTCAATTCGCTTTGAGCATCAAGACGGCGGCGGCTATCGCCTCTTCGTAGATGCGATCATGCGAGAGGATTTCCAACTCGCTTTCGACCAACTCGGCCTCTGTCTTATCGCCTGCGATGAGCGTGCGTGCGGAGCGCGTTTCACCTGCGCCGCCGCCGCCGACCTCTGATTCCAGATAGCGCCCGTCGGGGCTGCGCAGGACAACGAATGCCGCAGGCTGTAAGGACTCTGCGCATAGCTCTATGCGCGCAATCCATCCTTGCATCTCCGCGCTGCGCTCCACGCCTGCGAACTCGACCGTCACGGGTCGCCCCTCTTTTTCAAGAGTGACACTGTGCGCGCCGCTCCTTTCTTTCGTCAGAGATTCTCCCGGCACGGCTCGCCAACCGAGACGGCTCGCGAGCCAGCCAGCCAGGATCAGCGCCTTCGGTGCTACTGCTTCGGGCGCAAGATCGTTCGGGACATATTCGATACGCACGCGATTGAGCCCCGCAAGCGACGAGCGATATTCCTCCACGTCGTAAAAGCTCGCGAGCAGCGTCCGCCAGGATGTGAGACGCGCCCAGTTGAGATCGCTGATGCGTGCATGCTCTTTGCTGCGGCTCAGGAGCAGCCCCGCCAATTCCAGCACATCTTCGTATGGACGGCGAAAATCTGCGGAGTCTATGACAACGCGGTCTGCGGTACGCGAGAGATTTGTGAAAGTTTGATCGTGCAGTCGCGGAGCATCGCGCCACCAGAGAAAGATAGGGAGATCCGGCACAAGCAAAGGAGCGGCCGCGCTCGGCAATTCGACCGTAAAACGGCCACGCGCTTTGAGCGTCACCTGCTCGCCGCACAAATTCTTTCCGCCCCCACCTGGTTGAGAAAGACAATGCGCAGACACGAACATCTCTATGTCCTGATCATCGCCTCCGGCTTGGGCTGACATGACGATGACGCGGCAGGGATGCGCGGAAGTAATCTCGCTGAGCAGTTCATTGACCTCTTCGAGCGCAGTTTCGCCCTGAACATATACGAGCAGATTCAGGACGCGCGCGCGCATCACCGCGCCATCCTCTTCGAGGTCCTGCTCGCCTGTGTGCTGTTTCCATAAGTCACCAAGCTCCTGCTCGACCGATTGCACGTCGAGCGTCGCCGAGACTTTTATCTGTTGTGGAGTCGAGTGCGTTATCTCTCGCATTTTTTTCAGAGCCTGCGCCAGCGTCTTCCGTCGCGCGCGATCAAATCGCCTGCGGCCTGCGGCCCCCATGCGCCCGCCTCGTAATTCGGGAAAGAGAGCGCCGGCTTCCGCCATGCTTCGAGGATCGGCGTCACAATCTCCCAGCCGCGCTCTGTCATATCACGTCGCGCGTAAAGCGTCGAGTCGCCTAGGATACAATCGAGCAGCAATCGCTCGTAGGCTTCCGGCGTATGCACGCCGAAGCTGGAACCGTACCTGAAATCCATGTTGACCCAGCGAATACGCATCCGCTGCCCCGGAAGCTTCGCGCCGAAACGGAGCGTGATGCCCTCGTTCGGTTGAATGCGAATGACCAGTACGTTCGGTTCGAGCGGCGCATCGGCATGGTTAAATAGACGGTGCGGAACCTCCTTGAATTGAATCGCGATCTCTGTGACTCTCTTCTGCAACCTTTTACCGGAGCGGATATAGAAGGGAACGTCCGCCCAGCGCCAGTTATCGAAATAAAGCTTGAGCGCACTGAAAGTCTCCGTCGAGGATTCTGGATTCACGCCCGTCTCCTGGCGATAACCCGGAACGCTGTCGCCCAGCACATAGCCCGGCCCGTACTGCCCACGCACTGCGTATTCATCAACACGATCAACAGGGATGGGCCTGATGGCCTGCATCACCTTGATCTTCTCATCGCGTACCGAATTTGCGCTCAAAGATGCGGGCGCTTCCATCGCGACCAGTGACACGACCTGAAAGACGTGGTTCTGAATCATATCGCGCACCACGCCCGCCTCCTCGTAATACGCGCCGCGCCCTTCGACGCCTAAGGCTTCGGCGTTGGTGATCTGCACATGATCTATATACTGGCGATTCCACAAGGGCTCGAAGATGCTGTTGGCGAAGCGAAAGACAAGAAGATTCTGGACCGTCTCTTAGCCCAGATAATGATCAATACGATAAACCTGCTCTTCCTGAAAAACCGAGGCCAGCTCCACGTTAAGCTTGCGCGCGCTCTCAAGATCATGGCCGAAGGGTTTCTCAACGATCACGCGCGTCCACCCTTTGCCTTCCGTGTGGGCCAACCCGGCTGCGCCCAGTTGTCCACTGATAAGACCGAAGAAACTCGGCGCGGTCGAAAGATAAAAGAGCCTGTTTCCAGACGTGCCTCGCTCCGCATCCAATCTTTCAAGAGTCTCGCGCAAACGCTTGAACACCTCTGCGTCGTCGAACTCACCCGGCAGGTAAAAAAGCCCGCTCGCGAAGCTTTCCCACACGGCATCATCCACAGACTTCGCTTCGCCGTACTTCTCGACCGCCTCGCGCATAGCGGCGCGAAACTCATCATCGCTCATGACGGGGCGCGACACGCCGACGATAGCAAACTCCACCGGAAGCAATTTCTGCTGCACCAGACTGTAAAGCCCCGGCACAAGCTTGCGCTTCGTTAGATCGCCGGACGCCCCGAAGATCACGACCACGCACGGCTGCGCGGTGCGCTCAAGCCGCACGCCAGCGCGCAAAGGATTTTCAGTTATAGTTGCTGCCATTTGGTTTTCAACTTAGATATTTAATAGGTGTAATGCTATCTGATAATCACTCCGGCACTGCGTTTTCCCAATCCGTATGAATCGCTCCCCCTCCGGGCTTGTCCGTGCGCTCGTAGGTGTGCGCGCCGAAGTAGTCGCGCTGGGCCTGCGTGAGATTCTGCGGGAGGCTTGCCGTGCGATAGCTGTCGAAGTAGGCGAGGCTTGCAGACATGGCGAGCGTCGGAACATTGTGCTGCTGCGCCAGACCTATGCACGCGCGCCAGTTCGCCTGCGCATCACTCATCCACTTTCTGAAATCTTCGTCGAGCAGAAGATTGGCAAGACCGGGCTCGCGTTTGTAAGCGTCGCGGATACGATCAAGAAAGCGCGCGCGGATAATGCAACCGCCCTTCCAGATGCGCGCCATCTCGCTCAGATCAATGTTCCATTGATTCTCGTTCGATCCGGCGCGAATCAGGTTGAACCCCTGCGCATAAGAGCAAATCTTCGAGGCATAGAGCGCATCGCGCACGGCGTCTATCAGCGCGGCGCGATTGCCGGGGGGGGCGTTTGTCTTCGCTGTCCCACTGATAATGCGGCTCGCCGCGACCCTCTCGTCCTTCATGGCAGAGATAAAGCGCGCTTCAATGGCCGCGCCTATGGTCGGAATGGCAACGCCCAAATCTAGCGCGACCTGCGCAGTCCACTTGCCAGTCCCCTTCTGCCCGGCTTTATCCAGAATCAGATCAACGAGCGCACCGCCAGTCTCTTTATCTTTGACGCGAAAAATCTCCGACGTAATCTTAATTAGATAAGAGTCCAGCAGTCCTTCGTTCCAGGTAGAGAAGATCTCGGCCAGCTCATCGGCTTTCATCCCAAGCACCGAGCGCAGGATGTCGTAAGCTTCGGCGATCAATTGCATATCGCCATACTCGATGCCGTTATGCACCATCTTGACGAAGTGGCCCGCCGCGTTTGGGCCCACGTAGGTCGTGCAGGGTCCATCCTCGGTTTTGGCGGCGATGGCCTCCCAGATGGGGCGTATCTCTTCATAAGCCTCGCGCGCGCCGCCCGGCATCAACGAAGGCCCAAGGAGCGCGCCCTCCTCACCGCCCGACACGCCTGAGCCGATAAAGCGAAAGCCTTCGACGCTCAAATCGGCCTCGCGCCTACGCGTGTCTTCATACCAGGAGTTGCCGCCGTCTATCAGGATATCGCCAGCCTCCAGAAATGGTTTGAACTGCTCTATAGTCCAGTCAACGGGCGGGCCTGCCTTGACCATAATCATGATCTTGCGCGGACGCTTGATCGCGCGCACGAACTCTTCCGGCGTCTTCGCAGACGTAATGCTAAGTCCTGCGCCGACGTTTCCCATCGCCCTTTCGAGAAACGACGGGTCGCGATCCCAGACAACGACAGGAAAGCCGTTGCGCTCCATGTTCATGGCAAGGTTTGAGCCCATCACTCCTACACCCGCCATTCCGATCAACGCTTCAGCCATTATCAATCTCCCGGATAATTATTTTTCCGCCCCATGCGTTTGAGCTTGTGAGGTGAAAGTGATGCCGCGCACGATGTCTAGCAATTTCTTCAAGCCCGCTTCCGTATCACGGCCTAGATGAAAACGCAGAGCGCGACGATTGTGTCCCTCAAGCGAGGAAAAATCCCCTAAGGCTTGGGCCTGCTTGAGCACGCCGAACGTGTAGGGCTCGCCCGGAATCGGCAGGTCTGTCCGGTCATCGTCCGTCAACTGGATAAAGATTCCATTGCCCGCGCCGCCCTTGTGGAGTTGTCCGGTCGAATGCAGGAACCTTGGCCCATAGCCGGTCGTCGTCGCAACGTGAAGCGTATCGCGCAGGTGCAAGCGGATGGCTTCGAGCAACTCGTCATGCGCGGGGGTCTCCTGTATGTAAGCGAGGAGCGCGATATAGTCGCCCCGTACGGCGCGGCGGATAAATTCCGTGACTGTTTCGGAAAGCGTGGCGGGCACGGGCGATGTCGCAGGCGATTGCTTCTCGGAGTGCGCTGCTGCGGTGCCGTAAATCTTCAACTCGCCTTCGATCACAAGTGCAGACTGTCGGGGCAGCGCGCCCGTCTTTTTAAACTCTTCGAGCAGCCGGTTGGTATTGTCCTTGCTCTCCTGAACATTGGGTTGATCGAACGGATTGATTGACAGCAGGTAGCCCGCGACCGCCGCCGCCATCTCCCACACGAAGAACTCTGCTCCCAGATCATACTGATCTGCGAGGCTTCGATAGACTACCGGATGCCCGATGCTTTCGAGTGCGCTCAATCTCCGTCCCAGCTCTTTTTCGATTTCGCCCGTGTGGATGGCGACGAACACGCGGTCGGCCCCGTAGACTTCCGTAGAGCCAGGGGGTTCGCCTCCGACGGGCACGATGCCTTTGCCTTCTTTGCCCGTGCTCTCTGCGATCAATTGCTCGACCCAGAGTCCGAGCGAGGAGATTGACTCATCCGTGACGAGCGTCAGCTTGTCGCGCCCAACGCGCGCCAGCGCACCTATTACTGAGCCGAGCCGCGCGCCCTCGTTGACGGTTGCCGGAGCGGATACAGAACAGGCCTCGACGGCCGTTAAGGCACGGCGCAGAAGCTCGCCAACGTCAAGACCCATCAGGGCAGCCGGAACCATCCCGAAGTATGAAAGCGCGGAATAACGACCGCCGATATCGGATGGATTGAGAAAGATACGACGAAATTTTGCTTCCGTTGCCATGCGCTCCATGAGGGTGCCGGGGTCTGTGATGGCGACGAAATTCTTGCCCGCTCGCTCACCCTTAAGTTCGCCGACGCGATGCAGGAAGTATTTGTAGAAGGAGAGGGGCTCGATGGTCGTTCCCGATTTGGAAGAGACGATAAAGAGCGTGCGCGCGAGGTCTATGCGTTGCTCGAAAGAAGAGATAGTGTCCGGGTCTGTTGTGTCGAGCACGAGCAGTTCGGGAAAACCCTGGCGTCGTCCGAAGGTGCGGCGCAACACTTCCGGGCAGAGGCTTGAGCCGCCCATCCCCAACAACACGAGATGCGTAAACCCGGCGTCGCGTACTTCCGCGGCGAAAGACTCAAGCTCTGCCGCCCGCTCGCTCATCATACGCACAACCGTAAGCCAGCCAAGCGAGTTGTTGATCACCTTCTGATGTGCTTCATCCGGCTTCCAGAGAGCGGCTTCGCGATCCCATATGCGCTTGACCACACGCTCGCGCTCCAATTCCTGAAGCGCTGCTTCGACCGTTGATGCACTGTTTCCCAGATTTTCGCTTTGACGTTGCTGGCTGCTCATCGCTTTTCTCCCTCGGCGGCAGCCAAGCATAGCAGAGCAAGGATGAAGGCGGAAGGATGAAGGATGAAAAAGGAAAGCGTGCTGACTCAAGTTGGGTCAGCACGCTTTCATCGTTGCCGCCTTCATCCTTCATCCTCGCTTTTCAGGTGCGGATGCGATTTTCTTTGGCGTAGCTGTAGGCTGTGTAAGCCGCAATGAGATGACAGATCCAGCCGAGCGTGCCGCCCGACCCGATCCAGAAACCCGGAGTGAGAATAAGCCAGAGAATCCCGGCTAAGATTCGGCCATTGTAAAGTTGCCCGACGCCGGGAATAAGAAAACTGAGAACGCCTGCTGTAACGGGATCGCGCATTGTCTTCAAGTTACCTCCGTGCCTGTGCTATACGCTCGTGCCCGCAGATTTGTTCTTAAAAACAATAAGCAGTAATCAGTAAGCGATAAACAGTCAACGTCCATGTGTGGATTATTGCTTACCGCTCATTGCTTACTGCTCAGTATCTATGCGGCGTACGTCAACAATTTCGCCGCGAAATGTTTCCAGCAGTTCCTGTACGGCTGGATGACGCTCGGCCATCTCGCGCAGAAGCTGTTTGTCGCGGCGGGCCTCGTCATCCTTCGAGAGGGGTGCTTCCCCTTCATATGCGCTCGTCTCTTTGACGCTGATCCGCACGCCCATGTCGCGCCCTGTCAACTCGCGGCAAACTTCGCGCAACATTTTTACGCTCTCCGGCTTGGCCAGATTGTCGCGCAGGTGCTTGGCCTCAGGCGCGAACTCGACCGTCAGCTCATCGCCCTCCATGCTTACCCTACGCGCGCCATCGAGCGCGATGACGAGAAACATGCGCCGACGCTTTTCCAGCCCTACCTTTAAAGCTTCGATCATCGAGCCGGACGAAGAGGCAGTCACAGGCACGCCCGCGCCGACCCGATCCTCTCCCTCGCGTTCCGCCTTCGTATTGGCGGGCGGGCGCGATGCAACCGAAGGGCTGGGCGCTGCTGCTGCTGCTGTCACGCCGCTCGCAGGCGGGACGAGAGTAAGCACGGGCGGCGGCGTGGAGACAGGAGGCTGTGCGTAGTCGAGCGAGAACGGAACCTCATCAGCAGGGATGGCAGAGGCGGTCTCTGCATATGCTTTGACCTCGTTCGAGGCGGCGCTTGCGGATCGCGCCGTGGGTGTGCCGGTTTCGCGTTTGCCGCCTCCGGCTGCTGCCGGTCGCGAGCCGCCGCCAGTGGCGGGCGAGGGCGTAGGTGTGCGGCTCGTCGTGGCGGGCGGTTTTCCTGTGCGCAAAGATTCTTCGAGCGCGGAGAGCCTTTCGATGAGTTGCGAGAGCGGCGCGAGCCTGCGCATCTCGATCAATTTCACCAGGCCGACTTCGAGCTGGTAGCGCGGGTGCGTGGCTGTACGCAGGTTGCCTTCTGTCTCTGATAGGGAATGGAAGAAGCGCACGAGGTCGGACTCGGAAAAGTCTTTGGCTGTGCGCACCAGTTCCGCGCGGTCGGAGGCCGTCGTATCGAGCAGCGCCGTCGTCTCGCCGGAAACTTTGGCGACCAGCAGATCGCGCAGGTGCGCGAGCAGATCGCGACAAAAGTTTCTCAGATCGTGGCCGCGCATCACCAGATCGTCCACGACCGCGAGCGCCTCCGCGGGCTTGTGCTCGGCAACGGCGTGAACGACGCGCGCGAGCATCTCGCGGCCGGCGATCCCCAGCGCCATCTCGACATCCTCTACCTTGATCTTCTGGCCGGAGAAGCTGATCACCTGATCGAACGCCGACTGCGCATCACGCATAGAGCCTTCGCCCGCGCGCGCAATCTCGCGCAGGGCGTCTTCACCGATAGAGATTTTTTCCGCGTCGGCGATAAGCCGCAGGCGCTCTGCGATCTTCGCGGTCGCAATCGTGCGAAACTCAAACTGCTGGCAGCGCGAGAGGATAGTGTCAGGAACTTTGTGCAGTTCTGTCGTCGCCATGATAAAGACGACGCGGGAGGGCGGCTCTTCCAGCGTTTTCAACAAAGCATTGAAGGCCGCGCCCGACAGCATGTGAACTTCGTCTATGATAAAGACCTTGTAACGGTCACGCGCCGGAGCGATGGCGACGTTGCCGATGATCGCATCGCGCACATTATCCACGCCAGTATTCGAGGCCGCGTCTATCTCCAGCACATCAATCGAACGCCCTTCGGCGATCTCGCGGCATGAGGCGCAAGCGTCTGCGGCGTCAGCCGCGCAGGGCAGCGACGTCACATTGTCAGATTTGTGGCAATTGAGCGCTTTGGCCAGCAGGCGCGCCGTCGTGGTCTTGCCGACGCCGCGCGCGCCTGAAAAAAGATAGGCGTGATGAAGCCGCTCGCGCTCGATGGCGTTACGCAGCGTGCGCGTGATGGGCTCCTGCCCAGTGACCTCGTCGAATGTTTGCGGACGCCACTTGCGGGCGATGACTTGATAGGACATGAAAAAAGTAAGGATGAAGGATGAAGGCGGAAGGATGAAAAAGGATTATTCAAGTCGAGTGATCAGACTTTCATCCTTCATCCTTCCGCCTTTATCTTTGCTAGATGTGGCCAGACTCCGGACTTACCCGCAACACACGCCGCCGTTGCTACCGTTGCTCCGTTCCCGGCCTGGCGGGGTTCACAAGGCTAGCGTTGTGCGGAGCCCGAAGTCTGATAAATTGTCAAAAGCTTTTCTGCCGCCGAGCCGTTCGATTTTGAGCTTACCACATTCACCTGCGAAATGCGGAATGCAGGTTTTAGATTACGGATTACAAAACATGCTCTTGATAGCTCGAACGGTCAATCCGCAATCGGCAATCCGAAATCCGCAATTGGTATGGCGGAGAGGGTGGGATTCGAACCCACGGTACGGTTCCCCGCACACAGCATTTCCAGTGCTGCCAATTCAACCACTCTTGCACCTCTCCCTAAAAGGGATGAGGGATGAGGGATGAGGGATGAACCGAAGCTTTTGCTTTTATTCATCCCTCATTCCTCATCCTTCATCCCTCAAAACAAGTACTTATTAATAATTGCTGACGTTTCAAACAACCGGCGATCATCAAAGTATAGCGTATCTTAGCAAGTCGCATCAGGTCGAATCAACCTCGCAAAATCTCCCGGTAGTGGCCGAGGAGCGACTCGACCGTTTTCTCCGGGGAAAATTCCAGCATCTTTTGTTGCGCGGCCTGACCAATATCGTGGAGCTTTGGATGTGTCCAGGCGTAGATGATTTTTTCGGCCAACGCGGACGCGTTATTTGGGGAAACGAGAAATCCCGTCGCTTCATCGCTAATCAGCTCATCAAAACTCGCCCCTCTGGTTCCGATCACCGCTTTGCCCAGAGCCATCGCTTCCAGACAGGCGTTCGGAAAGTTATCAATCAATGATGGGAGGACGACCAGATGCGCTCCCGTAATGATCGGATAGAGTTGAGAGTGAGGCAATTCCTCCGAGAAGATCAGACGCTCCGCCGAACCGGCACACAGGGAGCGCGCATAATCTGCCATTGATGTGGCAAGCGCAGACTTTGTGTCCCGACCGACAAGAACCGCATAGGCGTCCGGATATTTTGATAAAACGTGCGGTAAAGCCTGAGCCAGAATGTGAAAGCCCTTGCGCAGCGCAAAGCGACCGAAGAACAATAGATATTTCTTGCCTTTCAGTAACCTGTTATAAACCGAATCATCCCGGTCATCTGTTTCCAGATAAAACGGCGTGCGAATTACCCGCACGTAATGAATATCCGGGATGGTTCGACAGACATTGGCCGTCTCGTCGGTTGAAGCATCATCCACGACTATGACTTCGACATTGGAGCCTGAGCGGAGTGCGCTTTCAATTGCACGAGGGAGCAGGTGCGGGCGGCCATGCGTCGGGATGATAACGCTGACTTGCGGCATACTACTTTTCAATTTTAATAGCTTTGTAATTTTTATCAATCTTGACGCGCTTCCGGCACATCTATAAACTGCCTTTGAATTCAAGCACCCTGAAGACGGGCAATAACCCTTGTATCATTCAAACAAAACCGTTATGCGCCCCGCTTCTCGCAGCGCGCGCTCGTCCTCTATCCCTCCTCCTGTATCTCTGATTTTACCAGAAGAGCCGGTGCTCAAAATCAGGCCGAAGAGGTCCTGGGCAGCTATTGATCTCAGAGAAGTCTGGGCGCACCGCGAAATATTTTCCCTTCTGATCTGGCGTGACCTCAAGCTGCGTTACAAGCAAACCCTGCTCGGCGCTCTGTGGGTGATTCTTCAACCGCTCTTGATGACCCTCGTCTTCACGATTTTTTTTAGACTCATCGGTCATCCTCCGATGGAAAATGTTCCCTACCCGCTCTTTTTATATGCCGGGCTTCTACCCTGGATGTTCTTCTCAACCGCCGTGCTCGGCAGTAGCTATAGCCTGATCTCGCAGGCGGATATGCTCCGCAAAATCTATTTTCCGCGAGTGCTCCTTCCGGCGGCGGCGGTCGCAGTACGGTTGTCGGATTTTATCATTTCTTTAGCAGCCCTGATCTTTTTAATGATCTGGTACGGCGTGTATCCTACCGCCTCCATTCTGTGGATGCCGCTGATTATCCTGAATCTGTGGCTGTTCACCACAGGATTGGGTACGTTGCTGGCAGCCCTGAATATCAGATACGAAGATGTAGGCACTGTGCTTCCGGTGCTTCTACAAATATGGATGTTCATCTCGCCTATCCTCTACCCGTCAAATCTCGTGCCGCCGCGATTGCGCTGGCTCTATCATCTCAATCCGTTGGCCGGAACCATTGAAGGCTTCCGCGCTTCACTTTTCAATCTCGAATTCGACTGGGGAAGTTTGCTGATCGCATCTACTGTGACGATGCTCCTGCTCATCCTTGCCTCATTTTTGTTCCGGCGCATGGAAGATGATTTTGCAGACACAATCTGAGAGTAACAATGAGGCCGATTGTCCGAGTTAAGAATCTGAGCAAGTACTACTCCCTGCATAACCCGCGGGGCGCGCGTCCGACCCTGCGCGAGGCATTCGTCGAAACACTGCAAGCGCCGCTCAAACGCATTTCAGGACGGAACGGGCGAGGACGCGAAACACTTTGGGCACTGCGCGACGTGACCTTCGATGTCGAGCCGGGTGAAGTGGTGGGCGTGATCGGCCACAACGGAGCGGGTAAAACCACCCTGCTCAAAATCCTTTCGCGTATCACAAAGCCGTCAACCGGCGAGGTTGACCTTTACGGTCGCGTCGGAGGCCTGCTCAGTGTTGGGACTGGCTTCCATCCTAACTTCACCGGAAGGGAGAATATTTTCTTTCACGGCAATCTTTTAGGCATGCGTCGCGCAGAGATAAAGCGCAAATTTGATGAGATAGTAGCTTTCGCAGAGGTGGAGCAGTTTTTGGAAACAGCCGTCAAGCATTATTCAGCAGGCATGTATGTGCGCCTGGCCTTTGCTATTGCCGCTCATGTCGAGCCTGAAATTCTGCTTCTTGACGAGGTCATCGCGGTTGGCGATGACGCTTTCCAGAAAAAGTGCGTGGAGAAAATACTGGAGATGCCGTCAAAAGGCCATACGGTCTTCTTCGTCAGTCATAATTTATCTATGATTCAGGACTTGTGTCCTCGTGTGCTACTGATAGAGTCCGGCGTGCTTTACGAAGATGGAGAGGCGGCGGGTGTTATTGCCAGGTATCTGGAGGGCACTGCGCAACCTGGATCATAATAAGAGTGCAAGCTTAGCCCGATTAAAAATTTTCGTTAAAGCGAGCGCGCTGACAAAGCATTGCTCAGGCCCGGCAACATTTAACCGAAATACCTGAAACCGACTCGAAGATTGCTCATCATCGAAGGTGGTAGCGCCCACACGAGGAAGAGGGACATCAAGGTATGAGAAATTGCTAAAGCCGGAAGATTGGGATGCCGCTGGTAAACCGCGCCCCATATCAGGCCGCCCACGAAAGTTGCACAGGCCAGCCATGGATTCGGCAGGTGAAGGATTGCAAACACGCAACCTACCAACAAAATGCTCGCAAAGCCTCGCCCACACAAAATCTGCGCGCGACGATTGATAAAACCTTGCAGCGCGTACTGTTGGATTAAAGCCCAGGCGGGTAGCCAAGCCAACCATTGCCAGATGTATATCTTGTCGGCACGCCCTCCCCCGACGAACCGTCCCGTGATGATAAGCAAAAGAGCGACGGCGAGCATCGGTATGGCAAGCAGCCTCAATGCCCGAACGAAATTATCCATTCGCCATCCGATGTCACGCGCCCTTTCGCCACGCGCCCTTTGTGAGAGCAGCATCAGAGCCAGAGCGAGAGACAGCGGGATAGCTCCAACCAAAAGGCTATGCCTGGCAAACAGGGGAATAATCCATTCGGCTATCAAAAAAGATAGCGTGACGGATGCGATCTCCCAGGCGGCGAGCATCCTCTCGCTAATCACGCCGTAGAAATTAGCCTGCGCCCCCTCATCGCGCGCAACATCAGATGATAAATCCCTTTCAGTTTCTTCTGCGATGGTCATCGTGACTGGCTCTCGAACATTGCAGCCTACGCTTGCGCATGCGGGGGCCTGGAATCGGCAGTATGAGCGACGAGGCGGATGGGCTTCCCAATAAGTCTTAAAATGCGGCCACCGTCATTGCCGGTCTTGTGCAACACATAAACGCGGGCCTCATGCTCGCCTGCGTCAAGAGGCGGGGTCGCAAAAAAGAACCCGTGCTTTTCCGACTCGGCCAGACCCGCAGCCAATATGTCCGGGCGAGGTTGATCGGCTGCCAGACTCTCTATGAAACGCCCGTCTATATACAATTGCACTTCCACGTTTGCGGACGGCGCGGCAGAGTCTACGATCCAGCCCTTGATATACCGCACATTGGCCTCATCAATCCAGCCGCGAAAGTATGGCTCGGCAGGATTTGCTTCCGTGACAAAGCGAAAGGGCTTGCCGATGGGATGTAATGTCAGGCGTGATCCCTCGTCACTCGCATGAACCGCGTAGACGCGAGCTTCGTGCTCGCCCTCTTGAAGCGCCGGAGTGAGAAAGAAGAACCCGTGCTTCTCCGACTCGGCCAGGTGCGAAGCAACTATATCGGGGCGCGATTGGTTGGCGGTCTGGCTCTCGATGAAGCGTCCATCAATATACAATTGCGCTTCAACATCCTCTAGGGGAGCGGCCCGGTTGATCACCCATCCTCTGATCCAACGCGCATTGGCGTCGTCAACCCACCCGTGAACATATGGATTAAAAGCCGCGAGGTAAAAGCCAAGGGCGAGAATTGCGATGAGCAGGACATCAATGATGGACTTCGCTATCAGATAATAGGTGAGGCGCGTCCATTTGTGCGACCCATCTCTGTTTGCCGTCATCGCAAAGCCTCTTCGATTTATTTCGAGCCCGCGCGGGACATGCGCAGCCGCCGCTGTTCAGCTTTGAGTATAGCGCCGGGGCGCTCAGGCACTGAACTCCTGTCTCCTTATTCTTTTGTATGCTCTGCGGCCCGTGTGCAGTGTCCGGCTCAGACGTTTTTCCCAGTCAGGATAACGGCTAAAGAAGAGATATATGTCCTGTGTAATTTTTAGGAGCACGCGACTGTCCGGCTCTGGTTGATGGACGGTCGCCCCCTCATGCAGCTCTTGAGCGTGCTCGTTCGGATGGCTCTCGACCTGTCTCTGGCTGACGCTTTCGAGCAAGCCTTCTTTGAGCTTAAGCAGATCGGCGGCGGGCATCTGACGAATGAGGCTCTCTTTTCTTTCTTTGATAAGTCGCTGCGCTCGCTTTTGTGCCGCTACGACTTCCGCCGGAGCGTCCGGAACGTAAGCAAGGCTGTTCGAGCCATCCAATCGAATTCTATACTCACACACAGGCATTTCAAACTGAGAGAAGTCCGGCTCATGTTCGGCGCATAGTCGTAATAAAAAGTCGTAGTCCTCAAGGGGAGGTAGAGCGTCGTCGAAATACAGCTCGAAAGTGCCAAGCCGGGAACGATCAATCACGTAGGAATGTATCGGTATAAAATTCTCTCTGAACAGATCGAGCCGTGTGCGTCCCCAGGCGAAAAAGCAGTCTTTAGTCTGGATGAACCAGTGATTATCCTCAGGCCGCATGAGCGCCCTGCGACACCCCCCGACCGCCATCGCGCTTTCACCTTTCAAAAGCTGACCTATCAGCGTTGTATATCCGTGATGATATACATAATCATCATCGTCAAGAAATGCCAGAAACCGTCCTGTCGAATGTTTGATTCCCTCATTCAATAATGTGCTTCGCCCATCAACTCCCCCGGCAATCGGAACGATGACAATTTTATATTGAGGAGAACCGGGCCAGGGCTGCTGATGTATGAGCTCCTCCACGGCACGTCTTAGCCGGTCGGTGCCATTTTGTAACACTACGATGACTTCAATGTCGTCCCAATCCTGTATCGCCAGAGAAAACACCGCCTCATCCAAAAACGGCAGGCGCTCTTCTTTATGAAAGCGAACCACAACACTCAGCCTCGTGTTATCGCTAATTGAAGTGTGTGCATCCTGCATCGGCTCTGCTACCACCTGGGCGTAGAGAAATTAAAATAATGATTAAAATCTGCCAGCTCAGGATTAATCTTCATTGCGCTGATATTCAATCCATCCAGCGCGGGCAGCTCCGAGCGCGATTGATAGTATTTACGCTTGACCAGTTCACGCTCGGCCCATTTAAAAAATTCCGGGTTGTTCCACTTAAAGGCCAGATACCGTCCCGAGAGAAGAAACGATTTATCCACGCCCGGCTCAGGCTTGCGGTGAAGCACGGCATGCCCGAAGAGCGCGTTCGGCGAAACCCTGACAGAGAAACCTGCTGCTCTGGCACGCCATGAGAGGTCTATATCCTCCAGATACATAAAAAAGTTCGGATCGAACCCGCCGATGCTCTCAAAAATTCTCCGGCGAATCAAGAGGCATGCCCCCGACGCCCAGGGCGTTTCAAGAGTTTGCGGATCATAAGGCTTAACGTGCTCCTCCGGGAACTGTCGAGCCTCGATCAAGCTGTCCGGGTGCGTCCTGCTGCTAGAGAGAAGTTCCTTCAGCGCGCGGCGATGCATCACACCGTCCGGGTTGACGCAGAGAAACCACTCCGTCTCACTTTCAGCGAAGGCGGCGGTCATCAACGTGTTCATTCCATGCCCGAAGCCTATGTTGCCCTGTGTTTCGGTTCGCCTGCATGGGATGCTTGACTGCGGCCAGACAGACTCGCGGCCATTGTCAATCACGTGAAGATTGACCCTGACCTGCGTTTCTTCCACATGACGGACGGCCAGCTCGATTGAGCGCGCGAGCTGTGAAAGCTGCGCTTGCGAGTTATTAAAAGTCACAACCCCAATCGCGAGCGTCCCCACATTCCTGGCCGCAGGTTTTACGGGCTCGTCCGCTTCCGCCCTCACTTCGGCTATTTCTTGTACGGGCGCGCTGACCGAAGGAGTCTCATGTGGGTCGAGCGCCGCCGGAACTGACCGCAAGCGACTATGCCGTAATTTGCGCACCGGCCATGTGAGCGTCGAGCCAATCCTTAAGGCACGAGAACCGAGCACCTCGTCGAGATGCTGTTGCCTGACGCTCAATCGTTGACTGATTTCCTGAAGCTGTTGATTCAGTTCATAAACCCGCTGGTCCTTCGCTTGTAGCTCCTCATCTCTATTGTGTAATTGCTGGTCTTTCGCCTGGATTTGTGCTTCCTGCTCTGCAAGTTGTCGTTCCCCGACCGTGAGCAATTGATTTTTCGTGGCGATCAATTGCTCTGTCGTGGAGAGCAATTGTTCCTTCGCCTGTACTAAATGCTCCTTTTCCTGTAGTTGCCGATCTCTTATCTGAAGCTCTTGCTCTTTATCATGTAGCTGCTGATCTTTTGACTGAAGTTGTCTATCTCTATCGTGTAATTGTTGATCTCTCGCCTGAATTTCTTGTTCTCTGATTTGAACCAGCGCTGCGAGTTCCTGAATTTGTCGCTCTTTTATGAGCCATTGCCTTGCTATTTCCTGAAACTGTTCTTCCGTCTCCTGAAGTTGCTGTTCCCTGATGGCGAGCCGCTGCCCACTCATGCGTACGATAGTCCCACCAAATGGATGTTTTCGATGTGCACTCATTTTATTAAATCGCTTATGACTGCCGCAGGATTTGTCCTTCACGGCAGAATTATCAAGTCCCTGCAAATTCCAGCGAAGCGTGGCGGCTCTCGCGGCCCGCCTCTTGAAAATCGGTCGTCCATTCCAGTAAGGGTCTCACGACTCCGGGAACCGGGCCGACGAAATCACCGCGCGCAGAATCACCCTCCTGAGGATCAACTACCTGGAACGTGACGACGTTGGGCTCGCGTGTATGAAGCACAGTGATGGGTATATACGAAAGGATAGAGGCCTGGACAAGCATGTGGCCTTCTGAGAGACAGTTACCCGGTATCCACACAGTGCTTACGTACTGGCCCGCGGGTCTTGGCTCGCGACGCCATCTTTGTCCCACATCATGAACGGCAAAGATATGCACACCCTGCTCGTTAAAAAGATCAAAGCTGGGCGTCAAGACTTGATCCGGTTGAAGAACGTCATAGACCATCTCGATTCCAACCGGGCGTCGGATATCAGCCTCGGCGGTGGTCTGACCATCTTCCGTACGTACGCGCACCCGTCGTATTCGCACCACGTCATTGCCGGGAGCCTTGCTCACATCATTCCACTCACGCTCGGCTGTGGCCTTCCAACATTCGCTCAGGTAATCGTTAACCACCTCGTTGGCAGGGCCATCGCTGACGATGCGTCCCTTATCCAGCCAGATTACTCTTTTACACAAACGCGTGATGGCAGGCATGCTATGCGACACGAAAAGAATGGTGCGTCCCTGCTGACGTATCTCGTGTATCTTGTTGAGGCATTTTTGCTGGAAGGAAACATCTCCGACAGCCAGGATTTCATCCATCGTCAGAATCTCTGCGTCCAGATGGACGGCGACGGAAAAGGCCAGTCGCAAGTACATACCGCTCGAATAGTATTTGACGGGCGTATCAATAAACTGCTCCAGCTCCGAGAAAGCGACGATCTCGTCAAACCTGCGTTTGAGGTCGGCACGCTTGATTCCTAAAATTGCTCCATTGAGAAAGATGTTCTCTCGCCCGGACAAATCCGGGTGAAAGCCTGTCCCGACCTCAAGCAGGCTGCCTACTCTTCCGTAAAGCTCAAAGCGGCCAGATGTGCTTTCCGTGACACGGGACAAAATTTTGAGCAGTGTTGATTTCCCCGCCCCATTGTGACCGATGAGGCCGACTACTTCTCCCGGCGAGACCTCAAAGCTGACATCTTCGAGCGCCCACAGCTCTCTTTTCGACGAACGTTTGATGCCGCGCAAACGCCTGAGCGGCATGCCGATGGCTCCGGCCACGGTCTCGCGGAACGTCGTATAACCGGCATGCAGACTTCCGATGCTGTACTGCTTGCTTAAATTCTCGACTTTGATTATCGGTCTCATCTCGGTTGCCTTACATGAGGTCTGCGAAACTCTTTTCCAGACGACGGAAGATGAAGACGGAAGCGAAAAGGAACGCGAGCGCGACAACGCTTGAGACGATAATGGCACGCCAGTTGAAAGCCCTGCCCATCAACGAAGAGCGGAAGCCTTCGATAATGCCCGTCAGTGGATTTAGCTCAAGCGCCCATCGCCATTTTTCAGGCACGACGCTGAGTGGATAGATGATCGGCGAAGAAAACATCCAGAGCTGTAGCACGAATGGCAGCACATGCCGGATGTCCCTGTATCTTGTTGTTAAAGCCGCGATCAGTATCCCGACACCCATCGCCAGTACGATTGTCAGGGCAGCAAGCAACGGAATCATGACGAGACTCCACGTTAGCGTCACGCCGTAAACGAGTGTCAGGCCAATGAGAATAACAGTCGCGATGACGAGATCAACCAGCCCCGCGCAGACGGATGCTGTTGGGATAATCACACGCGGAAAATAGACTTTCGTAATGAGCCCGGCGCTGCCGATCAGGCTCATGCTGGAATTGCTCACCGCGCCGGCAAAAAACGTCCAGGGCAAAAGCCCAGCATAGGCGAAGACAGGATAAGGGATACCGTCGGAGGGCACGCCGACGAAGATGCTAAAAAAGAGCGTGAAGACAAGCATCGTAAAGAGCGGCTGGACGATGGCCCACGCTGCCCCCATCGCAGTCTGCTTGTAACGCACCTTGATGTCACGCCACGTCAGAAAATAAAGCAGCTCCCGGTATTCCCATAGCTCGCGCAGGTTGAGCGACGCACGTGACTCGCCTCCCCCGCCCGTAATGACGGGTTGATCCGGCAGGGAAGATGAGGGGTATTGCAGCGATCCTGTTTGAATCGCCGGAGCACTCCGCGCCGGAGCAGCAGTCAATCCCGTCAATCTTGTGCTTTCGTCGGTAATAAAACTCATCTACTTCGATCCATAAAAAACTGGCCCGCATCTTAAGAGTTCGCGCGCCCCGTCCCGTTTCACGCGCTTGATCTGAAATTAGTAAATGTCCAGTTTAATATCTCTTTTTAGTTGCGTGAGCATGCAGGTTGAGCGCGAAGAACCTATAATCGCATGAACGACACTTAAAGGGAAGAAAGCCGATCCATGATAAAAAGCGCTCTCCAAAATTGCGTTTCCTAGAGCGCTCTGCCCCGGTCGTTTTGCACATCGGACACTGTTTGGAACTAAGCATGATCGCCCCCTGGTCGGAACCTACTCGTCCATATGGAAATACTGTGGACGCTATCGCTACCCGTAGTTAAGTGCGTACTTCCCCGTAGCTTTTATAGGCTTGCTGCTGCGATAGACGCCTGCGCCATCGCATAATGCGATATGGAATAGTCAAACGAAGCATGAGGCGGGTAAGTAAAGCGAGAGAGGCCGCTCCACGCAGGTTACCGGACATCAAGGCTAAGGCTTTTCTCTTCTGTCCCCTCCGCAGGAAATCCTCGATGTACTTCCATCTAAGCGCTAATTGAATATCTTCCAATTCTCGCGGGCAAAGGCCAAGAATCCCCGCCATCTGTCGTTGCGCAGCCTCGCTCTGATGCATCATCAGCGATAAATCATGGCTCGTATTACGCTCGTGCTGTCTCCACGCTGCCAGGACCTGCGGATCGAAAGCGAACTCGCCTTCAGCGCTCAGGCGTAGATACAATTCATAGTCTTCCAGCTTCGCCTGTTCATTCCACCCGTGACGCTCAAGCGGTTTTCGCCGGTAAAGAACAGTGGGGCTCGGAGGAGTCGTAGACCAAAGGAGCATCCTCCGGGCATCGCCATCAATGTATTTGGCCCAATCGGACGTGCATTCGATAATCCTATCCAGTTGATCAAAGACATAAACGTGACCGTAAGCAAGAACCGCTTCCGGTCTGGACTCAAGAAGCGCCACGCGCGCCTGAAGAAAGGACGGCAGCCAAATATCATCTGAGCCGAGATAGGCGAAATAGTCCCCCCGGCTGCGGCCTAAGCCCTCGTTGAGCGTGGCGCACAACCCCCTGTTGGGACGCACGATCAACTCGCAAGGGAACGTGCAATCCTTCAAAACCTGCTCGATAACTCGTGGCGAGCCGTCGCTTGAGCCATCGTCTATGACGATAAGCTCTCGCGGGCTACGGGTCTGTTGCAAGATGGAGCGCAGGCAATCTCCCACAAACTGAGCGTGATTGTATGAAGGCACGACAACGGAAACGTCCGGCGCGCCGACCCGCCTGCTCACGTCTATGTCAGTTGCTGTATTCAAATTGCGTACCGTCATTCAACATCTGACTTATCAGAATATCAAATATCTGATAATCCAGAACTGCTACATCAACCGGAAGTTCCTCATCAATACTCTCTCTCAACTCCTGACTTGTCGCGCTTAACACCTCGTTGCATTTCAGCAGCAGGTCTTCGACTCTTCTATTAGCGAAGATAACGCTCCCCCTGGCTCTTTGGCAGACATCACTGGCGACCACCGCGCACCCGAAGGCGCGTGCTTCGGCAACGCTGGTGCAATATCCGTCCGTGCATGTTGGCCGCAGCATTAAATCAGCCTTCTTCAGTAATGGCCAAAGCTCCTTTTGCCCGGTCATAAAATGGAAGTTGTCCCTGATTCCCAGCTCATCTATCCGGCGGTTGATGTCCTGGTAATACTCCTGGTCGGAGATGTCTGCCAGGGCGAACAACAGCCCGATGTTTTCGTTGGTTTTCTTGAGCGCAGCGACCAGCTCGACGCACATATCCAGGCCATAAATATCCACGCCCTTATAGAAAGTGATACTGGAGCCGTTGGCGACCAGCAAAGGGCTTCTGGACTTGACGAACTTGTGAACGTCGGAAGAGTAGGATTCCAGAATTCTCGATTCATCCTCCAGCGGAGGATGGATAAAAGCATTCTGCACTTGAACACGGTTTAGCGGCAGCTTGACCCCATGACCGCGATAATAATCTTTCAAATGCGAGCCGACTAAGATCAGTTCCCGGCATCTGTTGACCATATGGCTGAAGAAGCGCACCTTGAAAAAATTCCACCTCTCCAATTGACGCCAGTTATGGTCAATCACCTGCGCCCTGCCCGCCAGTCCGATGACGAAGATAATGGCTAAAACGTAAAACGACGCGACGTTGATACTGATCAGGTCATATTTCCCTCTCGCTATCGAAAACAGGCTGATGCAGTATCTGAACTTGTTTAGCGAACATGGATTGAGCACAATAACTTCGTGCCCGGCCGTTTCCATCTTCTGTTTGTATCTTTTGACAAAAACGCTGACACCTCCGAGCGGTGGAGGGGACGGGCCAATCATCAGTACCTTCACGAGTAATGCTCCCTGTTTGATCTATTTAAGTGTTCGGCGCTGTAGCATTAAAGTCACGCCGCAAGCAATCAAAGCTTTACGCTTGACCTATCAATCATTCCTCGCCGGACGTTACTCATTAATGCTCTTACCGGCGCAGCGGCTCAAAAAGTTGTCCCGAAGAGGCCGTTCGCAGTGCCGGTCTTGTACGCATACCAGATTCCGAAGCAGATGCTTAAAACTCCGGCCAACGCCTGTAGCCCATAATGAATGCCCGTCAATTTGCGCGCGCTGAAGATAAAAGGCAGAGCGACAAGACCGGACATCAACAACATGCCGATGATTGACCCAAAGCCGAAGACGGCGAGATAAAGCAAGCCGAGCATGGGCGAGCCTATTTGCGCAAGAACCAACAGCGTCAGCGCAGCCGATCCGGCCAGGCCATGCATCGCGCCTACCAGAATCGGTTTGACCCCGATGCGCGTCACGGCATGCGAATGGGCGACCGCAGGTTCGCTATGCTCTGTATCTTGATCGTGGAAATGAATGTGCGCGTGCGCTGTGCCGTCGTGTCTGTGCTTGTGTACGTGAATATCGGAGCGACGGCGTAGAGCGCGCATGATCGCGTTAGCGCCGAGCCCGATGATCATCAGAGCGACTCCAAACTCCAGCCAACCGGCCACCAAGTCCGGAATAGAAACTCGTAAGACGAGCACGACCACGCCGACAACAATCAGTGACGCGGTGTGCCCTACGCCCCACAATCCGCCGACGAGCGCAGCCCGAAGGATATTGCGATGCTCGCTGACAATCGTTGAGACGGCCACAACGTGATCAACTTCCGTAGCATGTTTGAGACCGAAGACAAGTCCCAATCCGAGAAGCGCCAGAGCGCCAACGGAAGCCAGCGGCTGCTGCGCACTCGTCTCAAGTTCGCCACTCTGAGAGATCAGATGACTGACAAAAGCGGCGGGATCAAATCCGCCCTGAACAAGTGCCTCATAACAGATCGCCAGGCCGACGCACGTCACGACCAGCGCGCTTGCCGTCGGCAGTATGCGCACCAGGCGGCCGTTACCAAGTGGGCGCTTCATCCAACGTCCAGCATAGACAAAGGCCAGCCCGATTGCCGTGAGCGTACAGGCCAGACCCAGGCTAAAGGCGACGACCAGAAACATTCCATAGCCGACGCGGTGCAAAGAGATGGCGGAAAGCAACACCACCAGAGCGGAAGGACACGGCAGCAATCCTCCGGAGATTCCTAGCGCCAGCAGATTGCGCCACGTCACGGCGCTGCCGTCGGCTCCCGGAGGAAGATGAGAATGCACCTTCCCGCCATGCGAATGCGTTAGCGGGCTCTCACCTTCATGATGGGAATGATCATCATGTGCATGATCGTGCGTATGATCACCGTGCGAATGGTCGTGGTCGTGATGAGTATCATTGGAAGAGCCGGTAGCCGCACGCAAACGCCGCACGAAAAGGCTCAGACCGATGGCGACGACGATTCCGCCGGAAACAAGGCTGAGTATCGGGAAAAGGCGCTCCGGTAGAATGTACTGCGAAGCGAAAAGCGTGACGAGACCGAGCGCGAAGACGCCCATCGTATGGGTGATCGTGACGGTAAGACCGAGGAAGGCCGCGTGCCGCGCCGTTCCGCGTGAGCCGACGAGGTAAGCGCCGACGACGGTTTTGCCATGACCGGGAGAGAAAGCATGGAGCGCGCCCAGGCCCGCGGCGACGAGCAGCCCCAGCAGTGCAACCGTGGGAGTCACGTCCGGCACGGCGATCAGCTCTGCGAAGCGATCACGCGAGGCGATCACGGGCCGACCGTCACGAGTGCGTAGAGCCGTAGCGCCAGCCGGAACACCTTCACCTGAAAATGAAAGCTCAGCCACGCGCTCATCCAGCGGCGCGGCCAGCATGTCCTCGGGATAAGCCTTCAGCTCATCCGTCAACCCGTTACCGAACGCTGTGCTGTCAAAGACAGAGACGCCGGAGGCAGGCACGATCACTATTTCATGCCATCCGATACGGTTGCGATTATTGGTGTCCTCGAAACGAAGGCGACGTGCCGGGCCGTCGTTCGCCGCCGCAAATGTTCCCGTAAAATCACACGCTACCATCAGCGTTTGAAGCCCGCCTGTTCCCTGCGGTGTGGTGACCTTCTGCCCGACTGTTTGCAGCGCGACGGGCGCGCCATCTATCGTCAAGACTATGCCTTTGGCATATTGTGCCGCGATGCGCGCGACGTAATCGCCGAACTCCGCATCGGACTTTGTGCCGTCTCCGTTTGTGTCTATGGCCTGCAATTCCTGGAAGGTCGGGATCTCCGCCATATCAACTATGTAACGAACACTAACGCGATCCTGTCCCACCTCGATGCGCGCGAAATGATTGACAGTAAAATTACCGAGCGGATGTGCAAACGTGATGGAGGCAAAGACCGGAATGAGGATTACTGCGAGAAGAATCGTTGCGGCAGTGCGGCGGCGCTTTGGGGCTGAGCGGTTAAGCATAATGAGCATCCGATCCTTAGGCGGTGATGGTACGCAGCGTTTGTCTCGCCACGTCAGCCTGTAGCACGTCGAACGATGGATTTATTTTAAGAGCAAGCTGAAGATGCTTGGTGGCATTGCTTCGCTCACCGAGAGCCTGGTAAATCATTCCCGCATGAAAATTGATCCGAGCATCGCGCGTGCCTAATCGCAGGGCTTCGTCAATAGATTTTTTAGCCTCTGCCAGCTCACCCTTCTTATAGAGTGACCAGGCCAGTGCATCGCATGTATAAATATCTGAGCGCGTTTCTCTCTCTTTCCGAGCAATGGCCAGCGCATCATCAAGCTTAATTTCACGATCGGCATAAAAGAGCGCCAGTTGACGCGAATAGGTGCTGCCCGCTGCGCTTGTACGCTCGATAAACTCCACCAGATCGTATTGCCGCTTCGCTTCATCAGAACGGCCGAGCTTGGTGTAAAGATCGCCCAGAGCAATAGCGGTGTCAGGCATTGGGACACGCTCTTGTGCCTGTTTGTAGAATGCAACGGCGCTGTCGGTATCCCCTGCGGCGAGGCGCGCGCGCGCTTTGGCAGCGAGCGCCAGGTAATAATCAGGAAAAGAGAAGAGCGCCCAGTCGTACTGATGCTCTGCTTCTTTGAGCCGACCGGCATTCATCAACTCGTCGCCGAGATGCACGCGACACCAGGCGATGCTTTCCGGGTCGCCCGGACTGGCCGACTCGGCTGCCAGTCGCATGGCTTCAATTGCGCCCTCTGTGTCGCCGTATAACGAGCGCAGGTAAGAAGCCCGCGCGTAGGACGCCGTATATGGCCGCAGATCAAGCATCATCTGGACTGTCTTACGCGCTTCCTCATACTGGCCAAGCTCGACGAGCGCGTCCGTTAGCGCGCCGTAGGCTTCATAATCTTTCGGATTGAGTTGAACCGCGCGGCGCGAGACTTCAAGCGCTTCGCTGAAGCGGTGATAAGAGAGGAGCAGATAGGCTTGCAGCCTGACGGCATCCTGATTATTCGGCGCGACTTCAAACGAACGCTTGATCGCCGCTTCGGCCCGCGCGTAGTAACCGAAATCTCCTGTCTCACGGGACTTCTGCATATAAGCTGTGGCGAGCAGGTTGTAGCCCATCGGCGACTTCGGCGCGCGCTCGATCAAGCCTTGCGCGGCGCGAATTTGCCGGTCGGCGGGCGTTGCGCGTTGATCTAAGGGTGTTGATTCCTGGCCGCTGCTTTGTGTCGGGGTCGCGCGCTTCGATATGGCCCGGAGGCCAAAGACTATGCCTAGCCCCGCCAGCACGACTACTGCAATGCCCAGAAATTTCTTGCTCATCAACTTCTTTGTCTATTGCTCGATGGAAGTTATCTAATGCCGGAGCCGAATCGTTGATGATCCGGCTCCGGCATGTAGAGTCTCGAAAGCAGCGTGCCTCAGACAGATGGTCTTGCCTTCGGCGACTAAGTTATCGCTGCTTAACCCAAAGGGTTAGGGCCTAGGCGTCGGCTCAGGATTGACGTCCGGCGGCGCATTCGTGTTCGTTGTTCCGATCCCTCTTGGTTCCGCTGTTGTCGGACTGTCATAGCCAGCCCACGGGGTTGCAAGATACGGGAAAGTTGTTAAGTACGGTCTGTCGTTCTCATTCACACCATCACCAAGTAAATTGTTCGGTGCAACATTGAAGGCTGGTGTGAAAGGGGTCGCCCCCGCCACCACACGCAACTCGATGTCAACGACATCATCGCCAACGCGTCGCCCGTTCGGGAACCCCGCGTTGTCTCCACCGAGGAAGCCGAGGCGATTTGGTGTTCCAGCCGTGTTGGCCGGTCCGGTGGGAGCAATGGCTAGATTTATTCTCAATCTCTCCTGCGGCACGGTGTCCGCTGACTGACCGGCAAATGCAGCCACCCCGTTACCGACCTGGTCTGTCTGCAAATTGAGACCTGGAATTCCAGTCAGGAAGACGGTCGCAACGTCGCCACGTGGTGGTGCCGGCGCTTGAAAGCTCGGATATAGATCGAACGCCGCCGGCGAACCTGCAAAACCTATTAATCTGCCGGGTTCAGGATCAAGAACGAATGGAAGAAACTGCCCATCCGCTCCCGGCAGCGAGGCATTGAACCGATCTTTCATCCCAAGCGGGATAAGGAGTTCGTTAACCAGCGGGTTGCCCAGACGCGAGACCTGAACAAGATTCCCCGAAAACGTCACACCACCGCTTCTATCTTCAGCGAAAGCGATCATGGCCGGGCGCAGGGAAGCTGAGTACAAGCTGATTACAGCGGTCGGATCAGCAGGGTTGGTCGGACGCACACCGTTAGACGTAATGGAAGCGATTGGCAATTGAACGGCCAAAGTACTGACGTTAAAGCCAGCCGTTCCATCCACACCCTCCGTAGGCGGCAGCCGCGGTAGCACATGATTCGGGTTAAATGGGCGCAGGCCCAATAGATCAAAGGCCGAACCGATATCTACGAAGAAGCCTTCGTCGCGCTGGCCGGCAAAAACCCGTCCCGGGGCACCGAACGAAGTAGCGAAGCTGCCGATTGCCGGCTGCGCAAGGGCTGTTTCGTAGTTGGGCGTCGAGCGCGGGCCGATATTGACCGGCGGAACCGCGAACGGGAAGCCAGCAGGGGATCCCGCAACGGCCACAATCGGATTGACCGCCGTAGTCGTTGCGCCTCTGGTAAAGCTGAGCGAATAATACTGCTTGATGTTTAGGTCCGGATCATTAAGTGAAGTTACCGGCCCTGTGTTGTAGAGAAATGTGTTGGGATTACCCACCACTGTTCTGAAGCGCCACGTGATAATAAGGTCAGTGATGGCGTCTCCGTTATTGTCTATCCTGATGGCATAGGCAATATTGTCGTCGAACCGGTAAAAGTTCGGCCCGCCCTGTGCTAACTGGAACGGGATGAAGTTGGCGATGAGCGTAACCATCGTCGGATCGTTGGGATCAACGAAGGCATACACATCAGTGGCGTCGGCATTTGGATCTACCGAGGTAGATGGTGCCTCACGGTGGCTTGATGCTTGCACGGGCCGCTTACCGGGGCCGATGGAGAGCAACGAAAAGACCAGCAGGCCAAGCACTGCCACGGTCAAGAGTTTGCGCATTTGAGCTTCCTTTCCTTGTAAGGCCCGGATTCCTCCTGTAAGCGGCGTGCTCCGGGCTATGAGTACGCGCTACACAACAACTTACGGTTTCAGGGTCGCCAGGATGTCTTAACTCCCAACCCCTAAAGCTAATAAGCTTGCAAGCTTCGCATTATGTTTTAACACTAAACAAACCGATGGTACAGAGAGACAATAATCAGAAGTAGGGGACTGCAATATAGGTACGGATCACCGTCCCCGACTGGATTGGCAAATTACCGGTTAAATTTATCGCTTTTGTCTGGTCTGTGGCTTCGAGGTATCTACCCTAGGAATCCTTATTTTGAGGTCGTCATCAAATAATCCATGGAGACGACGGACCCAACTGCTTTAGAAGATCACTCCCACGCAGGTAAATGCCCTGGGATTATCGCCGGAAAATTTAAGTTACATTACCAAGAAGAAGAATCTTCTTCTGTACGCGAGCGTACTTATGGATTCGTATTAATTCTTCTGAACCTCTTATCTCTTATAAATATACGTGGGTTTTGTAGAATTGATGTCGAAACTGTTTTTCAGTGTAATACTTGTAATCGGAATCTTAGTCGTCTCATAATGGTCAACTCAGGGTAACGAACCTTTTATAAGATGGTGCGGTAAAGTTCGGTGTAAGTAATCCTGACAAGTTTGTCAGAAGGCATTGATAATGTCCGGAATCCGTAAGGGAATGGCATTAGCGGCCTATGCGAAGAGGCGACTTATCAAATATGGCAGATGGTTTTAAAATCCGCCCGCTTGATGCAGATGATGCGCCGCAGCTTACCGCCATGTTGCGCGCTCAATCCCCCGCCTATGTGCGTTTCTTTACTCCATTTAGCTTCGATCAGGATACTATCGCCGCCATGCTCGCGGGCATGGATCAAGATGTCTTTATGGGAATCTACTGGCAGAATGATCTGGCCGGTTTTTTTATGCTGCGCGGTTGGGACAAAGGCTATGAAGCGCCATCTTACGGTGTCTTGATTGATGAGAGATATAGCGGCTATGGACTGACCAGACTATCTTTGAAGATGGTAAAAAGCATCTGCAAGCTGCGCCGCTCGCCGCGCATTATGCTCAAGGTGCACCCGGACAATACGGCAGCCAAGGCTCTCTTTGAAGAAGCAAGGTTTGTCCAGACCGGAGTGGACGCCGCGAGCGGTAATCTCGTCTATCATTTCGACCTTAATGAACGATCAACGAAATTTTAGGGTCGGCTTCTGGCTTGGCGATGCTTCACTGGAATACGGAGGCATCGGGCCTTATGCCCTTCGGGTACTGACCTCTCTGCTCGAAGACTTCGAGCCGGGATGGCACTTCGTTCTGCTTTGCGCCGCCGCGCCGCCTGATAAGCTCCGGGAGACAATCGCGCGCACTCCCGGAGTCGCTGATATTTGTTTGATTCCTACTGCCCCGGCAAACCAGCATCTTCAATTAGAGCAGGAGAGCGATCTCGACGCGGTGATCAGTCCAGGCTTTGGGCCGGATGATCAGACACGACAGGTTCGTTCCAATTATCTTACGCGTTGGCTCGATGCGCTTGATCTAGATTTACTTCATTTCCCAACACAGACGATTCTTCACAGGGACTTGCAGATTCCTTACAGCCTCACCATATACGGCGTCGAAGAGTTGCCGCACGTTGACCCGGGGCTACCCTTTATAATTACCATGCATGATGTTCAGGAGCTGCATTTCCCTGAAAACTTTACACCTGCTCAAAGGGCTACGCGGGCCGTCCATTACTGGAAAGCGATGGAAAAAGCCGGAAAGGTGATCGTCTCTTTCAATCATGTCAAAGAAGACTTGATTAAGTTTTTCGGCCTGCCATCAGATAAAATTTATGTGTGCCCGATTCCCTTCAGCGCAATCTCGCTTCGAGAACCGACGCCCGCGGCCTCTCGTTCTTACGGTGAGAAATACGACCGCTCGAAGCCCTTTCTACTCTATCCATCTCATACCTGGAGACACAAAAACCACGTCCTGCTTCTCAGAGCGCTAAAGGAGGTGCAGCGCCGGCATATGGAGAATCTGCGCCTGATTTGTACCGGAGGAATTAACCATCACTATCACAGGGAAGTCCTGACGCAAGTCGAGGCGCTCGGGCTGGAAGATTCCGTGCTTTTTGCGGGCATCGTACCAGAAGATGAGTTGTGCTGGCTCTATCAGCACGCGGCTCTGGTCACGATTCCTACAAGGTACGAGGCGGGCAGCTTTCCGCTGTTCGAGGCGATACTGCTGGGAGTGCCGGTAATCTGCTCTGATGTCACTTCACTGCCGGAGACTATTAATGATGGGCGATTTGTTTTCGATCCAGACGATGTCGAAGCTCTGTCGAACCTCATCTTTCGCATGATCTCGGATACTGGCTTCCGGCAAGACAATATCGCCAATAGCCGCGCACAAGCTCAAAGATTACGACAGGTCAATGCCGCCTCATACTTCTACCAGACATATCGCAGCCTGATGTCTTAGACCACCCCGGCTCTGGACAATCAAAGCGTCAATCCGTACACGACCGTCTATAAAATCGCTCTGCGCTTAAGAAGGAGACGTTCAATTATTCCAAATAATTCTTGATTAATTGTGCGTGTTCGTTGGAGAGATCGAGGTCTTTTTGTTTAGCGCTCAAGCCGCCGCCTTCAAAGCTTGCGATGACATAATCTATGTATCTCTTGTCAATGCGGTCATCCCCGAAACATTTGATATTGAAAACATAATCCGCCAACACTTTGAATTTCAGCTCGAATTTGCCCATCACATCGAAAATAGCTCTTTCATAAAATATCGCCTGATGACAGATATTTTGTGTTTTGAGTCTTGACCTGTCGAATTCTCCGCTGTAAATGATCGCCTGATCCATCCAGTACACGTTTCCATAAACGAAAGCGAGCGGCTTATCCGGCATCAGTTTCTCAATCTTTCGTAAAACATTTGCCCTCATTCTATCCCCGGCCCCCAGAAAATACAGGTATTTTCCCGATGCGAGGTCTATCCCTTTGTTCATAGCATCGTAAACGCCTTTGTCCTTTTCCGACACCAGTTTGATGCGGTCTCCATATTTTCCGATGATGCTCAATGTCTCGTCTGTTGACGCTCCGTCAACGATGAGAAGTTCGAACAGGTCTTCGTCCTGCGTCAGAACGGAATCTATTGTCTTTTCGATCTTCGGGCCACAGTTGTATGTCGGCGTGATGATCGAAAAAAGCTTCTGTCTCATCGGTTGGGTCTTCAACATTCAGGAGTTCTTCAGACGCTTCTCTTAAAAGATTCACAGTTTAGGACTGGACTCTCTACGGGGACGAATATCGGAGTGATAAATCAGGTTGCCGCTCTCGACTTCAACGCCGCTTTGAACGAACCCTGTTTTCCTTAGCACACCTTTCGCGGAGATGTTTTCCGGATGCATTTTTATCATGATGCGAGATGCTCCGCGCAGTTTGCAAACGATCTTGGCTGTTTCCAGCGAAAGCATCTCCAGACCGCAACCACGAAATCTTTCATCAATCAATATGCCAAAGGCTGGCACATCATAACCCTCGTTCCAGCCGCGCAGCATAAAAAATCCCACTATCCGGTTCTGCCAGTACAGGCCCATCAGCACGTCTTGACCCTGACTTGCCAAAACATCGGCAATGGCAGCCGTGTCGAAACTGAATGGCCTGAAAAATCGTGCGTATTCGCCGGATTGAGCCCGTAGCATCGAGGATAAAGCGCCAGCATCATCAACACCGAGAGGACGAATAGCCATATTATTATTCATAAGATTCCCGGCATCCGTTCAATAGAAAACAGTTCGTGCGACACATAAAATCAAATCAATCTTTAACCTGATATTATCGCCTGCTCACCATTTTTTCACCGCACTGTTTCTCCAGACACTCTTCCAGCATACTCGCTATCCAGGCCACATCCGGTTTAGACAAGGTGGCGGAAGATGGCAGGCTGAGGCCCTGAGCAGCTAACCCGTTGGCGACGGGGTAGGCAGCATCAGCCGGATCGAGGTATGGCGGCATCTGATGCATCGGATAGAAAAACGGTCGCGTCTCGACACCCCTGTCGAGCAAATCATTCATCAGGAGGTCACGATCAATCTCTTCATCCACACAGATAGAATAAAGCCAGTAGGAATTTTTCGCCCAGGCGGCTTCAATGGGCCTCAGGACGGGAAGCGACTTTAAAGCGTCGTCGTACCATCCGGCGACCTCGCGGCGTCTCTCTATAAACCATTCGATACGCTCGAACTGCGCCAGACCGATGGCCGCCTGCATGTTCGTCATACGATAGTTGTAACCGATTATCGGAAACCAGTAGCGATGCTGCGGGTCCATGCCCTGCCCTTTGAGCAAGCGGGACGTGCTCGCCAGTTCGCTATTGTTAGTGACGATCATTCCACCTTCCCCGGTGGTGATGATCTTGTTTCCATAAAAGCTGAAGACTCCTATATCCCCCAGTGTCCCAACCCGGCGTCCTTTGTATTCGGCTCCGTGTGCTTCGGCTGCATCTTCGACGACGAAAAGGTTGTGTGCTTTCGCCAGATCAAGGATCGGATCCATATCCACTGGATGCCCGTACAGGTGAACCGGCATGATGGCTTTGGTTCTAGGCGATAGCTTGCGCGCTACATCCTCCGGATTCAAAGTCCAGGTCACAGGATCAACATCGGAAAAAACGGGTCTTGCGCCACAGTAAGTCACAGCGTTTGCCGATGCGATGTAGGTCAGGTCTGGAACTATCACTTCATCTCCCGGCCCTATCCCCAGCGCCAGAAGTGCAACGTGTAGAGCCGCCGTCCCGTTGACGATGGCGATAGCGTGCGCAGCGTCGCAAAAGGCGGCGAAGCCATCCTCGAAGGCATCAACGTATTTACCGCTGCCGGAAATCCAGCCCGTCTCCAAGCAGTCTTGCAGATACTTTTTCTCATTGCCGTTCAGAACAGGTTCGGCCAGCGGGATAAATCTGTGCGCAATTTTCTTTTGCTCAAGAACTACTAGATCGGGTAGTACGCTATACATAAAAAAAATCCTATCCTTCGGAATCAGAGGCCGCTCACGCCCTTTATTTGAGCAAGTCACAGCACCGATTCAAAAGCCTCCAAATACTCTTTGCCTACTTCCGAGAGCGGGCGCGAGGCGATAAATTTTCTGGCACGATCAACTCTCAATCCAGCGCGCTCTGGGTTATCGAAGTGCTTGCATAGTATTTCGGCGAGTGATTGCGGCGAAAAGGGATCGAAGGTCAATGCCAGCGAATCGTCTGTGCCCAGCCTTTCGATGAATTGAGGGATATGAGAGCAAACAACAGCCCTCTCATATTTCATCGCATCGAAGATCATAGCGTTAAGCCCGGCCTCGCTAATGGAGGCCGTGACGACAAGCGAGGAATTCTTATAGAGCGCCGGTATATCTTCTTCTCTCACGTACCCTAAGGCGAACAGGTCACGACCGACTTCTAGCCCGAAAGTGCTCTCGCTTAACAGTTCCTCCGTGCGCGGCCCGGCGATCACCAGAGCGATTTCCCTCTTTGATTTTTTTTTGAACAAGGCGAACCCTTCGATAATCGTCTCCACCCTCTTGTGTCTGGCGGCCCACCCGAGCGTCAGTACGTATTCCTTATCAAGCCCATAACGGCTGCGCACATCATAGTGCATTTCACCCGCTTCGCTCTCCTCGGATGGAGCGAGGTAGATTCGCTTCGCACGTTCTTCAGGCAGACCATATATCTTTTGCGCTTCGCATTTGATGTATTCGGAGGAAAAAATAACCAGCCTGGAAATACGCGTCCATCTGCTGACTTCTTTCCTTAAAGGCTCTGTCATCTCTCCCCAGGCATCCGTCTGCTCGTGCGCCAGATCATGGAGCGTTGTGACGACAGGTTTTGACGGTTGCCACTCACGCTTTCCCGGTAATGTAAGATACGGATAAGGAAAGAAAATCAGATTGAATTTGCTGATTCTTTCATCGAGCCAACGCAATCCCTGCCCTTCTCCCGAACGCAAAATCCCCTGCTCGTGCTCCCTTGCGGCCCTTTCATATTCTTGCAGACGAACGTTTGCTGATCCCACTATTTCGCCGCCGGAATTTCCGTTACTCGAAAATTCATATAACTGCGGGATAACTTTGTTATGCACTCTGGCGGCAGGATCAATACTTATCCGCTCGAAGGTCGTACGGGGCAGCCTCGGTTGAGGCAGGAAATTATTGCTTGAGTCGAAAAGCGGCCACATCAAATGAAAGCTCCATTTATCTCCGGCAAGTTTGGAAAACTCTTCAAGAAGCTTTGTCGTAAAAAGGCGCACCCCGCCGCCGCTAACGATCTGGTCAAAGATGCCGACGCTGATAACTTTCGCCTTCATATATGGATTTGGATACTATTGCAAATCAAACAGATGATTGATGCATATAATTAATTGAGACTCTCTCCACCTCCCGCGCGGCGCTCCCCTCGAATGCCGCCGCTTCCATAGTATTGTCCTATCACCAGTTTCAAGTTTGAATGTGAAGAACTTCGGCTCAAGGAAGCTTGGCCGCAAGCACGTCGCACTTCTCGATGGTGGGCGGCTGTGCGAATAGCTCTGAAGCTTTTTCCATCAATGCCGCCGCGACTTTGCCTGACAGGTGTGCTTGCCGTCCCTCTTCATCCGGAAAAGCGTCGAAGATGCCGAATGTTGAAGGCCCCATTTGGATCGCAAACCAGGCGATCGTCGCCGGTTCCGCCTCAACTAACGCCAGTCCGCCAAGCAGAAAGTTCGCAACGTCCTCCTCTTTTCCGGGTTTTGCTTCCAGTCGAACGTACAATGCTAATTTAACCATAATGTTTTCTCCCTACGAATAACGGCTACTGTTCCCCATCTGCTATGTAGGATACACAACAGATAATGCTTTTTATGTTTCAACCCGTTCACATTTTGGGCAGTGAGGTTGAGCGGTTGTTCTTCACTTACCGATCTGCGCTGCTTTTGTGCAACAGCGCACATGACATGGGAGAAGCATTAAAAACTGCGGCTGTGAAGGTCTTAATCAAAGCGGCTGGCTCAATCTATTTTTAATAAGCTGCTTCAAATCCCCTATTGTCCGGCAGGCATTGATCGCATCCGCATCAATCCAAAGCTCAAGCCTTCCGGTCTTCTTCATAAAGATGGCAGGCAAGGGCGTACTTAAGCCGCCATAGCGCTGCTTCCATTGATCGGCATGTAAAAACTCGAAAGGCAGATCGAGAGTTTCGAGAAATTGTTTCCAGCTTTTGCGCATACCGAATGTCGAGTAGGTGAGCGCGCAGAGGTTGCACTGATACGTCTGAGGAGAAAATGTTTTATGGGCCATATCGGTCAGGGCATGAAAGAGGCCGCTGTCAGCGTGATAGACGAAAACCAGAGAATGGTTTGATTGTTTGGCCCTTTTCTTCATGCTGAGATGTTCGTCGCCCCGAAGTTGGAATTATCTATCCGTTATTGATTAACCGCTGACACGACTGCCCGCGAGCAAAAAGTAATCTCCCGCTTTGAGTTCGGCGACGCCGCGTAACTTTCGCCCTGTATATGATAAATTAGCTTTCATAAAAGCCCCCGTTTTCGATTTATGAATATACGTCCGTAACCGCCCCGATGGTTGGTGATTATTTATTAAGCGGCGAAGATTGTGAAGAAACATCGAGTGCCTGCATGGTTGAGTGCGCCAATAATCGTCGGCGCGTTTGGTCTCCTATATCTATTGGAGCGCCGCCGCCCGCTAAGGCGTGCCGTCGAACCGAAGCTCAAGCGCAATGTGCGTAATCTAGCGGTGGCGGGTGCGGCTGCCGCTACGCTTCAACTCATCGAACGACCACTCACCGAACCGCTGACGGCACTGGTTGAGAGGCGCAAATGTGGGCTGCTCAAACTTGTGCGTCTACCAAAATGGCTGGAAGTCACGCTCGCCGTGATCCTTTTGGATTACACGCTTTACATGTGGCATGTCGTGACGCACAAAGCGCCGATGCTCTGGCGTTTTCACGTCGCACATCATGTTGATTTGGATTTAGACGCTTCGACCGCGCTGCGCTTTCATTTCGGCGAGCTTGCCATTTCGACCGGCTGGCGTGCCGGGCAGATTTTGCTGATCGGCGTTACGCCATTCTCGCTTTCCTTCTGGCAGACCTTCCTGCTGCTCTCCATTCTTTTTCATCACTCGAACGTGCGGCTACCCGTCGAAGTCGAGCGCAAATTGAATCGTTTCATCGTCACGCCGCGTATGCACGGAATACATCATTCTATGATTCGCGAGGAGACTGACTCGAACTGGTCTAGCGGGCTGTCCATCTGGGATCGGTTGCATGGCACATTACGATTGAATGTGCCGCAGGAAGAGATCACGATTGGCGTGCCCGCCTACCGCGACCCGTTGGAAGTCGAACTCATCGAAGCTCTCAAAATGCCGTTTGGCGAACAACGCCCGACCTGGATACTTCCCGGAGACGGCCAACCCTCGCGCTCTAATCCGCCCGCTGCGCCCGACCATCATCATCATCTTCTGCCCTGAATGAGAAGAGGGAGAAATGAAGAGAGAGACAGAACCAGAGCGACCAGCTCTTTCGATCATTGTCCCGGTTCTCAACGAGGCGCACTCGATTGGGGCGATGCTCGATGCTGTTAAAGAGGTGCGAGGCCGCGTTGAGGTGATCGTCGTTGACGGCGGCAGCCATGACGGGACAATCGAGATTTTGCGAGAGCGCGGCGTGCATGTCATCAAGAGCGCAAGGGGGCGTGGGCTTCAGATGCATACCGGAGCATGCGCCGCCCAAGGCGAAGCCCTGTGGTTTCTGCACGCCGATACGATTCCTCCCGTTGCGGCGGCAGAGCATATTGCCGAAGCGTTGAGTGATGCGAAAGTAGTCGGCGGCAACTTTCGCGTGCGCTTCGACGGTGAGCGCCGTGCGGCACGCTTTCTTACCTGGCTATATCCTCAGTTGCGAAAGCTGGGGCTTCTCTACGGCGATTCAGGTATTTTCGTGCGGTGCGAAACGTACCGGCGCATCGGCGGCCTTAAACCGTTTCCCATCTTTGAAGATTTGGATTTGGTGCGACAGCTCAGGCTTGCCGGACGGATGATCCAGATACCGGCTGTGGTCATCACATCTTCAAGACGCTTTGAGGGCCGCAGCTTCGCCCTTACCTTCACGCGATGGTCTCTGCTGCAGGCGCTCTACTGGCTGGGCGTCCACCCGCGCAGGCTCGCGCGTATGTATGCTCCCGTCCGCCACACGCGCAAAGATTCGGCAATCTGAGGCATGCTCTTTTAGCATCAAGATGACAACCGCACGTGACATAGATGTATTTGACTGTCGGCTCGGAAATAACTGTGCGGTAACTTTGCTGACTTTAAAAGGAGTGTCGCAAGAATGGCATATTACGAAGAAGACGACCTGCGACGTTTTTCGGAGATAGCTAAACACCGTCCGGACCTCTTCGAGAAATTCACTGCATGGTACGAGGCGTGCCAGGAAGACGGCGCTTTGACGCGGCGCGAGAAGGCTTTGATCGGGCTTGCGGTCGCGCACGCCTTGCAGTGTCCTTATTGTATAGATGCCTATGCGCAAGCCTGTCTCGAAGCGGGATCGAACATGGAGCAGATGACCGAGGCCATACACATGGCGGCGGCGCTCAGAGGCGGCGCGACGCTCATACACGGGCTGCAAGCGCATAATTCGGTTGATAAGGTATCAATGTAATGCCTCAGGAATTGCCTGTCATCCAAGCCCCTTCAACCGTCCCGTCGCTTTCGCTTTACGATTTTGACGAGAAACTGGCGACGCACGGGATGAAACTACTGCGCGGGGGCGCGATTGAGACTTTGCAGATCAACGTCGGCAAGCTCTGCAATCAGGCGTGCAAGCATTGTCATGTTGACGCTTCACCTACGCGCACGGAAATCATGACGCGCGAGGTGGCCGAACAAGTCATTGAAGCCGTGCGCAAGTTCCGCTTTCCTACGCTCGATATCACAGGCGGCGCGCCTGAGCTTAACCCATCTTTCAGGTATCTCGTCGCAGCAGCTCGCGCTCTGGATACACACGTCATGGTACGTCACAACCTGACTGTCATGTTCGAGGCGGGTCAGGATGATCTGCCGGAGTTCTTCCGCGATAACAATGTTGAGGTCGTCTCTTCACTCCCATATTTTCTTGAGCAGCAAACAGATGCCCAGAGAGGGAGCGGAGTCTTTGATAAGTCTATTAGAGCGCTCCGTCATTTGAACGCGGTCGGCTATGGCATAGAGGGAAGCGGACTCGTCCTGAATCTTGTGTACAACCCCGTGGGAGCGTTTCTGCCGCCCAGGCAAAGCTCTATCGAAGCCGATTTCAAGCACGAGTTGATGAAGCGGTACGGTGTCTCGTTTGACCGGCTCTATACGATCACGAATATGCCCATTCAGCGTTTTCTGCACTACCTGCGCCGCACAGGCAATGAAGAGCGTTATATGAGAAAGCTCGTTGAGGCGTTTAATTCCGACGCGGTCGAGGGACTGATGTGCCGCAGTACGTTGAATGTGGATTGGAATGGACGGCTCTATGACTGCGACTTTAATCAAATGATCGAACTCACTGTGACTCCCGAACTGCCGCAGACCATCTTCGAGCTTGATACGGGGAAATTCGCAGGACGACCGATCATAACAGGCTCACACTGCTTCGGATGCACTGCAGGGGCCGGTTCAAGTTGCGGTGGAACTGTGGCAAAGACTTGATAAACAGCAAACCCGAAGATGGACGCCTGCTTTCCTTCGAGCCAGGTTGGGATAAGAGAAAGTAAGAATCATGCTTGTACTACGGAAGATCGAGTTCTAAACGCGGTGTTATGCCAGCCCGAAAGCACAGCCATAATGGTTAAATCACTTCCCTTCCCAAAGGAAAGACATTCCTTTTAACTGGATTGCTCGACTCCCGGAATAAGCGAGATCGCGGCCAGAGTCCATAGCGGCAAGAAGGCAGCAAAGAAGTTCTTTCGCAAGTTCCTGAGTATTACCCAGATTTTGTTTCAACGCTTTTAATCAATCTACAAACATTTAAAGCTAAACAGAAAAGAATGGAATATTGCCGGCAATAAAACTTTATCCATTCGCAAGTACTCTTTATCAGCAAACACAACTAAGTAGAGACTCACAATGCTAGCATCATTGCCCCCAAATCATGCGAGAAACCGGATTCTTAATGCCTTGCCCGCCGAGGAATTTGATCGTATTTATCCACATTTAGAGCATTTCACTTTAACCCCAAGCGAAATCGTGTGCGAAGCCGGCGCTCAGATGGAATATGTCTATTTCCCCACGACCGCTATCATCTTTTGGCTCTACACCGTGGAAAGCGGTGCAACCGTTGAAATAAGTATTGTCGGTAACAGAGGAATGCTGGGAACCTCACTATTCCTGGGCGATATGGCCTTGCCATATTGTGCTGTCGTGCAGGTGGCTGGCGGCGTGATGAGAATGAAAGCTAACATCCTCAAGGATGAATTTGCTCGGGGAGGAGATCTTCAACGTCTGCTTTTACGTTATACTCAGGCGTTCATAACTCAAATCTCACAAATATCTGTTTGCCATAGTCTTCATACTATTGAACAGCAACTCTGCCGCCTGCTTTTGCTTAGTCACGATAACGCGGAGTCAGATGAACTGCCTATGACACAAGAACTGATTGCCAATTTGTTAGGAGTAAGCCGTGAAGGTATTACTCATGCAGCCCGGCATCTACAAGGTAACGGACTGATAAATTACATCCGTGGACGTATCAGGATTCTCGACCGCAAGGGTTTGGAAAAAAACGTTTGTGAATGTTATCGGATCGTTGACAGCGAATCAGACCGCCTTCTCGGTCGTCAAATGGTGAGCCGATTCGCACCCAAGATGCCTAACCTGTGGGAGGATCAGCCAAGAAGGACGCTCGTTGCAAAAGCTTAAGCAACGCCGTGGCCGGATACTTAAACTTATAGACATTCCATACTCACGCCCTTACAAAAGTCCTCACCCTTCAAGTTTAAAGTGTAATTTTCCGATAAGACCCGACTGAATCTCGCTGCATCCGACCGACGAGTTTTACCACCCCACATTTATCTAACGATCTCCCCCGCGAACCCTATCTCTTAGTAGAAGAACCCAATTATGCGCAGTGTACCCGTGTATTCTGTGACATGAACACGGAATCTCCCTCGTTCATGAAGGTGTGACAGTGTTGTAGCTGTTCGCGCTAAACAGGAGTGCGAGCAGTCCAATTCGACCTCGGAGTACATGTGTAAAAAAAATATCTATAAGTGAAGTACATCACAGACGGAAATCCCGGCTTGAACTATCTTCTACGTTACCTTCAGACCGTTGAAAAGTTGAATTCAGCCAAACCGAAAGAGTCGGATTGGATTCCAAACCATCTACGCTGGGCGTCAGTGCCTGAGGCGAAAGCCCTCGACGGATTATTTCGAGAAGGCTTGAAACCGAGGAGGCACTAATGTTTCGTCTCTGTAGAACGATGGTTTTTTTATTTTCAGCGGACTTGCCCTGAAGAGGGGTGACACACCAGCAATCAAACTGCTGCCTGCCCCAGTTAATCACCGATGAAAGGATTGCCCTATATGCCTCTTTTCCTTAGAACTTACCCACTCAAAGGGCCTCTGCGCTAAGGAACCAGAGAGAGCGCTCGATTGCCTGAAGCCGACTCAAGCGTAAATTTGTGTCATTCGGCGCTTTAAAGAGTGCTCGTTGATTCTGGTGTACTGTCCGCATTAACAATTTGTTAATTCTGATAAGAGCAGGATGGCCGAAGGGTTTAACCCTTTTTGCCGGTAGATGATTCACTTCTCTTCCTGCTCTTCAACGACTGAACAATACGAATATCGCCGCCTTCGTTTGTGGCTTCCCCTGATGGGGTTTTTGCGACTCTATTTTCTGCTTGTCTCAATAAAACAGCAGGAGGAATCGCAGGGGGCGGAGCATACCCTGAAATCGAGAGGCTCAATAGTGGTGACACCGAAAAAGTTAAAAAAGGGAAAGAACAAGCGTACAGCACTGATTCTCTGCCGGGATCGAAAGCAGTTCTGGACTACTCAGACTCAATTCTGGCAGTGGGTCAGGGATGGGGTTGTCATGAAGATGCACGACAATCCGCTGACCGGCAGCTTTGTGCGCGATTATGAAGAGCTGATGGTGGTGCTAAGCAACACGGTGCTCAACCTGGCTTACCCCAACCACTTGCGAGAGGCGCTTTCGTCCCGCCGGATGAGAAGGACGAGAAGATAGGTGGCTTATGAAAAATCAATATAAGTCTTGTTCCCGCCGCTGGTGCGGGATGAGTTTGAGTGGGCTTGTACGGGCCTGTGCGCTCGCCGCTTTGACCTTAGGTTTAACTCAAACTGTGGCGGCGCAGGAAGCAAGCGGGACGCGCGCGCGTGACCTGATTGCGAAGAGTTCTTCGCTGGCGGACGAGGGCTATCGTATCGGGCCGGGCGACGTGCTTGAAATACGCGTCTATAAGCTTCCGCAACTGTCGCGTGAAGCCGTGCGCGTCGAGGAGACGGGCACAATCCGCATGCCTTTGTTGAATGGGATTCAGGCTGCCTGCCGCACTGAAAGCGAACTGTCGAAAGAGATCGCCGTGGGTTACGAGAGGTATATGAGGAATCCGCAGGTTGATGTCTTTATAAAGGAGTATCACTCAAGGCCGGTTGCGGTTATTGGAGCGGTCAATACGCCGGGGCGCTTTCAACTTCAGCGACGGATACGTCTTCTGGAATTACTATCATTTGCCGGAGGCCCGGCAGAACGTGCGGGAGGCAATATCCAGATAGTTCACAGCGCTTCTTCTTCAATCTGTGATTCCAGCACATCTTCTGCAAATGACGATACTCAGGTGGCGATAAATACCTATACGTTGGATGACACCTTGCGGGGTGACGCTCAATCCAACCCGTATGTAATACCGGGCGACGTTATCACTATTCTCGATGCAGAGCAGATTTTCGTCGTCGGTAATGTGCTCAAGCCTTCTGCTATTACTCTTAAAGAAAAACTCACGGTCTCGCAGGCCATCGCAATGTCCGGCGGGACTCTGCCTGATACGCAGAGCAGCCGCGTGCGCATCGTCAGGCAGGAGCCGGGCAACAAAACCAAAAGGGAGATCATCGTTGACCTGAAGGCGATCAGCAGACAGAGCGCCGAAGATATCGCGCTGCAAGCAAACGACATCGTGGAAGTGCCCACGGCCAGCGGTAAAAGGTTTCTACGCAACCTGCTGAGCAGCGTTATCCCTTCAGCCGCACGTCTCCCCATGCAGATAATTCGTTAGCAGCTCTTACTCAAACGTTCGGCTCCAAGCCTGGACGACTTCAGCCGATGCCAGAATACTTTTTGAGCGGCCCGGAGCAATGGTCAATCTCCGCCTGTCTGCCCTGGGCTCGCAGAGCATAGGAAATCAAGATGAGAAAAAATCTATTGATTGAGAGTGGCTCTTTGGATTCGCGTGAGTCGCTGGAGGCGGAATACCCGCAGACCGTTAATGGCTACGACACGTATTCCGACGACAGGGCGCACTGGCGAGATTTTATAAACTCGGTGCGCCGGTATCTTTTTTTGATTATCGGCATCACGGCGCTGTTTACGGGATTGGTTGCCATTTTCATGGCGCGGCAGCCCGATCTCTACGAGGCGGAAGCGCAGGTGCAAGTTGATCTTGAGACAATCAATACAAATTTCAGCACGACAAAGAACGGGCCGTTCGTCGTCAATCCGGTTAATGATCCGGCGTACTTCAACACGCAGCTTCAAATCCTCATCGGCCAGAGGCTTATCCGCCGCGTCGTCAAGACTCTGGACCTTGAGCATGATCCGGCTTTCACTCTTCCTCAATCGAGAGCTTCGCTCTCCTGGTGGCAAAGACCGTCAGGCAAGCAGGGCGCTGGCGTAGAGCCGCCCGCCACGACGACTCAAACAACGGATAATAGTTCGAAAGCATCGCGCGAGGACTTGGCGGAGGCCACGCGGCTCGCGCCCTATGTCGCGGCGATTCAATCCGGCCTTAAGGTTGAGCCGGTCAAAGAGGTTCGCCTACCGATCAAAGAGACTCGCCTGATTGATATCACCTACCATCACTCCAATCCGCAGACGGCTGCCAGAATCGTCAATGCGCTTGCAGATACTTTCGTCCTTTCAAATCTGGAAAGGAAGACTGACAACAACACGACGACCGGCAATATTCTTCAAGAGCGTATCAACGAGCTACAGAATCAAATCCGAAGCCAGGAAAATCAGCTTCTCGAATACGCTAAGAATCATCAAATTCTCTCCCTCGACGCCAGCCAGAATACGGTTGTCGAACGCCTCACCAATCTAAACCGGCAGCTTCTGGAAGCAGAAAATGAACGCAAGGTCGCCGAGGCGGCATATAAGGCGGCTCTCGCGCCCGGCGCGGCTGATGCTTTAGCCGCAGGTACTGCTCAAGATGCTTCCGAGGCCGAGAGCAG
>JBKKAL010000026.1:0-34052 GCA_046714695.1 Pyrinomonadaceae bacterium
CTCACATTGCTCTTCACGCTCACCTTGTTTTGCCGAACTTCTTGACAAACGCGGTCGGCATCGCTTTCAATCCATAAAGAGACGTGCGGCCCCGGCCAGGCGATCATCGCCTGCTCGACTTGGCGCACGCACGTCCCGCACAAAGCGCACGCGCTTGGGCTCATTCCCCGACATCCATGAGCACCTTGGCGCTTGCTCTTCGGGATTTCGGTAAAGCATGTCGGCTCCTTCCAGCACACACAAAAAAACGGCGACGCTGCTTATCGTTGACCCTGTGGCGAGCGAGCGCGCCTCGCTCAGCCGCATCTTCGAGGAGGCGGGCCACCGCGCCTTTACGGCCTCTGATGCGCCCGGGGCGCTCCGTCTGCTGCACAAGGAGCCCTGTGATCTGGTCGTTTTAGACATAGAGATTCCCGGAGTTAACGGGCTCGCGCTCTGTCGCCTGCTACGCACGCAGGCGGCAACCCGCAAGTTGCCGCTCGTCGTCTTTACCGCCAGCGACGAGGAGAATCGTAAGGTCGAAGCCTTCGCCGCCGGAGCGGACGATTACATCGTCAAGCCTTCGAGCCCGCGCGAGTTGCTCTCGCGTATCAGCGCGCATCTGGAAACAGCGAAGCGCGAATGGGCGCTCGTCGGCACGAATCGCGAATTGCAATTTCTGGCAGACCTCGGTCGCGGTCTCCTGCGCGCTCTGGAGCCCGCGCAGGTCGTACGTCACGTGGCGGGCGCGACCTACGAGGGAACCGGCGCTGTGCTGTGCGCTGCGGCCGTCAATGCGGACAAAAACAGCGGCCCGATCATCTGCGCCTTCGACCGCGAGGGCAGCGCAGAGGATGAACGCGTCGTCCATGTGGATCGTCTGGCCGCGTGGCTCGCCTCTTCTGCCTCTTCGACCTCTGTGTTGTTGAATAATCCCGAAGAATTTTTTCTGCGCGACGAAGCGCACCGCGTCGAGTACGCCGCGCCGCTTCGTTTCAGCGGCCGCACCAAGGGGCTGCTCGTCGTCGGTTTCGACACGCCGGAGGATTGCACCGAGACCGTGTGGCGACTGGTTGACGCTGCGGCGCAGCAGGCCGCACTGGCCGCGCACGTCGCTTCGCTCTATCAATCCGCGCGCGATGCCGCAAGCTCTTTGAGCCGTGAGGTCGAAAGGCGCACGGCCGAAGCCGAAGCGCAGCGCCGTTTTACGGAAGCGATCATTGACAGCCTGCCGCTCTCGCTTTACGCCGTTGACCGCGACTATTCGATAGTGGCCTGGAATCGCAACCGCGAGCAGGGTGGACAGGGTATCCCGCGCTACGCTGCGCTGGGCCGCAACGTCTTCGACGTGTTGACCAGGCAGAAGCGGCAGGTGCTGGAGCACGAGTTCGCGCGCGCCTTCGAGACGGGCGAGATCGAGCGCATAGAGCAGAAGACGACCACGGGTGAGGGCGAGACCAAGCACTGGCTCGTGAGCAAGATTCCGATGCGCGCTGACGAAGACGGCGAGGTCTCGCACGTCATAACGGTCGGCGAAGACATCACGGCGCGCGTTGATGCGCAGCGCGCCATCGCACGTGCAGAGAAACTGGCGGCTGTCGGTCGCCTCGCGGCGGGCGTCGTTCACGAGATCAATAATCCGCTGGCGACCATCTCCGCGTGTGCCGAGGCGCTTGAGTCGCGCGTCACTGAGGGCGCGTTCGACGGCTCTCCCGAAGTGGAAGACCTGCGTGAATACCTGGGGCTGATTCGCAGCGAGGCTTTTCGCTGTAAGATGATCACCAACGGTCTGCTCGACTTTAGCCGCACGCGCGCCGGACAGCACGTGGCGGTCGAAATCTCCGGTGTCATCAGCTCGACGGCGCGTCTTCTTATGCACCAGAGACGCGGCGAAGGCGTTGAGATCGTGGTTGAGGCCGATGAGGGGCTCGCGTCCGTTTCCGGCGACGCGGGACAGTTGCAGCAGGCCGTCATCGCGCTCGCCACCAATGCGATAGACGCGATGCCTGCGGGCGGCCGCCTTAGGCTTAGCGCACGCAATCTTGAGTCGCACGTCCTTGTTGAGGTCAGCGATACGGGCGTCGGCATCGCGAGCGAGAACTTGACGAAGATTTTCGATCCGTTTTTTACTACTAAAGAGATCGGTCAGGGAACGGGGCTTGGCCTCGCCGTCTGTTATGGTATCGTAGTGGAGCATGGCGGGCGTCTGGACGTTCAATCAACGGTCGGGGTCGGCACAACGTTTACGATGACGCTTCCGGCCCTGTCCCAATACGACGGAGAGGAAACAGCTTGAGCGAGAACACGCGACCAACAAGACTGCTCGTTGCCGAAGATGAAGCGAATTTGCGTCTGGTGATCCAGAAAGAGCTTCAGCGTCTGGGCTACAATGTTTCGGCTTCACCAGATGGCGAAGCGGCGCTGCGCCGCCTTGAAGAGAGCAACGTTGATGTCATGCTCTGCGACATCAACATGCCGAAGATGGACGGCATGGAGCTGCTGCGCCGCGTGCGCGAGCGCCCCAATCCACCTGAGATAATCATGCTCACGGGACACGCGACGGTCGAGACGGCGATTGAGGCGATGAAGCTCGGCGCTTACGATTATCTCTCGAAGCCTTATCGCATCACGGAGCTTGATGCGCTCGTCAGGCAGGCGGCGGATAAACGACGCCTCCGCGTTGATAATCAACGATTGCGCGAACAACTGGCGAGACAATCGCCGACCCCGGAGATCATCTCTATCTCCGACACAATGAACGAGGTCGTGCGTCTCATCGAGCGCGTCGCGCCCTCTGAAGCATCCGTTTTGATTACAGGTGAATCGGGCACGGGCAAGGAACTGGTCGCGCACGCCATTCATCGTCTCTCGAATCGCGCCGACGCCTCCTTTATTGATCTCAACTGCGCAGCCTTTCAGGAATCGCTTCTCGAATCAGAGTTGTTCGGCTATGAGGCGGGCGCATTCTCCGGCGCGAAGGGACGCAAGCTCGGATTGATAGAGCTGGCAGACGGCGGCACGCTCTTTCTGGACGAGGTGACGGAGCTGCCCACGCAGCTTCAGGCGAAACTGCTGCGCGCCATCGAGACGCGCACCTTTTATCGCGTCGGCGGAGTGCGCAAAGTCGAGGTCAACGTCCGCATCGTCGCGGCGACGAATCGCAACCTTGACACGGTGGTCGCCGACGGCACCTTCCGCTCAGACCTCCTTTATCGTATCAACGGCTTCCAGATTTCGCTCACCCCTTTGCGCGAAAGGACGGAGGACATAGAGCCTCTGGCGCAGCACCTCCTGCACCAGCTCAGCGCCGCGAGGGCTATTGAGCTTAGCCCGGAAGCGCTCCAGGCCTTGCGCGCCTACGGTTGGCCCGGCAACGTGCGACAGTTGCGCAATTGTCTGGAACGCGCCGTGCTCCTGAGCAACGATGGGCGCATCACGCTTCAGGATTTGCCGCCCGAAGTCGCGCGCCCGACGATCATGCCCGCGCCCGTCATGCTCGCACAGCAGGGCGGCGGCACCACCGCATCAGCCGGTGCCGACAGCAGCGCCGGACAAAACTCTTATCCTTCGACCGCTTCGCCCGCGTCACTGCGCGAGGTCGAGCGCCAGCAAATCCTCGCCGCGCTCGAACAGACCAACTGGCATCGCGCCAGGACGGCAGAGATTCTGGGCATCTCGCCCTCCACGCTCTATCGCCGCCTGCGCGATTACGACCTTGACCGCCGCAACTGATCGGCAAAAACGATAGCAGATAATTTCAAGCATTCCTTATCCACTCTGCGCCGGATCGCCTCACCCTTCATATTGATGGCGTAGCTGTGTAGCAAATCTGCGGTAGAATACAGCTATGAGTCAGGTGGTCTGCTTGACAAGCGTCGCCTCGCAGGTTTGAATATAGAGTTTGCTGTTAGAAGCTGGTGTCTCCCGGAACTCTCAACGCTTGATCTACATGCACAACGGGCGCACACGTTGGTTAGAGCTTGTTCAGCCGCGCGCCTTTTCATTTCAAAAAGCTGTTTCGTTAGTGAAGAATCATGAAAGAACGTTGTAATCCCCCTATGCGCTCATCCGCCGCGTATTCGCTCAAACTCTTTTGCCTGCTCCTGTTCTCAGCCCTCTTCGTTGTCTTTATGGCGTCGCGCCTCGGACGCACTACGGCGAGCGCCGTGGCGACCACGCAGAACATAGGTATCGCTGTCAGCAACAAAGCTCCGAACGTCAATCGCCAGCCCGAACTGGGCGAGATCAGGTTCAAGCGCGTTGGCCTCGGCCAACGTATCTTCTTCGGCCTCGCCGTGATTGACGAAGAGAGCGATGACGTGCGCGTCGAGATGGTGCAGAAGCCCGCCTCCGCCATGTATAACGAGAAGACCCTGACGGTTGACTGGACGCCGCGCCCTTCCGACGGCAAGCGTGGAGACTTCAGTGTCCGCCTGACCGAATACCCGCGCGTGCCGGGACAGATGCAGCGTACCGTGCTCAAGACCTTCAGCATCTCTATCGAGCCGCGTGCGGTCGCTTTGCCGACTGTGCCTGTTGCCCCGCTCCCTGTTGAAACTCTGATCTCAATCACAGACACGGATCGTCTGGCCGCTGCCAACGCCAAATGGCCCATCACAGCCATGTTCCAGCGCATCGCTGAGATCGAGGCGAGCAAGCAGATCAAGCCGGACAATGCTATTCAGAAGACGAGCGGCGCTGCACTTTTCCGTGATTCGCTGAAGAATCTCGCCATACTTCATCACAACGAGGAGATTGACCCTGACAGCCCGCGCTTTAATCGCCAGTGGAATGCGGAGAACTGGCGGCTCATCATGGTTCGCCCGCGCGTCAATAAAAAGATTTTCGAGCTGCGGCTGGTGTATCGCAATATGGTGGCGGCCGAGCCCGTTTATCTCATGCCGCGCATGCGCATTACTCGCGGCAAAGACCCTGACATCCTTAAAGACAACGACTGGCGGCAGAAGAACAACCGAGCCTATGCCGCGCTCCTTCACGAAGCCTTCTTTGACGGGGCAAATCTGAAACCTTTCGTGGCGAATGATAAAGCCAGATACGGCGAGGCGCTCGCAGGCTTCATCACGCAAATCGTGACCTACAATGATCCGGCTGATCCGCGTATGCAGGCCAATTTCGCCGCGCTTCCGCACAATGCGCGACTCGGTGGCGACGACACCCTCGATGCCCAGGGGCGATACCAGCGCGGCAACGGTTGGGCGCTTGGCGTGATGAAGGTAATCGCGGTCGAACGTGGCGGACGAAAAGAGCTGGCATTCAACAATGAAGTGATTGACGGCTTCGCGACGAGCATCAAAGCACCCGATGGGAAAACCCACAAGCCCGTGCCCGCCCCGGCCTTTGTTCCCGGCAGCGCCTCCTATGTCAAAGATTTCGAGAAGCTGATTGACGGCCTCGGCTTCGCCGCCATCCCCGATGACCACGACGGCGGCGGTGGTGGGCGTGGAAGTATTATTGATGCCTCGTCGGTCTCGCGCCCCTTCAAAGAGCGGTTCATGGTCGAAGAGACATCTTTGCGCGATCCGCGCCGCCGGTTGACGGAAGAGCGCGGCATGACCTGCATACAATGCCACGTGCGCAATTTCGACGAGGGAAATTATCTGGACACGAAGGTCAGCGATCCCGCACAGTTGGCAGGGATGACCATGGCGCGCGACATCCCAAGGCTCTTCTTCGTATTGACGCCGGATGAGGAACGCAGTGAATTCATGCGCCGCAACGAACAGGAACAGGTTGATAATTTGCGTGGCGTAATGCGCGATTACCTGAATCTTAATATCAACATCGAACCGGCGCTCACTGACAACTGGCCCTTCGATACCCGGAAGGGACGAGGATGAAAGAGCAGATGCCAGATGCTAGATGCTGGATGTTAGTTAAAGCCTTTCACTGACATCTAACATCCAGCATCTAGCATCTTTTTTACTATGGCAGTTGCAACGCCCAGACCACCCGCAACACCGATCACCAAATCCGCTCCTGCTAAACACAAGCGGGCAGCCGAAGGTGAAGTTGAATGGTGGGTCGAGCCCATCCGGTGGTTTGCCCTCGCCGTCTTTATCGCCGTCCCGGTCTTCGCGCACATGTTGCAGCCCTACGCCGGTCGCGTCGTCTGGACAGTGGTCGTGGCGGCCATTCCGCTCTTTATCGTCCTGGTCGGTTATCATCGCTGGCGGCGCATCTGCCCGCTCGCTTTCTTCGCGCAGATTCCCGTGCGCCTGCGCCGTCCCGGCGTCAAAAAAGCTTCGCCCTGGCTGCAAGCCAATTATTACTACATTCCGCTCGCCATCTTTACCGCCTCGCTCTGGCTACGGCTGATCGCGACAAACGGCGACGGCCATGCCATCAGTGCCTTCTTCGTTCTCATCAGCCTGGGGGCGCTGATATTCGGCGCGTTCTACACGGGCAAGACCTGGTGCAACTACATCTGTCCCGTCTCGTTTATAGAAAAGATTTACACGGAGCCGCACGGCCTGCGCGAGACGCCCAACTCGCAATGCACGAAATGCACCGCCTGCAAAAACCTGTGCCCTGACATCAACGAGGAGAACGGCTACTGGAAAGAGATCGGCATGAAGTCGAAGAGGTTCGCCTATTTCGTCTTCCCCGGCCTCGTCTTCGGTTTCTATTTCTACTACTACTTGCAGGCCGGAACGTGGAGCGCCTATTTCGATGGACGTTGGACGGATGATCCGATGGTCATTCACTATGCCTTCATGCCGGGCTATGACGCGCAGACCGCCGGGTTCTTTTTTATGCCGGTTATTCCGCGCGCTGTCGCTTCGATCGTGACGCTCGCCTTTTGCGGTCTCACCAGCTACTTCCTGCTCACGCAGCTTGAGCGTCCCATCGGGAAATGGGTGCGGCGGCGCGAGCCCGAAGCGGACGACGCGCGCGTGCGCCACGTAATGTTCTCGATTGCTGCCTTCACTGCTTTCACCACCTTCTACACGTTTGCCGGAGCGCCGACGCTGTGGCGCGCGCCATGGGCCGTGCCCCATCTTTTCCTGATCACCGTCGTCCTGACCGCGACGCTCTTTCTCGCGCGCAGGCTCAAACGCACGCAGAAGGTATTTGCCGAAGAGACCCTTGCGAAAAACATCATCAAGCGCTGGGAGTGGACCGACATCCAGCCGCCCAGAGATCTGCGCGAGGCTTTTCTGATTCACACGATTCGCACGCGCGAGAGCGCGAAGGGTCAGACACAGGTAATCGAAATCTACAAGGATGCTGTGCGCGAGACCTTGGCCAACGGTTTTGTCACACGCGAAGAGGTGCAGCTTCTGGAATCGCTGCGTAGCCAGTTGCAGATCAAGAAGGCGGATCACGAAAAGGTAATGGCGGCCCTTGCAGAAGAAGAGCGCGCGATGATCAGCGATCCGTCGAAGCAGATTTCCGCCGAAAAGCGGCTGCAACTGGAAACCTACAAGCGCGCCCTGGAAAACTATCTCGAACGCGTGCTCGCCGCCGAAGGCGATGCCGACGACAGCTTTATCCTCACGCTGCGCGCCGAGTATCGCGTCACAAAGGAAGAGCACGCGGCGGTGCTCGACGATCTGCTCGGCGGCGCGGGTGGAATCGCCACGCGGCTGGCGGAAGAACTCGGCATCATCGAGCGCACATCCCATGCCATCAATGCTCTGGAAGCCGAGCCGAGCGCGGCGGCCCACGATCTCCTGAAAGACCTCCTGCGACGCAGGCGCGTCCATGCTGTTGATCGCCTGCTGCGCAGTCTCAGTTTCGAGCCGCGAGACGAAACGAGCCTCATCATACGCGCGGGCCTCTGCTCAAACCATAGAGTGCAGCGCCAGACGGCGGTCGAACAATTGAGCGCACAGATTCCGCCCATCGTCGGCGAGCGCCTCATTACCTCGCACGGCGAGACGGTCAGCAAACAGGCAGAATTGACGACCCTCGCCAGCGCGCTGCGCGTGCAGACCGAGAGCGTTGATCCATACGTGCGCGCCGTCTCGCTACACGTCCTGGCCGAACAGGGTGGTGTGGGCGCTGACATGCTGGCACGATTCGGCACAGATGAGCACGAGCTTGTCCGCGAGACCGCAGCGCATTTAGTGGAGCGGCAGGGAAGAGAAACGAGCGCGGTCGGCGGGCACGCCGGTTTGAGCACGGTGGAAAAGATGATCGCGCTTCGTTCGGCCCCGATTTTCTCTTCGCTTCCGCCTGAAGGGCTGGCAGAGCTTGGGCGCTCAAGCGCAGAGCACGAATACGCTGCGGAAGAAGCCCTCTGCGTTCAGGGCGAATCCGGCAACGAGGTATTTATACTGTTGGCGGGCGGAGTAAATGTTTTGATCGGACAGGGCGCGAATGCGAAAGTCGTCGCAGAGGAGAAGGCCGGAGGGTTTATCGGCGAGATGGCGGTGCTCGATCCCGCGCCGCGCTCGGCCACGGTCGTCGCTAAAGCGGGGGGCGTGCGCGTCCTGCGCCTGGACGGCGACGCCTTCCGCGACGCGCTCAACACGGATGCGGCCATCGCCTCCGGGGTTATACGCACTCTCGCGCAGCGCCTACGAATGAAGGCTTAAGTAAAAGACCGAACGTCAAGCTCAACACCTGAAAAAAACTGTAAGGTATCTGCTCAATCACGGCTCTCAACGAAGGCCCGCCGGTACTTGTCAGGGATGGGCACAGCGCGACGTGCATCCAGGTTCATCGCCACCTGAACTATAGTCGCGCGCGCGCAGATCGCGCCATCATTTGTGCGCCGGACGCTGTACTCGAAAGTCGCCGAAGCTTCACCCACACGCGAGACATAGACCTCCACCTCCGCCTCGTCGCCGTAAACGAGCGGCGTCAAAAATTCCGCCTGCACATTCACCGTCGGAAATCCTATGCGCTCGTCCGACATTAACCTCTCGTATGTGATTCCGCAGCACGCCGCGAAGAACTCCTCCATCGCAATATGGAAGTAATGAAAGACGTTCACGAAATAGACCAACCCCGCCGGATCAGCATCGCCAAATCGCACCTTGATTCTTGTCTTGAAAGGCATAAAGAGCGAGCGATAAGCAGTAAGCAGTAAAGCGTTAAAACTGCTTACTGCTCGCTGCTTACTGTTTTAGAAGTTTGCGATCTATCTTGCCGCGATCATTTTTGGGCAGGGAGGAGACGAACTCTATCCAGCGCGGGTATTTGTAGAGCGCGAGCCGTGATTTGACGAAATCCTTTATCTCCTGGGCCAACTCTTCTGAAGACACTGCGGGCGAACGAAGGACTATAAATGCCTTGGGCTTGATCAGGTGGTCGCCCTCGTCGTGACCGATGACGGCGCATTCAAGTACGCTTTCGTGTTGCAGCAAGCAGTTCTCGATCTCAGCGGGCGCAACGTAAACGCCTGAAACCTTGAGCATGTCGTCCGTGCGGCCGTGATACCAGTAGTATCCTTCGGCGTCCTTGTGAAACTGGTCGCCGGTCGTACACCAATCGCCCGCGAAAACCTCTTTCGATTTCTCGTGCGCCTGCCAGTAGCAGAGCGCCGCCGAATCGCCTTTCACCCGCAGCGTTCCCATCTCGCCCGCAGGCACTTCGCGTTCTTCCGTATCAACGACACGCGCTTCGTAGCCCTCCACGATGCGGCCCAGACTTCCGGGCATGACATCGCCGGGACGATTCGTGATGTAGATGTGAAACATCTCCGCCGAGCCGATGCCGTCCAGAATCTCCACATTAAATGTCCGCATCCATCGCTCGTATAGTTCTACAGGCAAAGCCTCGCCCGCCGAAAGACACATGCGAAGCGAAGATAAGTCTCTCGAAGCTGCCTGATCCATGTTGAGCATAGAGTTGATCATCGTCGGCACGTTGGTCAGGATGGTCGGGCGATAACGCTCGATCATCTGGTACAGCTTTTCCGGCGTTGATCTTTCCGTAAAAAGAGCGGTCGCTCCTCCCGAAGCGAAGGGAAAAAGCAGATTCGTTCCCGTCGCATAACCGAAGAAAAGCTTCGGCACGGAGACGGTAATATCATCCTCATTGACGCCGAGCACGCCCTTGGCATAGCACTCCGTGTTATATGGCAGGTCGTGATGCAGGTGGACAGCGCCTTTGGGATGACCGGTCGAGCCGGAAGTAAAAAGCCAGATCGCGATGTCGTCGCGGCGCGTGTCGGCCTGCGCGCATTCATCCGGCATGGCTGAGACCGCCTGCGTGAACGACACGAAATCCCCATGCTCACCTCCGACGACCATCACGCGGCGCAGATAATGCGAGCCCGCAGCCGCTTCCGAGAAGGTCTGAAGCAAGGACTCATGTATAACGGCGACGCGCGCCCGCGTGTATTCGAGGTAATACTTGTAATCCTCTACGGGCAGCAGCGGGTTGACCATCGTCACCACAGCGCCGATGCGGCTCGCGCCGAACCACGTCCAGACGAACTCAGGGCAATCCGGCAGCACAATAAGGATGCGGTCTTCGATCTCTGTGCCCATCTCGCGCAGCGCGTTACCGACGCGATTCGACATCCGCACTGCTTCTCCGTATGTATACGTCTCATCTTCAAAGTAAAGACAAGTCTTATCCTCGCGCCCCTCCTCCACATTGTGATAGAGGAAGTAGTGGGCCATGTTGAAGCGTTCGGGGAATTCGATCTTCATACCTGGGTAATTGGTAATAATCGTTTAGGCAGGCGTGCTCGCCTATTTACTGTTTACCGCCAAAGGGGCAGCCGCCCTCGCCGTGCCTGGTATCGAGATAGGTGCGCGCCTCCCAGAGTTCGGGGAAGAATTTTTTGTCCAGTGTGGTGCGCAGATACCCGACGCCTTCGCTGCCGCCCGTGCCGCGTTTAGTGCCGACCATGCGCTCGACCATCTTGATGTGGTGCGAGCGCCACAGCGAGAAGTATTCGTCGTGTTCGAGCAGGCTCTCGGCCAGTTGAAACTCCTCGTAGCGCTCCTCGAAATGCGTCAGCACTTCCAAAACGGCGCGCGTTCTCTGGCCGTAAAGACGCTGTCGCTCATCTTTCTCAAGCGCTTCATCCTCTGCGGGGGCATCAAGGCCGCGCCGCCTGAGCAGTGCGTAAAAAGACTCTCCGAGCGTTGGCCCATGATAGCGCGCTGACAAGCGCTCACGCGCAAACTCGTCCTGGTCAAAGCTGCTGAGGGTCTCCTTGTCCTTGAGACCCGAAGAGAATTCGATCTCGCGGAACTGCATGGATTGAAAACCGCTCGCGGGGTTCAGCTCGTCACGAAAGCCAAGGAAGCTGATCGGCGTCATCGTCTCAAGCAGGTGTATCTGGTTGACCAGCACCTTCTCGATCTCGACGACGCGATGCAGAGAACGTGCTGCTGCCGCCGCGCGATCCTCGTTCATCTGCGCGACGGCGGCATCTATCTCGTGCAGGATTTGCTTGAACCACAGCTCGTACGCCTGATGAATCGTGATAAACAGCAACTCATCATGATGCGCCGGATCAGACAGGCAATCCTGAAGCCCGATCAAGTCTGCGACACGCAGGTATTTATTGTAAGATAAAGTCTCAGTCATGACTAATCCTATGTGCTGGCGGAAGTTGTCGTTTATTCGAAGGTTTAGGGATGGCGGAATCCACTACCCCCGTTACCTGAGCTACCCCGTTTACCCCTCCACCCGTCAAAAACCCGTCACCCCCTGTGATGAGTTGTGCCGCTCGTTTAATTGACTCTGGCGTTGCGTGCAAGTAAGGTTCTATGCCTTGTATGCTCGTATGGCCGGAGAGTTTCATTATAGTTTCGCGCGGCAAGCCGCGCTCTGCAAGGCGAGAAATGAACGTGTGACGGAATGAGTGAGCCGTAAATCCGCCTTTCTCTTCACGCCCGTACTTGAGTTCAGCTTTTAAAGCGGCCTCTCGCAACGCTTCACCCATTTGGTTTGAGAAGGACGAGCGGCGCGAGCGCGGGAAAAGTCTTTCAGCATCGCAGAGCTTATCAGCTATGCGGTGCTGGATCATCTCGGCAAGCTCGGGGTGCATCGGCACGTCGCGCTCCGACTCCGTTTTAGTACCTATCAGATGCACAGTTGATGAACCCCATTCAGGATGTATATCCCATCGAACGTGACTAATCAACATTTGACAGGCTTCATTGAGACGCACGCCTGTGTAGCGCAGGAGGATTAGAACATCTCGCGCCTCACGCCATGTCTCTTTCTTCAGTTCGTGTAGCCGTTTCCATCCGTTTGCAAACTCAGACACGGGCACCTCATCGATGGAGATTAACAGAGACCTAAACTCTTGTTCACTCACGATGCGCCCCGTGTACCTTCTTTCGTGACGTTCAACCTTAACGCTAACATAAGGGGGCTGCCAATCCCCTAAATCGGCACACCGCCTCTTTGCGAAAGAGAAGATGCCTAACAGCCGTCCCGTATGAGTCATCACCGTGGATTTTGTGAGCTTGCGCAGGTACAAATTTAACATGATGAACCTGACCCGATTAGATGGACACCCTGATAATGCCCGATGCTATGCTCGGGCACGGAGGTGTTCATGGCAGAACCAAAATGACAATTCCGCAAAGAGTTCAAATTGGAGGCCGTGCGGCTCGCCACCTCAGGCGACAAGCCTTTATCGCAGGTCGCCAGAGAGTTAAACATCCTGCCCAACCTGCTTCGTAACTGGAAGCGCCAGGTCGAAGATTGAACGGGGCAGCCTGCCGCAGATCTCTTCCCCGGACACGGCCATTTGCCCGGCACAGATGATGAGTTGCGGCGATTGACTATCAGGAGTTGCTCACCCGGCACACAATCATGCCGAGCATGTCGCGGCGAGCGAACTGCTACGATAAGGCCGTCTTCGAGAGTTTCTTCGCGGCGCTCGAATGAGAGTTGATCGACAGATGCGACTGGGCGCCAGGGATGCGGCGCGGGTCGCGATCTTCGACTATATCGAATGTTGGTATAATTTGAAGCGCCGCCATTCTTCGTTGGGCTACTTGAGCCCAAATGGAATATGAGCAGGAATTATTGAGTCAAGCAGCGTAAACTTCATGTCCACCAAATCGGGTGAAGTTCACACCGTAAAAGGCGACATTCTGCGCACACTTCTTGGCTCTGGAGGAGCGCCGGCGCGACAAAAGCCTTTAACATCTCACGGAGCATCAATGGGTGGCGGGAAGACCGTTCCCCCTGGCGGGAAGTCGAGGAAGCGTCTGTCTCCTCTCATCCGAATTACAAATACTTCCAAATCGATCCCATCAGATTCTGTATCATCAAAGATAACAACTTGTTCAAGCACTGTCCCTATTGAGAGTAAAAATGGTCTAAAAGTGTCTAAGCTTGACCGATTCCCGGCCCATGTCAGCCGGCACCCTGGTCGAGCGAGACGACTGATTTCTTTCCTGATTTCAGCATTAATGAGCGTAGATCGCATGCAGATATCGCTTGCACTTTGACTGGGAAGATCCTCTGTAAAAGGTCGCGGGGGACCAAAGGTAAGGCCACTCACTGTTTTGGTCATGAAATCTTGAAACCCAAGATATTTTGTCTCGTCCTCGCCTCCAATATTGATCATTCTCCCGGTGCCCTGGGGATTGATTGGAGTTCCTACGTGATGCACGCGGCCCTCGCTCCCCCGGCGGGCAAAACCTGATAGCGGGCACACCCGGCGGTGGTCGTGCTCGGCGCCGAGCACCGTTGTTGAAACGAAGCTACTTGCCTCGTCGCTCTCATTTTCGAGGATATCCATCTCGTCATCGAGACTCTGGATCGTCTTCTTGCCTACTATGTTATCGGCAGTCGTCTGCCCAGGCCCTAGGATCCTCCGCTGCGGCGCGTCCTTATAGGCCTTGACCGCCGCCGCCGTCTTCGGCCCGTAGATGCCGTCTATGATGAGGAAGACGTTACTGCTTAACTGGTTGAGGGCGATCTGGATCTTCTTGACATGCGCGCCGACTGTGCCCGGCGTGATGTGATTGGGGTCGCTAACCAAACAGGCCTCAAGTTTAGGGTCTTGGGGTTGGGTAAAGAGTTTCGACTTTAGGGGCATAGCATTGGTCCTCTCCCTCGCTTTTTTGGCAATCTAATAACACACTGCAATTGGCCCATGCAACTTATCTGGATATTCGGCAATGAGTCCGTTTGAAATTCTCCGCCAGTATTAACCGGCTCTCCAATTCGAAACTGACCCACTACTTGAAGAATCGCGGAGTTTCAGACATCTTCATTGCATGTGTGGATGGACTCAAGGGCTTTCCTGAAGCCATCGAGACGGTCTTCCCAGAGGCGTAAGTGTAGCTCTGCATCGTGCATCTGGTCAGGCATTCTTTAAACTATGTGCGATGGAAACAGCGCAAGGAAGTAGCTGCCGGCTTACAGATGATCTACCGTGCTGCGACGCGCGAAGAAGCTCAACTAAAGCTCTCGGGGTTTGCTCAGAAGTGGGACACACAGTTCCCGACGATCAGCAAATCGTGGCGAGCGAACTGGGAGAGAGTGACCCCGTTCTTCGCCTACCCTGAGGACATCCGCAGAGTCATCTACACGACCAACGCGATTGAATCGGTGAATATGAGTTTGCGGAAGATCATTAAGAATCGCGGCTCGTTCCCGACCGACGAGGCGGCGCTGAAGTTGCTTTACCTGGCGTTGCAGAACATTAGCAGAAAGTGGACGATGCCGATCAAGGAATGGAAGGCGGCTCTGAATCGCTTTGCTATTCTGTTCGAGGAGAGGATGCCTATTCTCTAGTGACGATCACTTACACAAAGTTCTGGACACGCCCCTCCCTAAACGTTTGATAACAATTGGGTAATTTGCGCACAGAATACTTATTGTAAGAGAGCGGAGCATTGCTGCCGTATTTATTTGACATGGGTTAGTAGTCAGTAATCAGTAATCAGTAATCAGTAAAAGCAAAGAGCTGATAACTGACTACTGATTACTGATTGACTCTTAAAACGCTGCGCCCGCCGCTTCGTGTGCGGTGTAGGCGCGCGTGTCTCGGATTTTTTTCATCTCGCGTATGACGAGTTCCAGTTCTTCGTCTGTCGTGTAAAAATGCGGAGAGACACGAACGCCCGCTCCGGGGCGATAATCAACGATGTATTCACGGCGAATCAACTCGGCGGTAATCGCCGCCGCATTCGTGTCGGCAATCGTGATCGTCCCGCCGCGCCGGGCCGGATCACGAGGGCTCGTGACGCGAAAGCCCGCCTCTTCAGCCATCTCGATGAGTCGCGTCGTCTGTTTTATGCTCTTGGCGCGAATCCGCTCAACCCCGATCTCATTGATGATCGCATAGCCGGACTCGGCAGCGTAGAGCGCAGGGATCGCGGGCGAGCCGTGCAGAAAGCGTGTGATATCAGGCGCGTAGCTGATCGCGCCGCCCTCGAAAGCAAACGGCGCTTCGTGAGCCATCCAGCCCGTCGTGCGCGGCTCTAATTCCGCGTGCAGGTCTGGTCGAACGTATAGATAGCCCGCGCCTGGCCCTCCGCACAGCCACTTGACGGAGCCCCCGGTCGCGAAATCCACATTCAACTCTTTGACGCTGAACGGTACTGTTCCCGAAGATTGATACGTGTCCAGAATTACACGCGCGCCGACCTCGTGAGCGCGTTCTATGATGGCGCGCGCATCCTGTAAAAACCCGCTTTTGAAAAGCACGTGAGAGATGGGCACAAGCAATGTCTCTTCATCAATAGCCGCGAGCATGCGCTCAAGCGGGATGGTCGTGCCGTCTTCGGAAGGAACTGTCTCGATGCGGAAACGCCCATCGCGCGCGTGCGCTTCATAGACGTAGATCACCGAGGGAAAATTTAGTCCCTCATAGACGATCTTATTTCTCTTCGGTTGGGGATCGAAACAGGAGAGGATCAGCGACTGGCAGATGGAGACGTTCTGATGCATGACGACCGTACCGGGATCTGCGCCGATGATGCGCGCCACCTCATTGCCGAGCGTGACGGGCATATCCCACCAACCTTCAGCCCATGCCCGCACGCCGCGCGTCGCCCACTGGTCAGCGTACTCGTGCAGGCGCTCAAACGTCCGCCCTGGCATCGCGCCGAGGCTGTGCGAAATCAGATAGACGGTCTTATCAAGAATGGGAAATTCGCTGCGCCACTTTAAAAGCTCGTCGGTCAAACCCTTTGATTCCTCCTGATATGAAGACAATATATTAATCTACACATTGAACGCTAGCGGCGTGGCCGTGTCAATGCATAAAAAACTTGCAGGCAAAAGTGCGCGCTTCTTGCGCGCTCTCCTCACACGGGGGATAAACCTGTTACACTTTCAACTTCAATCTATGTGGCGCTTCGCTCAACCAATCAGACACGAAATTCCGGAAACGCGCTGGCCGTCGGCTGAAGAGGCTACAGCGTCGCTTCTTTTTCAGCCCGTCAGTATTGGCCCATGCCTGCTTGAGAGCCGCACATGGGTTCCGGCGATGGTTCCGTGGCGGGCGACTGCGGACGGTTTTGTGACGCGCGATAATCTTGACTGGTACGCGCGATTTGCCGAGGGGCGACCGGGCGCAATCGTCGTCGAGGCGACGGGAGTGCGCGATATTCCGAGCGGGCCGCTCCTGCGCATCGGCCACGACCGTTTTATTCCGGGCCTTATTGAGCTGGTCGAGACAGTGCGCCGCGCGAGCGGTGGACACACGCGCCTGCTTATCCAGATCATAGATTTTCTCTCGGTCAAGCGTCGCCCGGAAAAGGCGAAGTTCTTCGAGCGCTTTCTCATATTGAAGCAGCGGCATCGTCATGCTCTCGCGGAAGTCACGGGTGATGCGGCGTGGATTGAGAAGGACGAGCCGTCTATGCGCGCCTTTCTCAAAGAAGCGCCCGACGATCTGCTTGATCGCGTGCTGGACGAGCGCGAGCTTGAGTCGCTGCGCTTCGGTTATCGCGAGCGCGTGACGGACACGGAGTCAGCTCATATACGCGAGTTGCCGGAAGTATTGCCGGATATTTTCGCTGCGGCGGCGGCTCGTGCGCGCACGGCGGGTTTCGATGGCGTCGAGCTGCACTACGCGCATGCCTATACGATGGCCTCTTTCCTGAGCGCGCGTAATAATCGCGCGGACGGATACGGTGGAGCGCCGGAGAATCGTGTGCGCCTGCCGCTGGAGGTTTACAGGGCGGTGCGCGAGCGCGTCGGCGAGGATTACACGGTCGGCGTGCGATTCCTCGCAGACGAGGTGATCGAGGGTGGAAATCGTCTGGATGATGCGATCTACTTCGGGCGGGAGTTTGCCCGCGCGGGCTTCGATTATCTCTCGATCTCTAAGGGCGGAAAGTTCGAGGATGCATCGCAGCCGAAGGTCGGCCAGGCCGTTTATCCTTACACAGGCCAGAGCGGTTATGAGTGTATGCCGACTGTGTTGTCGGACGAACGTGGGCCATTTAGCCGCAGCGTCCCGCTCGTCGCCGCGATCAAGCGTGCAATCAACGGGGACGGATTCAAGACACCGCTCGTCGCTACCGGCGGCATCGCCACTTTCGAGCAGGCCGAAGGTGTCCTTCAACGCAAAGATGCTGACATCGTCGGCCTCGCTCGCCAGGCGCTTGCCGACCCCGACTGGTTTATAAAAGTAAAGACGGGCTGTGGCGATGAAGTCCGTCGTTGTACTTATACGAACTATTGTGAAGGACTGGATCAGGCTCACAAGCAGGTGACGTGTAAGCTCTGGGATCGCATACAACTGGACGAGCCCGATATCGCAATGAGCGAGGATGGCCGCCGCCGTCTCATTCCGCCTCGATGGCGAAGATAAAGGAATGGACTAAACAGAGGATATAAGGGGGATTGGAAATCTTAAGACAGAGAGGTTTCTTATGATTAGAAGCATTGTCTCAATAGTCGCTGGATTCATTTTCATCGGCAGCTTGTCGTTTGGCGCTGATGCGTTATTGCGAAGCGTTATGCCGGGTATGTTCAGTGCCACAGGCCGCGTCGAGAGCGTGCCTGTGCTCGCGCTCATCATCCTCTACGTTTTTGTTTTCGCCGTGGCGGGGTGCTATCTGACGGCGCGGCTTGCTCCACGGAATCCTTTGAAGCATGCGTTGGTGCTCGGTGTGCTCGGATTGATCTTTAATGTGGCGGGCACGATTGCCATGTGGGACAGTGCGCCCGCGTGGTATCACGTTGTCGCGCTGCTTCTTGTGATGCCCGCAGCATGGCTTGGAGGATCGCTTGGCGCAGCTCAGACGAAGCAGGAGACGAGCGCTGCCTGAAAGGCAAAAGTAAAAATGTAAAAGGCAAAAGTGCGGACAAAAGCACTTTTATTAAAAGTGGTTTCCACCTCGATTCAAAGATAGAAGGCCAGACTTTTTTCCTTTTACCCTTTACCCTTTGCCTTTTTCCTTTTGCCTTCATCGTTGATCGGCGGCGGGTGTGCGTATAATACGAGGCGTAAGGCAATGACGCTCTAAAAACTTCCGTGCTGGCGGCGCGAGGCGTATTGGCATCAGGCTTCTCATGGCGGCGCGTGACCGATGAACAGTTGCTCGACATGCGCCTGTGTGATCTGCCCGTGCAGATCGCGCGCACTGCGCTCGCGCAACGTATCAAGCATTTGTACGAGGAACTGGCCGAGCGCGGCCTGCGCTTTCGCCCGCACGTCTGGCTCTCAGCCGAATGGTTCTCGCCCGACGGCGTGCCCGGCTTTGCCATCCCATTTTATCTGGCGCATCCGCGACTGATGCGGCTTGAGCGCCGGCAGATGTTGGAAGTCGAGGGCGCGACCGAGCGCGAGTGCCTGCGCATCATGCGCCACGAAGCGGGCCACGCCCTGAGCAATGCCTACCGTTTACACTACAAACGGCGCTGGCGCGAGCTTTTCGGTTCGTTCACAAAACCATACCCCGAATTCTACAAACCCAAGCCGCATAGCCGTCAACACGTCCTGCATCTTGCGGCGTGGTACGCGCAGGCGCACCCGGCTGAAGATTTCGCTGAAAGTTTCGCCGTCTGGCTCGCGCCCGGAGCGCGCTGGCGGCGGCGTTATCAGGGATGGCCTGCGCTTCGCAAGCTTGAGTACATAGATGAGCTGATGGGTGAGATCAGCGGCGTCGCGCCCGTCGTTCGCAGGCGGATCAGGGTCGAGCCGCTGGCCGAGATCAAGTTGACCCTACGCGAGCATTACGAGCGCAAGCGCACGCACTACGTCTTGCGCAGACCCGCGCCGTTTGACCGCGACCTGCATCGCATCTTCGCGCCCCGCACAGGTCACGAGCGGCGAGCAACTGCGGTCAGCTTTCTGCGCAACGTGCGCCGCGAGCTATGCCAGGCGGTCGCCGAGGGGACTGGCGTTCACGCTTATGCCGTTGATCAGATCATGGCGCAAATGATAGATCGTTGCCGCGCCTTGCGCCTGCGCGTGCCCGTCTCGCGCGAAGAGGCCAAGCGCCGCACATTGATTATGCTGACCGTACAGACGATGAACGGCGTTCATATGGGCTATCATCGCATCCCCCTATGAATATGAAAGTCAACAACCCGCTGCGCGTGATCGTGTTGATGCACCACGAATGTGTGCCGCCGCGCTCGCTCAAAGGGCATGGCGAGAAGGAGCGGCAGATCTGGCGCACGGAGTACGACGTGATGTACACACTCAAGCGGTTGGGGCACGAGGTACACGCCGTCGGTATCTGGAACGACCTCAGGCTGATACGCCGCGCCATGCGTCGCTACAAGCCGCACCTCGCTTTCAACCTCTTGGAAGAGTTCGCGGGCCACTCGCTCTACGACCAGCACGTCGTCAGCTATCTTGAGATGATCCGGCTGCCCTACACTGGTTGTAATCCGCGCGGGCTCACGCTCGCGCACGACAAGGCTTTGACCAAAAAGATTCTCACCTATCACAACATACACGTGCCGAACTTCGCCGTCTTTCCCGTCAACCGTAAGCCGAGCCGCCCGCGCCGCCTCAAGTTTCCGCTGCTAGTCAAATCTTTGATCGAGGAGGGCTCGGTCGGCATCGCGCAGGCATCGGTCGTGCGCGACGACCAGAAACTGGCCGAGCGCGTCCAGTTAATACACCAGCAGACAGGCAAGCACGCCATCGCCGAGGAGTACATAGAGGGGCGCGAGATTTACGTCGGCGTGATCGGCAATCAAACGCTACAGACATATCCGCCCTGGGAGTTGCTCTTCAAGAATCTACCGACGGGTGTGCACAACATCGCCACCAGCAAGGTCAAGTGGGACACGGACTATCAAAAACAGGTGGGCCTCGTGACACAGGCCGCCGAACTCTCGGACGCGATGAAGCGCAAGATCATGCGCCTGTCGAAACGCATCTACCGTCTGCTGGGATTGAGCGGATACGCGCGCATAGATTACCGGTTGAGCGAGGACGGGCGACTGTATGTGCTGGAGGCGAACCCCAACCCGCAGATCGCGCGCGGCGAAGACTTCGCCGACTCGGCTGCCAAAGCGGGTGTTCGTTACGAACAACTGCTCCAAAAGCTTCTCGCCCTCGGCCTCAGCTACGACCCGATGAGCCGCATCTAGACGCATCGCCGCCGCATAATGCACATTAGCGTTTCTCGAATGATCTTTCCTCTCGTTCATGTAGTATGCTACGCGCAGGCGGCCGCTCAATCCTCGCACTCGACGTTACATAAATCTTTCACGGAAGGAAGTGTAAGCAATGAAGATAGTCAGCTTTTCACTTGAGCAGGGCAGTAAGTATTTTGGAAAGATAGACAGGACGCGCTTTTTCATCGGAAGCCGCGTCTCATTTGATGGTGGCAAGGGTTTGATGAATGTCGTTGGAACATCAGCCCAGAAATATAACCGTGCGGACTTTCGCCCCATCCATGGTTTCTGGGCTGACTTCATTCATCCCACTGCCATGGCCGAGGGGGCTCTGTACCATACGCTTAATACCTATGATCGCGCACGCTTTACATTTACGTTTCTACAGTTCGCGGCGCACGTTGCAAACGGGGATTTCGTTGTCTATCTGCGAGCCCTTCTCAAACTGCCGCTCGCCCCGGAGTACTTTCCCGATTTAGTGCTTGCGAATAACAGGGTATGCCGCATCACGGATCACGGCACTGTCCCCCTGGAGTCGGATGCGACGACCATGCCGCTTATGGATTATTTTAATCCGACACTGAGGCAGATCGAGGACACAGAGGTTATTCAAGCCGCAAGGCTTATTCACTGGGCGCAGAACGACCCCGCTCACAGGAAAACGCAAATTGACCTCGGCATAGCAAACTTCAAAGAGAAGATGTTCGAATACGCACAGCAATACAGGCTTAACGGTGTGGAAGACACCATTTGCCATGTGATCGCAGACATTCGCCACCAGGGGCGTGCCAAAAGTCCGGCCATCGTATCGGCGCTGCACAGCTCGAAGCCTCTGGAATCACTGCTGGCTCTCGGACAACCAAAGTATCGCGAACGGATAGCGGTCTTGCGGCAGGAGTACAAAAGGCTTGTCGCTGAGGGCACGTTCGGAACACACAAATACAGCACGTCAAAGAAAGATTTCGTCGCAAAGTAGATGCTGTATCTATTCTGAGTCGTATCCAGAATAACCGTTGCATACTGGCTGAGGCGTCGGGTGGATTTCATACGTAGTTACGTGAGAAGGAATAAATGCTTTCAACTGAACTTTTGGTGTTGAACCTTGAGGAGGTTCGCAGAAGAAGTTTGAAAGTCTGGCGCAGCATTCCGGCAGACCGCATGGATTGGAAGCCCGATGCAGAAGCTATGACGTGCATCGAACTGGTCAGGCATGTTCCCGAATGCGAGCACTTATACCTGTACATGCTCAAGAGCGGCGGCAGTCGTCCGTCCGCCGATTCTTCGCCGTGGACAGCGCGCCCATACACAAGCGTCGAGGCGGAGATTGAGTTTGCCGAGCCGTATCGGAAAGAATTGCTAAACTTGATCGGCTCGTACACGCCTGAGGAGTTAATGACGAAGAAAATTGTCCGCCCCGACACGGATTTCAACCGCGCTATCGGCGACTTCATACTCAGAATTGCCTATCACGAGTCGGTACATACAGGACAGTTGCTCGCCTATTTGCGAGAGATGAACGCACCGCGCCCTAACATCTGGGATTGATGTGGATAGCCGCGCGCTATCCAGTTCGCCCCGCCCGACCGGAGGCGTGAGATGCCTTATCGAGTGACGATAGGATAACCGACAAGTGAAACTGCCTGACAGCGCACTATCTAACGAAGCGAAAGGAATCGTGAGCCGTGTCGCGTCACCCGAAATCCTTAATCATTCAATTCGCATATACCTGTTAGGTAAGGCTTATGCTCGCAAGAAAAATATTGATTGCGACGAGGAAGGGCTTTACGTGGCCGCGCTCTTTCACGATCTCGGCCTGTGCCCCGCATATGTAAACCGCTCCCGATCTTTTCAGCTAAATAGCAGCCGCGCTTTACAGGAGTTTCTACATAAACGTTATGTGTCGCCTGAGAGAATCGCTCCGCTGGTTGATGCCATAGATTTTCACATGCAGCTATTTCCTAAATGGTCAAAGGGCAATATCGCGGGACTTCTGCAAATCGGCGCGTGGATGGATATAACGAAGCTCAGACGCTGGATGATTAACGATCAAGTCCGGGCAGTAGAGGCTGAATATCCTCGTCTCCACATTGATCGAAAGTTTCCAAAGCTGGTGCTCGGCAGCATCGGAGGCGTTGATTCATGTTTGGGACTGCTATTCCCCAAAAGATTTGCCGAAGAGGAGTCAACGGTTAAGGGGAAAGTATGAATCTTGCGATCAAAATCAGTCTTTTATCCTCCGGTCTCTTCCTCCTGCTCGGTATGCTCATCGGCATCATCAAATATCGTGGGATGCTCACAAACTCTACACACACGGCTCCCGTCTACATAGACATCGCTCATCGCGCCGCGTTTATGTACAGCTTTGCCATGCTCGTGATCGCCAGGCTGCTCGAATACAGCCCCTATTCCGAAAGAGTGCAGCTTGGAGCAACCGGATTGGTGCTGGTCTTCCTCACCCTGACCGTCAGCGGCTACCTGGCCCATGGCTTCAAAGATAAGACGGACAATATATTTCGAGAGCGAACTTTTACGACCACGTGGTACATGTACATGCTGATAGTTGGTGAGATCAGCGGACTGTCAGTCATCATCTGGGGCTTTTTTTCGACGCAGATTTTGGGCGTAAAATGATTGCGAGTCCGGTCGAATAAGTTAGTCAGACTTCAGTTCCGGATGTGAAGCTCTATTCTGGAACATGAACACTAGCCTTAATATGCTTTAAGCTAGCCACGATGGTAAACGTCATAATAACTAACAACGACCATGAACTCCATTTCCCTATATGGACGGTTGACCAGGCTCCAATTTGGTTTGGATAACTCCACACGCCAAAGAAGGTGCTGATATTTTCGGCCAGCCAGAGAAAGAATCCGATCAGAAGAAACGAAAGCAACAATGGCATTCGCCTATCCTGATCCAGGGATCTAAACACAACCATAGCACGTGCATACAGCCCGAGCGCGCACGCTGCGATGTACCAACGAAAGTCACCGATATAATGATGAGCAAAAAAGTTGGCATAAATCAGTATCGCTACAGTCGTCGCCATCCAATATGGCGGATGGTGCTTGATTCGCAGGTCAAATAATCGCCACGCCTGAATTATGTAGCTGCCAACGGCGGCATACATAAATCCGGAGAACAAGGGCACGCCCAACAATTTGGAATATGCAAAGTCCGGGTAAGACCATGAACCGATCTCGCTAGAAGTCTTAAAGACTTCCAGCGCGAAACCGACTACATGGAATAGACTGATGGCCTTAACTTCATCCCAAGTTTCGAGTTTGGCCGCTACCATCCAGACCTGAATCATGAGCGCGATGATAAGAATGACATCATATCTGGGAAGACCGGGAATCCCACTTCGCGGCACAATAAAGACAGCCAGGAAGAACAAGCCTGCAAATAAGCAAGCCCGCACCTGCTTTACCCCAAAGTAAAAAAACTCAACCACAAATCTTGAGAGCCCGGAGAGATCCGGCCTGATTTTCGGACTTAATAAGACTTTGTCGACAACGCCAATCATTACAGCTCCTATTTAATCCAAAATAAATCCTCGATGTTTCTCCAAGCCTAACTCTAAGAGGTTGTTGAAATAGCCGTCTAACTTTTCCACTTGTTCATTAAAGCCACGGAGCCCCGTTTTTTTTGATGCCCGGCACCGAACAGTTTAAAAAATGGCATGAAGCGAGCGGCGCACACGCCGTAGATTCGCACTGTTATCCCTCGCCTTTAACTTCCGGCAGCCTCGTAGGCGGCGATGAACTGCGGGTCGCGGCGCTTGAGATTTTCGTAATCAATCCGTTTACTTCTAGTCATCAGCTTGTAGGCGAAGGGCAGTGGACTGAGCGACATGTAGTCGCGGACGCTCTCGAACCAGACGAGGCTTTCGTGCGCTGCCTCCTGATACTCTTCGATGATAGGTTTACGAACGCGCTCGAACTCGGCGAGCGCCGCCGCAACGTCCAATGTTTCGTTAAAGCAACGGTAGAGAGCGATGGCGTCTTCGAGGGCAAGCTTTGTTCCTGACCCAATCGAGAAGTGCGCCGTGTGCAGCGCGTCGCCGAGCAACACGATGTTGCGATGTTGCCAGCGCGCGTTTTTCACTGTGACGAAGTTGATCCACTTAGAGTTGTTTGAGAGCAACGGGTGACCGTGAAGATCATTGAGAAAGACTTGCGACAACAGGGCACGCGTCTCGCCGTCCGTCATTCCCTCGAACCCTGCCTTGTTCCAGGTCACTTCATCACACTCGACGATAAAAGTGCTGGTCGTCTTATTGAACTTGTAAGAGTGCGCGGCAAAGACACCGGCCTCGGTTTCGCGAAAGGTGAGCGTCAGGCCATGAAAGAGCTGGTTCGTGCCGTACCAGATATACTTATTCCTGCCCGCGCCGAGCGATGGCTCGAAGAATTCGTCGTATCTTTGCCTGACGGTCGAGTTGATGCCGTCGGCTCCTATGAGCAGGTCGGATTCATTTGCCAGAGCATCCACATCGGAAACCTCCGTGCGGAACTGTAGGTCAACGCCGAGGGCACGGCAGCGCTCCTGTAGAATATTCAATAGCTCAATGCGCGCAATGCCGGAAAACTTGTTGCCGCGAATCGTTACCTTCTGATCGCGATGCACGACATCCACGTTGTCCCACAGCTCGAACCGTTCAGTGATACGCAGGTATGTCTCTTCGTCGTTCTCTTTCAGATAAGAGAGCGTCTTATCTGAAAAGACCACGCCCCACCCGAACGTATCGTCCGGCGCATTCCTCTCAAACACACTGATCTCATGCGCTCGCTCGTGTTTCTTCATCAGGAGCGCGAAATAAAGTCCGGCTGGCCCGCCGCCGATAATATTGATTCTCATAAAGCTTCGGTCTGGCAAAAGTACTTTTTCTACTCTTTCAAAAGCTGGCCGGCGATGACGAGCTTCTGAATCTCGGATGTACCTTCGTAGATGCGTAGCGCCCGCACGTCCCTGTAAAGGCGCTCGATCACAGTGCCGCGCACCAGTCCGCTGCCGCCGTGTATTTGTAAGGCGCTATCAATGATTCGTCCAGCCGCTTCTGTGGCGTAGAGCTTGGCCTCGCTCGCTTCGCGCGTGACGCGACCCCGTGCGGTGTCCTTAAGATAAGCGGCGCGATAGACAAGAAGGCGCGCGGCGTCCAGTTCCGTCGCCATCTCCGCCAGCTTGCCTTGAATCAACTGGTGCTCGGCCAGCAGGCGACCGAACTGCCTGCGGCGTGTCGCATAAAAGAGCGCTTCATCAAGCGCGCGACGCGCCATCCCGCAGGCGGCAGCGCCGACGCTCGCGCGAAAAGTGTCGAGCGTCTGCATCGCCAGACCAAAGCCGTCGCCCTCCGCTCCGATCATATCTTCTACGGGAACGCGACAGCCGGTGAACTCTATCTCCCCGATTGGATGAGGAGCGATCATTTCAGTGCGCTCGCGCACAGAGAAGCCGGGCATGCGTGCTCCGACGATGAAGGCGGAAATCTCCGCGCGGCCATCGGCGCGAGTCGCGGTGCGCGCAAAGACAGTGTAAAAATCTGCCAGTCCCGCATTTGAGATAAAACGTTTACGCCCGTCAATCACAAAGGCGTCGCCGTCGCGCCGCGCCGTCGTCTGGATGGCCGCAACGTCGGAACCCGCTTCGGGCTCTGTCAGCGCGAAAGCGGCGATAGCACGTCCTTCGGCAGCGCGCCTTAGCCAGAAGTCCTGCACGTGATCGGGAGCGGCGAGACTGATCGCATAAGTGCCGAGGCCCTGCATGACGAAGGCCAGGTCTGCGAGCGAGGAGGAATAGGCGAGCGCCTCGCGCAGCAAACAGAGTGAACGCGCGTCGAGCGCCCCTCCTGCCGGAGCAACCGCGTAGCGCAAGAGGTCTGCTCCGGCCAGCAGTTCAAGCAAAGCGCGGAACTGTGCGTCCGTATCCTCTTCTTCGCCCGCGCGCTGCTCGATCTCACGCGCCGCAAATCCAGCTACGCTGGCCGCCAGATTGCGCTGCTCTGCCGTGAAGAAAGGAATCTGCTCGATCAAACGATCCATAAGACAAAGTGAGTTAGAAATAAGCGGCTGTGCCGCCGTTGCTGTGCGGAAAGGCTCTGCCTTTCCGTCGTTGAACTGACGTTAAGACCGTGATGAGTGACGAGACAAGATGCTCGTTCTTTCCTATCACTCGCTACTCCTCACGTATCACCCGTTGCTACTTTTTAAAATTCGGCTCGCGCTTCTCGACGAAAGCCTCGTAGGCTTCGCGGTAATCAGGATGCTGCATGCAGGTGGCCTGCGCCTGCGCTTCCCATTCGAGCGCAGTGTCGAGGCTTACCTCCATCTCGCGATTGAGCATCTCCTTCGTCATCGCGATGGCAAAGGCAGGCCCGCGCGCAAGCCTTTGAGCATACTCGCGCGTCACGTCCGCAAGCTCATCCGCCGGAACGACGCGATTATAAAGACCTATCGAAGCAGCCTCTTCCGCCGACAGAAAATCACCCGTGTAAAGAAGTTCTGTGGCTTTCGCCAGTCCGACAACGCGCGGCAGCAGGTAGGCAGCACCCATGTCAGCACCGGAGAGTCCGACACGCACGAAGAGAAAGGCGATTTTGGCGGCGGGGCTGGCGATGCGTATGTCCGAGGCGAGAGCGATACATGCGCCCGCGCCTGCGGTTGTGCCGTTAAGGCTTGCGATGACGGGTTTCGGCAGCGCGCGTATGTTGCGCACCAGCTCGCAGGTCATACGCGTGAACTCAAGCAATCCCTGCATGTCGCGCGAGAACAGTTCTCCGATAATGTCATGCACATCGCCGCCGGAACAGAATGCCCTCTCACCGGCACCCGTCAAAACCACGACGCGCACGCCGTCTTCCGCGCGCAAGGCCACAAAGGTGTCCGTCAACTCGCGATAAACCTCAAACGTGAGGGCGTTGAGGCGCTCAGGCCGGTTGAGCGTGATCGTCGCCACACCCTCGCTCACTTCGTAAAGAAAACTTTTGGGCTCTAGCATAAGTTCCCGGATGATTAATTGATAATCTCAATTAAAGGCAAAAAGAGTTTAAGGCTTGTATGTTCCTTCTTCCAGTAGCTCGATGGTCGCAGGCAGGTTACCGCTCATTAACACTAAAGCAATATCCTCGGCCTGTTGTTTAGTAAAGCGGCCTGTGATCTCTCCACTGTCTGTAATCTGACTTCTTATATACGGCGCTGATCGTACCTGTTTGTTCAGAACAATGGCGAGATAGCGATTGATGTTCTCGGCTGTCCATGTCCCGAATCGCTGTGCACCCGCCGGATTAAGGCTGAAGACTATTTGATAATCATCTGCTTCCCCTGTCTGCTGTGCGACTGCTTTGGCGCGGCTTACATCCTGTCCTGTGACTATCGGCGTGCGCTCGACAATGACAAAGCTCTCGGTGTTGACTCCTGTCCCTTCCATTTCTTCCAGATACGGTAGCACCTCCGCGTTCGCACCGGCAGCGGCAACGGCTTCCGCTTTCGTGGAGTAACGCTGTATAGGAGCAGGCGAGGACGGGGAGACGACTGCGCGCAGTTCCATGCCCTCAGCCAGTAGAATACTTTTGATGCGTGCCGTCTCCATCGAGCTAGAAATACGTAGCTCGATCCTGTTTGCCTTGTCGCCGCTTTGTGATTGCAGCTTGCAGTAGATGCCCAACTGATCGCAACGCTTCTGAATCACCGCCATCGTTTGTTCAATGCTTTGAGGCAGCTTTGCCTCGTCAGCCTCGACCGCGAAGATCAGATAAAAGCCTCCCTTGTCTTGTGGCTTGGAGAGTCGAGGCAAATACGAACAGGCTAAAGCCATCCAGAGCAACAACAGCAGGATCAGTAAGGTGGTCGGTAGCTTGTGTGACGGCCACATGGCGGTGCTCTCAGGTTCAAAGACAGTTAGGCGCGTAAAAAGAGCGGCCGGGGCAGGAGTAAATTAAGGCGCAATCACTGCGATGCCCTCAATCTCTACCTTCGCCTCGTTTTCAAGCAGTCCCTTAACCTCGACGAGCGCCATTGTAGGAAAATGGCGGCCCATAAGCGTGCGCCAGCGCCTGCCGACCTCTCTTTGTGACGCGAGATATTCCTTTTTGTCCGTGACGTAGATCAAGAGTCGCGCGAGATGATCAGGCTTTCCGCCAGCCTCTTTGACGACCGCGAGAACATTAAAGAGAGCGCGCTCGAACTGGTCTGCAAAGTCCGGGCCAACTATTTGCTGCTGCTCATCCCAGGCGATCTGACCGGCGATAAAAAGCAGCTTTGCGCCCGGCGGGGCGATCACTCCGTTGGAGTAGCCGCGCGGCGGGCCGAGAGTTTTCGGATTGATAAAACGCAATACCATTTAAAAAAGGACGCTGCCGCCGTCCACGTTGATTGCCTGCCCGTTGATGCCGCGCCCATCGTCGGAAGCAAGAAGCAGGGCAAGGGCTGCGACCTCTTCGGGCGTGACCATGCGATTCTGCGGGCTTAGTCCCTCAATAATTGCGCGCGCTTCTTCGTTGGTTTTACCCGTTTTGGCCTTGATGTTCTCGACCGCGTTCCGGGTCATATCAGTTTCGACGTAGCCGGGACAGATGGCGTTGACCGTAATGCCTTTAGTCGCCACTTCGAGCGCGCAGGAGCGCGTCAGGCCGAGCACGCCATGCTTCGATGCTGCGTAAGCGGAGATATAAGGCGCGCCCGTCTTGCCCGCAATTGAAGCGACGTTGATGATGCGACCCCAACCGCGAGCGAGCATCGCGGGTAGAGCGGCGCGCGTGCAGTAAAACGTTCCCGTCAGATTTATGCCCAGATGTCGCTGCCACATCTCGTCGTCGGTCTTTACGAGCGGCGCGCTCTCTGCGATGCCCGCGTTGTTGACGAGAATATCAACGCCGCGACCGAACTTCTCAACGACGCCTGTAAAGGCACGCTCGATGCTCTCCCTGTCTGAGACGTCGCATGCGAAAGAGATCGCTTTCACCGGGCATTCTTTTTCGATTTCAGCGGCGACGCGCGCAATCTCCGTCTCCGTGCGTGCGAGAAGCGCAACGCCGCTCGCTCCCTCGCGCGCAAACGCGAGGGCAATGGCGCGTCCGATGCCGCGCCCACCGCCCGTGATAAGTGCAATCCTGTCTTTGAGTCTCAAATGGGTAAGTCCCACGTCCACAGGTTTCGAGAGAAGGCGGAAGGCTTCGTGTAGAAAAGTCCGTAGACCTTCGAGACCTGTGACTAAAATTTACGGCTCACTGATTGACCAGTCTGGGCTCACGCCGCTCCAGGAAAGCGCGCACGCGCTGCCGCGCCTCCTCGGATTGGAAACATTGAAGCTGAGCTTCGGTCTCGTATTGCAGCATGCGCTCAAGGCTCGACTCTTCGCTCATATAGACAGCGTGCTTGGCCGCCGCGATTGATCTGTAAGGCGCATCGCGCAGCCGCGCCGCCAGTTTGTAGGTCTCTGCCGCAAGCACATTGCCCGGCACGACCGCGTTGACGAGGTTGAGCTGCAAAGCGCGCTCAGCGTTGATCGTATCGCCCAGAAAAAACATCTCGCAGGCTAGATTGGTCGGCACGACGCGCGGTAGAAAATATGTTCCGCCCCAGTCCGGGTGCAGACCGACTTTGACGAAAGACTGGCTGAACGAAGCCGAGGCTGCTGCGATACGCAGATCGCAGCAGAGCGCCAGATTAAAGCCTGCGCCAAAGGCAGGGCCATTGATGGAAGCGATGACGGGCTTGGTCATTTCCCTGATCGTGGTCAGCACGCGACGACCCGCGCCCAGAAGCCGCGTGAACTCATCCACATCCTGCCGCTCCATCAACTCGGCCATATAGGCTACGTCAGCGCCAGCGCAGAAACCGCGCCCCGCGCCAGTGATGACGACGACGCGCACGTCCGACGCGCTGGCCGCACGCTCCAGAGCTTCCGCCAGATCACGCCTCATATGCCCGGCAAAAGCATTCAGCTTTTCAGGACGGTCGAGCGTGATGGTGCTGATGCCCGCTTCGGTGCCGACTTTTATGTTTTCGTACATCAGTAATCAGTAATCAGTAATCAGTAATTAGTCGTCAGCTTTTTGTTTTAACTGAAAACTGATGACTGATTACTGAAAACTCATCTCCCTTTGAATTGCGGCTTGCGCTTCTCCATGTAGGCGTCTAGTCCTTCTCTGGCATCTTCGGATTGAAAGAGCTGCTGTTGAAGCTCTCGCTCAAGCGCCAGTGCGTACTCGAACGGTATCTCTGCGCCTGACTGAACGCTGCGCTTGATACGGCCGACGGCGCGCGCGGCCTTGCCCGGCAGCGTAAACTGGCGCGCATACTCCATCACCTGCTCCATAAATCGCTCGCCCGTGTCGGCATCGTAGATATGATTTATCAAGCCCAGCTCAGAGCCCCGCTCGAAGTCGAACAACTCGCCTGTGGTCATCAATTCGATGGCGCGGGATTTGCCGACGATACGCACGAGGCGTTGCGTGCCGCCCGTGCCGGGAAGAACGCCCAGAGTAATTTCGGGCAGGCCCATCTTGCCCGCTCCACGGCGCGCAACGCGAAGGTCTGCGGCCATCGCGACCTCAAGACCGCCGCCGACCGTGTGGCCGTTCAAAGCAGCGATCACGAGCTTCGGCGTCTGTTCAAGGCGCGAGAGCGTTTCGTTGGCGTGAAGGCAGAAGAAGTATTTGAAGTTGGGCGTCATCTCCGAGAGCATCTTGATATTCGCGCCCGCCGAAAAAAACTTTTCGCCGCCGCCCGTGATGACGATCACGTGCGCGCTCTCGTCCATGCGCGCGGCGAGGATCGCGCGATCAAGCTCCTGCATCATCTCGTAGGTATAGGTATTGGCCGGAGGATCATTTAAGGTCAACAGAGCCACGCCATCCGTCACGCAATACTGTACGAGCCTCGCCCCGCTCTCGTCCGGCGAGTCCTGCATCTTTGCTTCCGCTTCCGCCATTGTCAATTCACCTCTTTATGTTGAAACCAACTGTGTCTCGATAGGTGGATGGTAATGTGCCGGGACTCATCCGTCAACAATCTCATTTGAAAAGCCTCAATTAATAGCGGGCGCGAAGACATTTGAACAGCAATTCCGGGCGCGCGCCTCTTGACAGTTTGACCCGGCGGCGCGTAGCTTTTCTCGCACTGCGGAGGCGCATCTGTTCTGGTGAGCGGCGCGGTCTTCAAAACCGTTTGTGAGCCTGTGAGAGCAGGCTCAGGTAGGTTCGATTCCTACACGCCTCCGCCAAAAGCAAGGGATGAGGGATGAAGGTGTGATGATTTAACTTGAATCACCCTTCTTTCATCCTTTATTCTTATCTTCTCATTTCTACTCTTTATCCTCACGGCTCTTATGAAAGAATGGATTGCACTGAATATGACTCCGGGCATTGGCCCAAGGGTCGCCGCCACTTTGCTCGAACGGTTCGGCTCTGCGGAGGCAGTTTTTCATGCTTCGCGCGCGGAGCTTGAGGGCGTGAGGCTGCGTGCGGAGACGGTCGAGAGCATCATGGCGCGCGACCTGCTTGAAAAGGCGGCGGCAGAGATAGAGCAGGTGCGTGCCCTCGGCGCGGATATTCTGCTCCTTGATGACGGCACTTATCCGTCGCTGCTGCGCGAAATCTTTGATCCGCCGATCACGCTGTATGTGAAGGGCGCATGGGAAGAGTGTCTGGATGCGCCGGGGGTGGCGGTCGTCGGCTCGCGCCGTTGTTCGACCTACGGGCAGAATACGGCCATGATGCTGGCGCGCGATCTGGCCGTGCGCGGCGTGACGATCATTTCAGGATTAGCGCGCGGCATTGATGCTGCGGCGCACAGGGGCGCGCTCGAAGCACATGGCCGCACGGTCGCAGTGATGGGCACAGGCGTAGATCAAATCTATCCGCGTGATCATCGAAAGCTGGCCGAAGAGATTCTCGAACGCGGCGGCGCGATTGTCTCCGAGTTTCCTCTGGGGACACCGCCCGCGCCGCAGAACTTTCCGTATCGCAATCGCGTCATCAGCGGTTTGAGCCTGGGGGTTCTGATCATCGAAGCGGCGGAGAATTCCGGCTCGTTAATCACAGCGCGGATGGCGATGGAGCAGAATCGGGAGGTCTGGGCTGTTCCGGGAAATATTACGTCGCGAAATTCCTTCGGCACAAACTATCTGATCAAGGGAGCGGGCGCAAAACTGGTTCAGCAATGGCAGGACATAGCCGCGGAGCTGCCGCCCGAATTGGCCGCGCAGTTATTGCCGCCCGTGTCGAAGAAACAGAAGAAAGAGCAAAGCATGATCGAGCAGTTGTCGCTTGTGCCGCAAGATTTGACCGCGACCGAACACACAATCTTTAAGCTGCTCTCGACGGACGAGCCCACGCATTTCGACGCGCTCGCCGAAGCCGCAAATCTTTCCGTGCCGGAGTTGTCGGGCGCTCTGCTCGGCCTGGAGATGCGCGAGCTGGTGCGACAGCTTCCGGGCAAATGTTTTGTGCGGAAGTTATGATGAGGGGTTACTCTTTTGAGATTGAATGCAAGTGAGATCGGATGCAAAACAAGCGGCAGGCCACGTTGAACCCGCCGCTCATCAGAGTTTTGGTCTACTGAATTGTTCTCTTACTGACCGAATCGAGCACGATACTCTGTAGAGTTGATAAACCCGTTCGTCACATTCCTCGAATCTCCCGTCGTCGTCAGTATCGTGATCCACGTCTGGTATGCCGCATCCGGGTCTCGTCTGAGATACCCGAAGTAGTGCATCACTACGGTTGACTCTGTCAGGAACTGTGCGCTCACCTCTGGGCTCTCTGCGATGTCTCGCAAAACCTGTGCTCTGCTGATTGTGTTTGCGGCCAGCAATTGCTGCTCCGTCGAGAGTGTTCGCACCACTCCTCCTACTGTGATTTGTGTCACTCCGGCTGTCGTGAACAGCTTCTGTACATAGGCATCGTTCGAGAGTCCATTGTAAGCATTAGCGAACTCCGCTCTCGCCATAAAATCTGCGATGAAGTCTTTCTTACTTTGCTCCAACTCCGCATCCGTCTGGAATCCACTGACCCTCGCTCTGTCCACATTGAACTCGTCATACGAGGGCTTTCTTCCCAATCCAACCGAGAAGAACTTGTAGATAAAGTAGCCACGGTCTTTGAACTCCGGTGAGCCGTAGATACCCTGCGAGACAGATAAGCGGCAGGATTGATCTCCTGCTCCACATCCACTGAGTTGGGTGAGCCAGCCTGCGGAGGCCGGATCAGGCTCGCGAGAGAGAAAGTCAATGTAATGCTCGCGGACGAAGAAAGTGGCGTTGTCTATCGGATTGGCCTGGCCTGCACCATCGTTGCCGTTATCGCTGACAGTGATGGTGGCGGAACGGATAGCGCCAAGGGTTGAGCCTCCCCCCACAGGGTTAGATAAGGAGATAAAGAAAGACTCCGAGCCTTCCGCATAGGTATCATCAACGATGGGGATGGAGATGGTCTTGGATGTTTCGCCTGCGGCAAAGTGGAGAGTGCCGACGACGGCCACGTAGTCGCAGCGAGAGGTGGCCTGCGAATTGATGACGTTGCAGTCCTGAAGGTAGTTTGCAGAGTCTGTGGTTAAATAATTGACGGTCAGAGCAACGGCGGG
>JBKKAL010000027.1:0-5925 GCA_046714695.1 Pyrinomonadaceae bacterium
GGTGGCTCATCATGCCTGCTTTTTTAATAGGGATGTTCCGCGCGGGTGATCTTAGGAAGAGTCGAGACGGGTCGCGTGCGTGAAACGAAAGACCGTCTTCCGCGAGCCTGGTGAGGCTTGCGGCGCGCTTTAAAATTTTTTTTCACTTTACGGGAGGAAGATTAATGATCAGCAGAAGTTTGAGCCGCAAGTCCTTAGCGTGCTGCCTGGCAATCGCCATCTTGAGTGTTTACTCGATGGTTGTGCTGGCAACGCCCGGACAGACTGGGCCGTCTGGGGAACTGTCAGTATCAGGGCAAGTCACCGTCAACGGCCAAAGTGCAATTTCAGGTGCGACAGTGTTTTCCGATAGCACCGTCGCCACGGCGCAGAATTCCAGCGCCGTCGTCAGCCTCGGCAAACTCGGTCGCGTCGAACTCTTGCCGAGTTCAAGCATGAAGGTCAGCTTTAATGAGACGAGCATCTCTGGAATGCTCGAATCAGGACGCGCTCGCATTTCCACGCCCGCCGGTGTCATGGTGAACATCACGACCAAAGACGGAAATGTTATCGCTGACGGCACGCAGGCCGCAGCCTTTACCATTGATACGGAGTGCGGTAATACAATTGTTGCCACGCAAGCAGGTATCGTTGAACTGCGCGCGGGCGGCAAGGTGACGCAAGTCGCCGCCGGACAGGATGCCACTGCGGGTGTTGCGGCACCGGGCACGCGCTGCACGCGCATCGCCAACGTCCGTGGCTTTAGCTCGATCAGTGGTGGTGCGTTGGCTGCCCTTTTGCTGGCTGCCGGTGGTGCCATTGCCGCGGCAATTCTTGCCGGTAACGACAATGACATCAACTTTGGCGGTACAGTTGTAGTTGCCAGCCCGACCAAGTAACTGCCAAAGCGTCAGCGATTCACGCCGTGTCAACCCCCAGGCCGATACGGCAAATGACTATAACCTTGCGGGTCATGCGATAATTACCGCGTATGGCCCGCAAGGTTTTGCTGTGTCTTCGGCATCCCTTCAGGGGGTTCTGACCCGTAATGGATATTGCAGTTATAGGCTCCGGTTACGTAGGTCTTGTCACCGGCGCATGCTTCGCCGAGTTCGGCGTAGATGTGACATGCGTTGATGTTGATGCCGAAAAGATCGGGCGTCTCTCAAAGGGGCAGATACCGATCTATGAGCCGGGCTTAGACCATCTGGTCACAAAAAACCTGCAAGCGGGGCGACTGCGGTTTACGACCGACATCAAATCGGCAGTCGAACAGACGCTCGTGATCTTTCTCGCCGTTGGCACTCCTCCGAAAGAGGATGGCTCCGCCGATCTCAAACATATACACTCAGTGGCGCGCTCCGTGGCCGAATATATGAATGGCTACAAAGTCGTCGTCACCAAATCCACTGTACCCGTCGGCACGGGCGAGAGCCTGCGCTGCCTGATCCGCGAGAATCAGAAGAAGCAAATTAATTTCGGCATCGTTTCTAATCCTGAATTCCTGCGCGAGGGTGCGGCGATAGATGATTTTATGCGGCCCGACCGGGTCGTCATCGGCAGCCGGGATGAAGAGGCCATCGCCATCATGCGCGATCTCTATCGTCCCCTATTCCTCATCGAGACGCCTTTCGTTATCACCTCGATTGAAGCCGCAGAGCTGACGAAGTACGCAGCCAATGCATTTCTGGCGACAAAGATTTCCTTCATCAATGAGATCGCCAATCTCTGCGACCGGCTTGGCTGCGATGTGCATGATGTGGCGCGCGCCATCGGCATGGACGGTCGCATCGGGCGGAAATTCCTGCATCCGGGGCCGGGCTTTGGCGGCTCCTGCTTTCCAAAAGATACTCGCGCGCTCTCTTCGATTGCGCGCGAGTTCGGCTGCGACTCGCTGATCGTGGATGCCGTCATCGAAGTCAACGAGCGACAGCGCGACGTCATGTTGCCGAAAATCAAAAACCTCGTGGGCGACCTGAAGGGGAAGATCATCACCGTCCTCGGCCTTTCATTCAAACCGGAAACGGACGACATGCGCGAGGCTCCATCCATAGATATTATTCGCAATCTCGTCGAAAACGGCGCGATAGTTCGCGCCTACGACCCTGTTGCGATATCAGAGGCGATGAAAATTCTGCCGGACATTTCTTATGCGGAAGATGAATATATGGCAGTGACGGGAGCCGACGCCCTTGTCTTTATCACCGAGTGGAATCAATTTCGCGCGCTCGACATGGAGCGCATTCGTGGCTTGATGCGGAGCCCGAAAATCGCTGACCTGCGCAACATCTATGAACCCGAAGCGATGCGCGGGCTGGGCTTCGATTACGTTGGAGTTGGAAGATAAAAAGGCAGATCATAGATGTCGGTAATTGATTCTTGACTCACATCTGACATCCAACATCTGACATCTACGCTTATGAGTCTTTCAGGAATCGTTCTAGTCACGGGGGGCGCAGGCTTCATCGGTTCGCACATAGCGGCAACGCTGGCGGCCAGGGGCGCACGTGTCCGTATCCTGGACAATCTCTCAACCGGTCACCGCGAGAATCTGGACGAGATTGGCGGCGATGTGGATTTTGTGGAAGCCAGCCTGACGGATGAGGCAGCCACCAGGCGCGCGCTCGAAGATGTCGAGTTGGTGTTTCATGAGGCAGCGATTCCTTCGGTGCCTCGTTCGATAGAAAATCCGCGTGAGACGCATAATGCCTGCACGGACGCAACCTTCTCGCTTCTCCTTGCCGCGCGCGACCTCGGAGTGCGGCGCTTTATTTACGCGGCATCAAGCTCCGCCTATGGAGATCAACCGGAGCTGCCCAAAAGGGAAGAGATGCGCCCCGATCCGCTTTCGCCATATGCTGCGGCAAAACTGGTCGGCGAGTATTATTGTCAGGTTTTCACCCGCGCCTACCGGTTGGAGACAGTCTCTTTGCGATACTTTAACGTGTTCGGGCCGCGACAAGACCCAAGCTCGCAGTATTCGGGTGTCATCTCCCGCTTTATCGGCGCCCTGATGAGCGGGGAGCAACCCGTCATCTACGGCGATGGGGAACACTCGCGTGATTTTACCTTTGTAGAGAACGTCGTCGAAGCCAATCTGCGCGCCGCCGAATCAACAAAAGCCGTCGGACAGATCATCAATGTTGCAAACGGGCAGAGAATTACGCTCAACGAGCTGTTGAACGTTTTGAAGAGTGTGACGGGACGAACGGAAGTCGAGCCCGATTACAGGGAAGCGCGCGTGGGCGACGTGCGTCATAGCCTCGCAGACATTTCGCTCGCACGCGAGCTGCTCGGCTATGAGCCCCGCGTCGGCCTCAAAGAAGGATTGCGGTTGACCATTGATTGGTGGAAGCAGAGCCGCTTCGCCAGGCAGCACGGGCCGGACACTTCCTCGTAACCGGAAAGTTCGACCGGCCCTCTGAGCAGATAAAAAAGCACCGGAGCTATGCTTCAAACGAGAAGATAGCTCCGGTGCTTTTTTTGAATCAGGTTAAGAGCGCGGCTTTAGCGGGATGACTCAGGAGTCATTTTCCGTTGAGCGAGCGCGTTTCATACGCCGTCGTGCCATCCCGGCCAGGCCTGTCAAGCCTGTTCCGAGCAACAGTAGCGTCGCCGGTTCGGGAACCGGCGCATTGATCTGACCTTGAACTGATGTCACACCATTATTGGTGGATGGCGGGACGAGCGGCAATGGATTGTTGGTAACACTGTAAGTTATACCATTTATCGTCGTCGAGGTGACCGTGAACGTCACAAGTCCAGTACTTGCGTTTTGCTGGACGGTTCCGGTCAGGGTTCCCGACAGAAAGCCGGCACCTGCCGTTGGCGCACTCTGAGTGATATTCAGCGTGAAAGTCGTGCCGGGCGTAATAGTCGCACCAGTCCCCGTCACAGTTGTCTGGAATTCGCCAAAACTGGCGAAAGTGGTGGGATTGGCGTTCACCGTGCTGTTAACACCCGTGAACGTGACGGTCAGCGTGTTGGCGCCGCCACCGAATGCAATGGTGCTGGGTCCTCCGTTGAATGAGCCGGAGGTTGAGAAGGTTACAGGGATCGCCTGCGCTGACCCCTGGCTAAGCGCAAAGACAGCTATAAAGGCGATACTTAATGCGAGAGACTTGATTGTGGTTAAAGCGAGCGATTTCATTACTTCCTCCATGTACTTTGACATGCACGGCTTCCAGAAAGACCGGCGAAAGAGCAGGACGGGGCAAATGTCGTCTCGTGCCGGTGTCGGGCGTTTCAAGATTTAGTTCGGCGTAAAATACACCCAAACAACTAAAAAATCCAGCTTTGTTTTCAGAAAAGGACGAATCTTTCCTGATTTCCAGAAAAAATCAATCGGCCTGAGCATTTTGGACATTAACTTTGGCCGCCAAAATAACCTTTTAGCCCTCAACCATTCGCCGCAAACTCTCCGTGTAGGGCTGCCGGGCGACGCCTTTGTCCGTGATAATGGCTGTGATCATCTCATTAGGCGTGACATCAAAGGCTGGATTTTGCACCTCTATGCCTTCGGGGGCAAGTCTTTGTTCGCGTATATGCGTGACTTCTCTGGTGTCACGCTCCTCAATCGGAATGGTTTCGCCTGTCGCCGACTTGAGATCAATAGTCGAAATGGGCGCAGCAACATAAAAGGGAATCTCGTGTTGGCGAGCCAGAACCGCGACCATGTAGGTGCCAATCTTGTTGACCGTATCACCGTTGGCAGCGATGCGGTCTGCGCCGACCACGACGGCATCCACCTGGCCCTGTTTCATGACATGCCCGGCCATGTTGTCCGTGATCAGTGTCACGGGAATCTCATCCTTGTGAAGCTCCCATGCGGTCAGGCGCGAGCCCTGTAGAAAGGGGCGTGTCTCGTCCGCGATGACGGCGATGCGTTTGCCCGCGTCTCGTGCGCCCCGAATCACGCCGAGCGCTGTACCATAATCCCCGGCAGTGGCGAGCGCGCCCGCGTTGCAATGCGTCAGGACGGTCGCGCCGTCTGCGAGCAGTTCGCCGCCGAACCGGCCCATTGAGCGGTTGGATGCGAGGTCTTCTTTATAAACGTCCTGCGCTTCGGCCACGAGTAGCTGCTTGATTTCTTCGACATCGTCGCTCTGCGTCCGGGCTCGATTGAAAGTGGCGCGCATGCGCTCGATGGCCCAGAAGAGATTGACGGCGGTCGGGCGCGTCTTGCTCATCACTTCGCACATGTAGTCGAAATCATATTCGAGATCGGCGACCGAAGTGCCGACAGACTGTTTGGCTCCGAGCGCGAGGCCCATCGCAGCCGAGACGCCGATGGCCGGCGCGCCGCGCACGACCATCTTCTTGATCGCTTCGGCCACCTCTTCGTACGAGCGAAGCATGAGGTACTTCTCTTCTGTGGGGAGGATGCGCTGGTCTATCATGCGTACGCCCTCATCTGTCCACTCAACGGTCTTGATCATGAAATAAAATGCTCCTCAGGAATAAAGAATGGAGGCATCTTAGAAGGAAAAAGGTAAAAGTCAAAAGGGAGGGGAAGGAACGGGGCATGGCGCTTCCACTTCCTTTTGACTTTTCTGCGTCACGCGTGATAAGGTCCGCTGCTCTGATCATAATGGGTCTGAATTTTTCTTGCTCTTTTTATTGAGAAGTGTCCGGGTGCCCCACCATTAAAAGCGGGGAGAATAGGGAAGCGGGTGCAAATCCCGCGCGGTCGCGCCACTGTAAGGAGAAGAGGCAGCACACGCATAAGAGCGTTTGCCAGGAAGCTTTTGTAAACTCTTTTCTCCGAGTCAGGAGACCTGCCCGTTGATGCTTTTGCAGCCTTTTTGAGCGCCTCGCGTAAAGGTGTTCAGGCCGCACGCGGGCCTCCTTCCATCATTGCCAGAAGTCCCGTCGCCAGCCTGTCGCCTTCCACTAGAAGGCGCACATCGCGCGCGACGGGATTTTTTATTTGAAAAGCCACCACAC
>JBKKAL010000028.1:0-5654 GCA_046714695.1 Pyrinomonadaceae bacterium
CGTCACGCCATTGCCGTTGTTCATGATCGTCACATCCGCCAGATTCACCGTCCCCGACACATTGTTGACGCCATTGAGATTGCCGTTGAGCATCGAGCTGATGACATTGGCTTTGGCTGTCGTTTCCGCGCGCACCGCAAGGTAAGGTCAAGTCTTCAATGCCTTGAAAGCCGCTGTCGGCATATAAAGAGACGCGATGCTGACCAAACGCTTGGCAGACTGCTTGAATACTCTGGTCTTCTTTGAAGACTTTGAAGTCATGGCTGCGCCCGCCAACAGATTTGCTTTGGGAGACGATGATGCCCGATGGAGCGCTCATCACTATTTGCTTGCGGGTGTGGCGTGACTTCTTTTTCGAGTAATCGCTTTTGCGTTTCTCTTTATTCTTTGGCTTGCGCTTTTCCTGTTCGACCCCATCAATGATGAAAGTCAGTTCGGGATAAGCTTTCTGAAACTCCTCCACTGTGCCGATGCGCTTCTTCCGGCGCTGCTGTTCTTTGTCAGCCAGTAAGAGGATCCGTTGACGTGCCTGCTCCGGCACAGGCAAGACCGACTCGAAGACGGGGCGCATCAATTGGATTGAGCGGCAGATGAGGCTTTTATCTTCCGCTTTGAACAAGAGGGTCATGAACTCCTGCGTCAAATAGAGTCGGTAGTAGAGAAGTAACATCAATAAACGGTCAGGCACATCATTAGCGAACTGTGCGCCGCCACCAATGTGGCGCTGTCGCTTCTTTCCACTGCCAATGACTTTGCGTTTGCGCCGTCGCTCGAACTTGTCATAGGCTTTCACAAATTGCGGCAAGAGTGTTTGGAACTGATGAAAGTTCATGCCCGTCACAGCGAGAAATTGTTTGGGCTTGCGGCTGAGTTTGCGATAGAGGGACATAATTGATGGCTCCGTTGCTCAAACTTAGCTGTTGAAGCCTTCTCACGCAACAGGTTTATTGAATATCTGATGCTACCGTCAGCCACCGACCCGCCAGTTTGCGCAGCGGTCGAGGACGGTGTGACGAAACTCAGCAGGGCGAGCGCCAGAATCGAGGCACGGACCATGCTCTTGACTGTAGAACTAATGATAAAATCGACCTTACTCATTGTGGTATCTCCTTTGGGCTGAGGGTTGACAGGTTTAGGGCGTAAGACATCAAACATTGACACGTTCTCTGCCTCTCTATGGCTCCTCAAGGCTTGCGAAACCAGATTAAGTCGTCGCTTTAAGATTGCAGTGTTGCTCACAGACGGCAGCTTACTCGGCGGGGCAGCAGAGCGTCTTTAGAGTTCGCTGAATTAGTTCTGAAAGAATTATGAAAATTTGAAAAAGAGGATTTAGTTCCCCTGACAGCATCTCTGAGCGGTCTTTTACACAGGAATGTGCGAGACAGAGTTACGTCCTGATTCAATTACAGCGCTATAGGGCTCTCTGTCGAGGCGTGTGCAAAGCTGGGTTATGATGAAAATATTATGGGCAGGGATCGAAGTGGTTGGAGTTGTGGGATGTGGGATGCGGCATTGTACTTGTCAGATAAAAAAATGTGGCTATCTGGACCAACGCCATTAAAGCTGTTATTGCGCTGCTGTTCCCCTGATTCTGCGTATCGCTCGCGACCGCGCTTTTATAGCGATCTCAGCAGATACCACGCTCCCACTCCGATACCGGCGAGCAGGAGCAAGAGCAGGCCCAGGATGGCGAAGACTACGAGCTTAAACTTTCTGTAGCGCCCCTCATCTTTGCCCGCCAATGAGCCTTGTGGGAAATAGGGCGGCGGTGTGTACGTTGCCATTTCAGCCTCTCCTTACAGACGAATTCCGTGGCATGCCGGTCGGCATGAATAAAGACGAATGTCTTAAGCGCTAAAGATTATACAGGGAACGACTGTTTCCGGCAGTGCGGGAGGGCCGTAAGAAGAGAGGTTATTTTGTCGAGGGATCGGAATCGTTTTGTTTCCCGGCCGTTTCATCTTCGCCTGATGATACCTTGTTTGCCCCGGCTTCGTCTCGCGGCTTGAAATCCTCAGCCGGCGCATGATAGGCGAAGACCGTCTCTTCTTCGGATGAAGGCAACACGCGCGAGGCCAGGTCTTCGAGCAAACGACGGATGCGTCCGGGCTCTTCTTGGGGCGGCGAGACTACGGGTGTCGGGAATGCGGCGGCGGCGATACCGGTTTCTGTTTCGAGGCGCACGAGTTGGGATGTCGCCTGGCGACAATAACCGCAAGCGATCAGATGCTTGATGATCGGCGCTGACTCAGGCTCGCTGAGGCGTCCCTCGACGAAGGCGTTGAGCGCGTCTTCGTCCAAATGCATCTCCATCAGCATGGGCGGAGTCGCCAGCGCGCGTGTCTGTAAATGCTGCTCGATCATACGACGCATGGCCTCTATTTCTCTGTTGCTCTTTGGTCGCGGCACCCGTTCTCCTCGACGCCTCCTTTAGATGGACGGCTCTTCAGTCTGACCTTTGCTCAAGTTTTCGCTTCCTTCGGTCTTCAAGTGACGGCGAATATCTTCGGGCGCGAGGTCTTCGGTCGCCAATCCGATACACAGATCAATCTCTTCGGGGCTGAGTCCCCCTTTATTCTCCAACTCGGTACGAAAGCGGTCTAATACTTTACTGTAAACTTTTTCCAGCCAGCGCATCACGGTTGATTCGTGAACGCGGCTGTCGGGTGCGTTTGAGCGCCTCTTCGACTGGCGCTGAAACCAGCGTCTCAAAGGCGAGGCCGGCTCTTCGACGAGACGCGCAATCTCACGCAGCTTCAAGCCTTCGACGTGATAGTAAAGCAGCAGCAGCTTCTCGTGATCGTCAAGCGCGGCCATACCAGTATCGAGCGCCGCCAGAGTAGCCGCCTGGTAGCGTTCGCGCGCGATTCTATCAACCATCGCCCCTTCGCCTCCGCGCGCTTCTGCCCGCCAGCCGGGACGATCCTGCGTCTCGCCTCCGCTCTCCGACCAATCATCAACGGAAATCTCGTCGCGCCGCGCACGGTGCAGGTCAATGACGGCGTGCCAGACGACCGTGCGCAGCCAGCCGCGTAATGTGCCGCGCCCCGTGTAGGTCGCAAACTTGGATTGACGAATACCTTCAACGACGCGCGTACCGAATAGCTCTACGTAAACAGAGTCAATAACTTCCTCAGCGTGTACCTCTACGCTCGCAAGGTGTCGCGCGATGCGCTCGATGAAGGGGCGATAGCTGTGATCGAACTCCCACCAGGCATGCTCGTTGCCCTGCGCACAGGCGAGCGCCAGATGTAGGTCCTGCGCCTGAAGCTCGCCGAGAAATTCGCGCACGCGATCTACAGAGGGAGCGTCGCCATTTACTTGATTGACCAAGTATTTATCCACGGCCTGACGCAGGGCGGCGCTGAAATCCTCAAGCGAGACATTGTAATTGGGCGCGGCCTCGCGGCAACGCATGTGGAGAGCAGCGATATCAGGGGCGCAATCGCCGAGGGCGATCTCAAGTTTTGCGAGTGGCACAGTCGTCATATTAACGTGCGCGATTATAGATTAAACTGCGCGATTTCGCATAACCACTTTCGATTGACAAAGATCATTTCTCACGGGCAGGGAAAAACCTCGCCGTAGGAAAAGCTTCTTCGAGAACGGTAAATAGTACTAATGGACCACGCCGAACATCATCCGCTCAGTTACGGCGAGCGCCAAAATCCATTTCGATATTCTCGATTGAACGGGTTGAGAAGGATTGCAAGTATCCCCGCTCATATCACTGTGGACGGCGCGCAGGAAAAAGTTTTGCGCAAGAAGGGGCGATTATTTCCTGAGAGAGGTGAGGCGGAAAGATGAAAGGTTTTGCGAAAACAGAATCGTGTCGTGATGACCCGTTCGCTACGAAAGGATATTTAATGGTAATCAAACGACACAGGCTATTTTTCTATCTTCTTTATGATGCGCTCGGCATGATTACGCGCGATAAGAGGGATACGTTCATCCGTATAAAGCTCGCGCAAAAGCGGGATGAGTTGCTTTGGGTCTGAGAGGCCGTTGAGCCGTAGCAGTGATTCAAGCTGATCCATCAATTTGGGCGCGTTGAGCGGTTGATTCTCGCGTGCCAGGTTGATGTCGAAAATAAAGATCGCCTGATCGGCGGCTCGCCTGTACTCCTTGACAAGCGCTTCTGCGTTCGGGTCGTTCGTCCAGTTAAACACGGCCGTGCGCTTGCGCTCGCCGCGCGTCATATTAAGGCGCATCGTGCCCAGGTGCGGAAACTGTTTTTCCGATTGATAATTGGCAGCAGAGTCTAAGAACCTGAGCGCATCCCATAAAGCACGTATGCGTGTGATCGCTGCCGTGGAGAGCGCAAGCGGCTCGGCAATCGGCTCGTCGAGGCCCTTGCGCTCGAAGGAGACCGTCCCGTGCCCCTGCCCGTCGTGTTCGATGATGATATGGCTGACGTAGAAATTCGGCTGCTCAAACTCGTAAGAGTAACGCGCGTCGTCCGTTGATTCGTTGATCTTGACGGGAACAGCGTCAGGCGCTTCGCGCGTGTTTTGTTTGACCGCCGGAGCGCTCCTTTGCGCCGCAGCGCAAATCGCCGCGCTCAGGATCAAGAGCGCGGCAACGAGAAGGCGCGAAAATTCTTTAGTCTTTCTCACTCGAATTTAACGGAGACAAGTTTTGAAATGCCGACTTCTTCCATCGTCACGCCATAAAGGGCGCGCGCCATCTCCATCGTTCTCTTGTTGTGAGTGATGACGATGAACTGCGTATTAGCGGACATCTGCGCCACCTTGTCAGTGAAGCGTCCGACGTTGGCCTCGTCGAGCGGGGCATCCACCTCATCGAGCAGGCAGAAGGGCGACGGACGATAATGGAAGATGCCGAGAACGAGGGCGAGCGCCGCCATCGCCTTCTCGCCGCCGGAGAGCAGCAGCACATTTTGCAGGCGCTTACCCGGAGGCTGGGCGATAATATCAATGCCGGACTCCAGCACATCGTCGGCGTCTATCATACTCATCTCGCCGCGCCCGCCGCCGAATAATTCCTGGAAGAACTCGCCGAAGTTGCGATTGATCTCTTCAAAGGCATGACGGAAACGTTCGCGCGAGCGCCGCTTGATCTCGCGCAGGGCTTCCTCTGTCGAGGCGATGCCGTCCGTAATATCCTTGCGCTGGCCCGTGAGAAAGAGCAGGCGCTCCTCTGATTCCGATAATTCTTCGAGCGCCATCATATTGACCGCGCCGAAGCCTTCGATACGCGCGCGCAACTCTTCGACGCGGGCGCGTCCCTGTTCCAGATCAAGCTCTTCATCCTGCGGGCGCTCGCGAGCCAGTTCTTCAAGCGACTGGTTCAGCTCCGTCATGCAGGCTTCACGCACATAACCCAGACGCGCCGTGGCTTCTGCGCGCTGAACCTCAAGAGACGCGCGGGCGTCGCGCGACGCTATGACGCGCCGGTTCAGCTCTGCCAGTTCCGCTGCGAGCGCGTCGGCTCTTTCACGCGCCCCGGTCAACGCGGCAGTCGCTTCGGCGACGGTTCTTTCTTCTCGCTCGCGCTCCTCGTCAACCGTGAGCGCAATCCTTGTTATCTCTTCAATAGAGCTTTGCAGTTCTGCGAGCCGCGCGGCAGATTCTGCCGCTTCCCGCTCGTGGCGTTCCAGCCTCGCTGAGAGATCATCGCGCTCGGCCTCCATG
>JBKKAL010000029.1:0-10142 GCA_046714695.1 Pyrinomonadaceae bacterium
GCGATAAGGATGTCAACACGGTCGCAGATCTTCTCGCAGGGGAGACGCCATGAGCCGCATCGCGGAGGCTTTCTCGCGTTTGCGACGCGAAAGCCTTCGAGGCGTTATCACATGTATCACGGCGGGCGATCCTGATCTTGAGACCACACGGAGACTGCTTGTCGAGCTGGCGCGCGCGGGCGCGGCCTTGATCGAGCTTGGCGTTCCGTTCAGCGATCCCATGGCCGACGGCCCTGTCATTCAACGCGCCTCGGAGCGCGCATTGCGGCACGGCTTCGGTATTAGCGAGATTTTGCAGACCGTGGCCGGTGCGCAAAAAGAGATGGACGTGCCGGTCGTGCTGTTCAGTTATTTCAACCCGCTACTCAGTTACGGCCTTGAACGTTTGAGCAGGGAAGCGCGCGCGGCGGGCGTTGACGGTGTGCTTGTCACAGACCTTGTGCCTGAAGAAGCCGAGGAGTTCAACGCTACGCTCAGGGCGCACGATCTGGACATGATCTTTCTGGTTGCGCCGACCTCGACGGACGCGCGCCTCCAGATGGTGGCAGGATGCGCAAGCGGATTTATCTACGCCGTCTCGCGCGCGGGAGTGACGGGAACTAGAAATGATATAAGCAGCGACGCGGAACGACTCGTCACGCGCGTGCGCAAAGTTTCCGAACTTCCGGTCGCGGTCGGCTTTGGTATCTCTAATGCTGAACAGGTCGCTGATGTCTGGCGCTATGCTGATGGGGCGGTAGTGGGCTCGGCGATTGTCGCGGAGATTGAAAAATTGCGGGATGATCCGAACCTTGTCGAGCGCATCGGAGAGTTTTCACGCCGGTTGTTGCCCGTACAGGCGAGCCTGAGAGCGGATGCGCGTGAAGTATGAGCGAAGAATCAAAGATGTCAGGGAAAGGCCGCGTAGGGATTGAATCAGGGGCGGCGGTGGTCGTTGTCTTGCACAGCCCGCGCGAAAAGTGCTGGGGCGTGCTCAACCGAATCAACGCGGCTGGCGTATTCTTGCGCGGTCTTGATCTGAATGCTTTTGATGATTGGACGCAGGCGGTGGCGCGCGATGAGCCCTTTATCGGTTTGACGGATCTGTTCTTTCCTATGTGGCGCGTCGAACGAATGGCGCGCGATGAGGCGGCGGGCGGCGTGCCGTCGCTCACGGAGCAATTCGAGAAGCGCACGGGTCGCAGGGTCGCGGAGCTTTTGCGAGCCTGAAGGAGCTTGCATGGTTCGTCCTCTGCATGTTATACGCTTCGGAAACGCGCGTCGTCTCACCTTCCGATCCGGCGCACAAAGAAGGGGCTCAGGCGTCCCGGCAAAATCGCTTGTCGGATGTGCCTTTCGGGCTAAAATAAATGTTGTTGCACGTGTGAAACGCTGTTCCATTCTCGCGGCGTCTGTGTTATACTCGCTTTCGTTGTGGCGGCCCCTGCCGCAGAAAAGCTCTGGATAACTTTAATGCTTGAGAAAAGGAATGGAAGAAAGAGATGTTTGTCATGGCAGATGATAGAGCCAGCGCTGATCGCGGTAAAGCGGTAGAAGCGGCGCTGCTGAACATTGAAAAGAAATTTGGCAAGGGATCAATCATGCGTCTGGGCGAGCGTGAGGTCTCTGATATCCCCGCAATCTCGACAACCTCATTGAGTCTCGATGCAGCTATCGGCGTCGGCGGTGTGCCGCGCGGTCGCGTCATAGAGATTTACGGGCCGGAGAGTTCCGGCAAAACCACTCTCGCGCTGCACATCGTCGCAGAGGCACAGAAGGCTGGGGGCATCGCCGCCTACATTGACGCGGAGCACGCGATGGATGCGGAATATGCTGGCAAACTCGGCGTAGATGTTGACGGGCTGCTTATTTCGCAGCCGGATTCGGGCGAGCAAGCTTTAGAGATCGCTGAAGCCCTGGTGCGCTCCAACGGGGTGGATGTGATCGTCATAGATTCCGTCGCGGCGTTAGTTCCGCGCGCGGAACTCGACGGCGAGATGGGTGATAGTCTTCCGGGCCTACAGGCGCGCTTGATGTCGCAGGCGCTGCGTAAATTGACGGCGATTGTCTCTTCGTCGAACACCTGCTTTATTTTTATCAACCAGATTCGAGAGAAGATCGGCGTCATGTTCGGCTCGCCTGAGACGACGACGGGCGGACGCGCGCTCAAGTTTTATTCCTCTTTGCGCCTCGATATACGCCGCATCGGCGCGATCAAAGACGGCGACCGCGCGGTTGGCAATCGTACCCGTGTCAAGGTCGTCAAGAACAAGGTCGCGCCCCCCTTCCGCGAGTGCGAGTTCGACATCATGTACGGCGAAGGCATCTCGCGCGAAGGCGATCTGGTTGACCTGGGCGTGACGCATAAGGTCATCGAGAAGAGCGGCGCCTGGTTCTCCTACAGGGGCGAGCGTCTGGGGCAGGGCCGCGAGAATGCCAAGCAGACTTTGCGCGATAACGCTGATCTTCTCCATCGCGTCGAAGCGGAAGTCAAGGTCGCGCTCGGTATCTCAGTTCCTAACGCGGAAGCTGTAACGGCTGAAGTGGATGCTCCGGCGAAGGAGCGTAAGGCCGCCGCAGCCGACAAGAAATAAAAGCTTCTCGGTACGCGCGAAGCCTGAAAGATCAAGCGTTCAGTCGCCTGTAAGGATTGGCAATCTACATTGTCACCGGCGGCTGAACGCTTTTTCTTTCTTTACAGCCTGCGCTCGGTCAAAGCATAATTCGTCCGCAATATCACATCTATTCACTAAAGCACATGGCGAAATCTATTTTAATCACAGGCGGCACGCTGCTCACGATGAACGTGGAAGACTCTGTCGTCTTGGGCGACCTCTACATCGAGCAGGGTCGCATCAAAAGCGTCGGTGAGCAGGGAAGCGGTAAAGCCGATCTTGTGATAGACGCGCGCGGTTGCGCAGTTGTGCCGGGTTTTGTGCAGACTCACGTACATCTTTGTCAGACGCTGTTTCGCGGCGCAGCCGACGACCTTCCATTGATTGACTGGTTAAAGAAGCGTGTCTGGCCGATGGAGGCGGCGCATACGGAGCAATCTGTGAGAGCTTCGGCGCGGCTCGCCATCGCAGAGATGATCAAAGGGGGAACCACGTGCGCGCTTACGATGGAGACCGTTAATCACACGGCGGAAGCTCTGCGCGCAGCCGAGGAGTCTGGATTTCGCGCCACTATCGGCAAGTGCATGATGGACAAGGGCGATGATGTTCCCCGCCAGCTTCGTGAAGAAACCTCTGAGTCCATACGCGAATCGCTCGCTCTCATTAAGGAATGGCATGGCCGTGCTGGTGGCCGCATACGCTGTTGCTTTGCGCCGCGCTTCGCAGTCAGTTGCACCCGTGAATTGTTGACAGAAGTCGCGCACCTTGCGCGCGAGCGCGGAGTGATGATTCATACGCACGCTTCTGAAAACGTGGACGAGATCGAAATGGTCGAGCGCGAGACGGGCATGCGAAATTGCATGTATCTGGATTCGCTCGGACTCACAGGCCCCGATGTCGCCCTCGCGCACTGTGTTCATCTGGATGACGCGGAAATAGGTATGCTCCGGCGCACAGGCACGCATGTGCTTCACTGCCCTTCATCCAATCTCAAGCTTGGCTCAGGCATTGCCCGCATCAGCGAGATGCTGGAGCAAGGCGTCTCCGTCTCGCTCGGCGCTGATGGTGCGCCCTGCAACAATCGTCTGGATATGTTCACCGAGATGCGCACCGCCGCCCTGCTGCAAAAAGTTTCACGCGGGGCGGATGCTTTGCCTGCGCGTCGCGTACTGCGTATGGCGACCATTGACGGTGCACGCGCTCTCGGTCTGGATCATGAGATCGGCAGCCTCGAAGCGGGAAAACGCGCCGACATCGCGATCATAAATCTAACGGATGTACACACGACGCCGCGCTCGCCAGACCCCGTCTCAACAATTGTCTATGCCGGGCTGGCGAGCGATGTGAAAACGGTCATCATTGACGGGCAACTCGTGATGCAAGACCGCAAGCTCTTGACCATGAACGAGGGAGAGGTTATTGCGGATGCCGAGCGCGAATCATCCCTTCTGTCGGCACGCGCGGGCATCTGATCTAATTTTTTCTTAGAGAAATTAAGGCGATCTATTGGGCTCGTATGGGAGGGGTGTGCCTTTGAGCTGGCTCGCCGGGGTTTCTGATATTCGAAAACCCTCCGAAAATGGCTGTGCCAGCTCAGGAGGAGCGAATCAGGGGGGCTGCTTCGGCTTCCGAGCTGGCACGGGCGGGCACTATCGAAGTTCGGGCCTTGGATGGCTTGTCTTGCGACTTGCTGACGTTTGGCGTTCAGCCCATCCTCTAACGCGCGACATTATACACCTCTTGTCAAAGCTGTCAACAATTATTTGTGACTAATTAGACAAATCTTACCCCTTCAGCACTTGCGGTTGACAGTCACTGCGACCTCTTCTTATACTACGCGCTCTTCCTCTGAAGTCCGGCCAGGTAGCTCAGTTGGTAGAGCGCGGCCCTGAAAAGGCCGGCGTCGGCGGTTCGATTCCGTCCCTGGCCATCAATTATTTCAATAAGTTAGAAGCAAGCATAGAGCAGCGGGTTTTGAGTGGTGACATATTCGATGACACATTGCCATAAATTTTGTCACTTTGCCGCATCGGGTTAGGGAATTAAGCCGCCTCCAAAGTCTCGCTCCAAGAGTGCAGCAGATTTTTAAGAGCCCGGCCCTGAAAGATAGAGCCGGCTCTTTCGCATAACCAACAATCTCAAGCCAAAGATCAGCTCAACACTTAAAAGCGAATAGGCGCGAGCAACTTTCGGGTCCCTCAGCGCCTATTCTTAGGTGGGGCGTGTTAATGTTTTCGCCCAACAGCAAAAACGAACTCGAACCGGCTTTTGCACCGCATACAATTTCCTTAATAACAACGTAAGGCGTGATTTCTCTACCTGACCCTCTGAGAGGCGGCTGTGGCTTTAGTCAAAATTTCTACTAATCTGACTTGATCACCGTCGCTTCGGTAATGAATATCATATATTTTCCATTTTTTGTCTTTACCCTGTTTGTACTGGTACGAAACCATGCGTTCTTTGCCGGAATCTTTGAAAGTGACTTGCACTACCGCTTCATCGGGCGGTCCGAATTTGCTGTCGCCACCCCAGCCGGTTTCCATAATGGTAAATTTCGAGATTTGCGGGTCTTGCGAGCCGTAAAGCGGGTCGAAATCAATCGCTCCGACTTCGCCATTAGTGGCAACTGCATCCTTCCAAATCAAGTCCGCCAAATCCTTTCTAAAGTATTTATCAACGACGACGCGGTCTTTCGTCTGGAAAAACGGCCCCGAACCGGCTTTTTGAGCGGCATACAAATTCTTGATAATCATATGAGGCGCGATGGCGGTGGTTGAAGCCGGTGTAGTTTTCACCGTCGCACGGCTTTTGGCGGGGAGTCTTTTTACGGATTTGATTGACACTATTTTGCTGCTGGCGGAAAGGTCTGCTTCAAGGCCCGGAACTTTACACGCGCCGTCTGCAACTTCTCCGGTGAACTGGCATTGCTCTCTGTTTTTGCACGCGGCTAAAATTGCGCGACCGACTTTTGATTTGTTTTTAAAACAAAACGCCGCATAATCACCGCTTTCTGCGCCGACATACAAAATTACCGAGTTGGTTTTCCCGACCTGCAATTCCCCTGTGTAACTTTCCGATGCTGTTCCCGACGGAGAAGTGCCTAATGCAGCGGACAAATCAGGCGCGAATAGGTTCTTTGTTTTTGATTGGGCAAACCCAATCGAGCAAAACGCCAAAAAGAGCACTGTCGGCAGAACGAATTTAATTTTCATTTCCCTTTTCCTTTTAGAAGATTTTAAGCATTGCCGATTGTACCACTAAACGCCCAGTGCCCCGGCCAAACCAAGATAAAAGTAAAAGGGCAAAAGTAAAGCAGCGTCGCCGCCAGACTTTTGCCTTTTACCTTTCTTACTTGTGCCTTCTTTAGCGTTGCCAGTAGTGTTTGATCTTCTGCCCGAGCATGGGGAAGGGGACGTATTCGGCTTGGCGACCGGCGCGGCGCAGTTCCTCTACCATTCTCATCGCTCCGTCCGCGTTGCGCGTGTGTACCATGATGGTCGAGGCGCGCTGCAACTGCGTTTGTGAGGCGAGCCACACGGCGACGGCGTAGCCCGTTCGCTCGTCGTCCGTTTCGTCGGAATGATAGTGTTCCGGCAGGAGGTCGTGATCGAGAAAAATCGCATCGTAAAAGCGCTCGCTCAAAAGCTCAAGAGCGGCCTCGACCGTGTCGGCGATGTCCAGATGATCGCCCCTGAAATGTTTTTTGAACCATTCATGCCTGCGCCTGTCATCGTCGAGCAGGAAAACACGAATCGGACTGCGTTCTGCGGCAAGGTTATTGAGGCCGAGACGCGCCAGCACTCCACGCCAGATACTCATCTATTATGAATTGCTCCCCGGGCGCTTTTGCTTGATTTATTCGCCCATATAATATTTATTACTCTCTGTTTACGAGATAACCTTAACTATAGCATAGACTCGCTCTCAGTCGTCTCTCGCACCGCTTGTCGAATCATCAACAAGCCTGTACATACGAAGACCTGGCGATAAAGTTTTTGACGATTCATACTTGCTCTTGCAATCTTCGTCTTGAGTGCTATAATCCGCCGCGCCTCTTCCGGTAAACCAGTGGAGGCGATCATGGGGTGTTCTCGAAGAACGCTAACTTCCCCGACGCGTTCTCGTAGGTCAAGCTTCCAGGCATACGCGCACATTTTAATGTCATCCGACAACGCTAAAATTCATCCGCTTTTCAGCGTGCCCGACGCTTCGGCGACAGAAAATACTCCCGCGCATGACCATTCGGTCGTCACGGAGAAGACGGCGGTCTGCTCGTTCTGCTTTGGCACCGGCATGGAGGTCGTTGCGGGCAAGGGCGCGCGGCGTTGCCGTTGCCGCATGCAGGAGAACCAGACGAAACTGCTCGAAGCGGCACGCATCCCGCGCCGTTACGATAAATGCTCGATACAAAACTACAAGGTCTCGCAGGGGAAATTCTTCGCCATCCAGGGACGCGCCTATAACTATGCGCGCACGCTCTCAGAGGAATATCCGGCGGTCAATCGCGGCATACTGTTTATGGGGCCGGTCGGCGTCGGCAAGACTCATCTCTCGGTCGCGATCATTCGCGAATTGATCGAAAAGAAGGGCATCACGTGTCTGTTTTATGAGTTCGGCACGCTCCTCAAGGAGATTCAGAACTCGTACAACCCGATCTCGCAAACTTCCGAGTTGAAAGTGCTCGCGCCCGTGTTCGACGCCGAAGTGCTGGTGCTCGATGAGCTTGGAGCATCGAAGCCGACCGATTGGGTTAGAGATACGATGATGCAGATCATCAACACGCGCTACAACGATAAGAAATTGACGGTCTTTACGACCAATTATCTGGATGCCCGCCGCGCCGAGCGCGACGAGACCTTGGAAGATCGCATCGGTGTGCGCTTGCGCTCTCGCCTCTTTGAGATGTGTAAGACCATTCACATCGAGGGCGAGGACTACAGGAAGAAGTTCGACATCCAACAGCCCTAGTTACGCCCTGCTCCTGGCCCACCTAAAACGCCTCTATCTCTACTTTGTTCGTTATTGCTCTTTGCGTTTCTTCGCCTGAGGCGCGAGCGTCGCGGACCAGAGTTTATAGACTACCTCAAAGAGTTCCTTGGTCTTGACGCTGGCGACCGCAATCGGATCATCAACCGTATCCTTAAAGGCCATGAACCCGTATGAGCGGCCAGGCGTCTCTATACGCAGTGCCATGATATCCGTCGGCGCGTTTATTCCTATCACTCCCACGGTCGGCCCCCACGAGCGCGCGACGGATTTAATAGTGCGGATCGGGATGTGAAATTTGTCCTCATCATTTTCGGCCTTATAGTCCAAAGCTTCAGCGCTTACGACCAGAGCCCCGAAGCAGGAGCCGAACCGGTGCTGATGTATCACCTTGAACTGCACGGGCAATTCAGGAAGAGTGATGTTGTTCGGCTTCATTACCACGAACAGGGACGCGGGCTTTGCCGACGAGATTTCGACTTCCTGCGTGTAGTCGTCGTAGCCCTGCTTAACCAGAAGCAATTGATGCTTGCCTGCGCCGACCTGGCGCAGCGTCAGAGGCGTGCGGCCAACCTCCTTTCCGTCCAGGAGCACCTGCACATCGGAAGCATCCGTCTTGATACGCAGCGAGCCTGAGAACTGTTGCGCACCTTGAGCCCACGCGTGCGGCAACAGCCCGCAGGCCGAATACACGAGCGCGCAGATCAAAACCATGACAGGCGCATTCCTTTTCGCAATGTTCATTAGAGCATCCTCCTTTCAGGTCTCAGGTAGCACGCACGGGCGCTGACGTAGGGTAAGCGGCCCGCCCGCGTAAAGCTTCAGCTTAAATTGTTGCCCTGCGTATATCCTCTGCGACCTTACGGCAGACCTTTTCGAGCACTTTGTTGATCCCTTCCTTCAAACCCTTCTGGTTGTCAGCCTGCATCTCTGAAACCTTGCCGTCGAGGTCAATCCTTTCCTTCACGTTATAGTCCCAGAGCTTTTTCCCGCTGGCCCTATCAATAAGCTTGATTTGCGCGAGGATGTAAAACTTGTCCTGCGCCAGATCGGCCAGGAAAGCACCGTACTCGCGTATGTTCACCAGCAAGATGCGGTCGGCATCGAGGGCCGGAGGCTGTACCTTTTTTTTCATCACGAGAGGAACATCAATAGTTTCGCCGGCCGACGGAAGCCGCCAGCTCATACGCCTGTCTTCCGCAAGCGCGTTGAGCAACTCGTCGGCGAAGGCTGCTTTGAAATCGTAATCGTTCAAAGGGATGCGCTTGATCTCGGCCTTGTTGTAAAAGACCCTGTATTTAAGCTGACGCAAAGTGAAATCCGGCGATTCCAGGTTGACCGCCACGACAGCACGCGGCGTTGTCTGAGACCTCTCTATGGCTTTGACGAATGGAGTGGCTTGACGGGTCGTGAGGGTGTTGGCGGTTGTCGGCAAGACGTTTACGCTCAGGACGAGCGAAATGACGATCAGTAAACTTTCTGCGATTCTTTTCATGAGATGTCTCCTTTCAAAGGGCAGGATGGCTACTGCTTGGGGAAGTTAATCGGAAAATCAGCGAGGATAAGGCGAGGAAAGCCCGGCGGGTTCAACTGAAACCGGCTTTTATTCCAAATGCGTGCTGAAAGTCAATAGCTGCAAGCAGTCCGTTGCGCGCTTCAAAGTAGTTTGATTATAAGTTGGCAGAGCCTGCGCGTGAGTCAACGTAGGGCTTTGTGTATAATGCCGTGAATTCAAAAAGGAGCGGCCATAAATTCTTCGTCTCTAGATCGCTATTAATCCATGCCTAAACGCACGGACATACACAAAATTCTGCTGATCGGGTCGGGGCCGATTGTGATCGGCCAGGCCGCCGAGTTCGATTATTCGGGCACGCAGGCGTGTCGCTCGCTCCGGGCCGAAGGTTACGAGGTGATACTCGTCAACTCGAACCCAGCGACGATCATGACAGACCCTGAGACCGCCGATAAGACTTACATCGAGCCGCTCAACGTCGAATGCTTGACGGCGATTATCGAGCGCGAGCGCCCAGACGCGCTGCTGCCGACCGTGGGCGGGCAGACGGCGCTCAACCTTGCGGTCGCGCTCTCGGACGCTGGCGTGCTTGAAGAGTTCGGTGTTGAGATGATCGGCGCGACCCGCGAAGCCGTGAAGGTGGCCGAAGATCGTAGACTCTTTAAGCGTGCGATGGACGAGGAGGGGCTTGAGATGCCGCGCGGCGGATTCGCGCGCTCTTGGGCCGAGGCCCAAGAGCTGGTCAAGGAGACAGCTTATCCGGCGATCATTCGTCCCTCGTTTACCTTAGGCGGCACGGGCGGCGGCGTCGCCTTCAATCCCGAAGAGTATGAAGAGATCGTGCGCACCGGGCTCGCTGCATCGCCCATGCACGAAGTTCTAATTGAAGAATCAATCCGCGGATGGAAAGAGTTCGAGCTGGAAGTGATGCGCGATCTGGCGGATATCGTCGTCATCATTTGCTCGATTGAAAATTTCGATCCGATGGGCGTTCACACGGGCGACTCGATCACGGTCGCGCCCGCGCAGACCCTCTCTGATGTCGAATA
>JBKKAL010000030.1:0-7000 GCA_046714695.1 Pyrinomonadaceae bacterium
CTATTAAGAGTAACTAAAAATATAAATTGATTGCTTCATAAAAGGAGAAAAACAAATGAATCAAAACAATGGATTCAGAAAAAGATTGGACGGCAAAGTAGCAATCATCACCGGAGCAACGGGCGGCATCGGCGAAGCGACGGCGAAATTCTTTCTTGATGAAGGCGCGAGCGTGATGCTCGTCGGACGTTCGGCGGAAAAGCTGAAAGCCATACGCGAACGCCTTGCGGTTGAAAACAATCTGGCTGATTTTGTTGTGGATGCCGGAGACGAAGAAGCGGCGGCGGCGGCAGTCGCCGCGACGATTGATGCTTTCGGCGGCGTGGACATACTGATGGTGTAAACCTCCCATGATTAGTACCATCCATAACTAGAGGTTTCCGGGTCTTTGCTTAATAGATATTCTCTGGGAGTCAGATTCCCCAGAGACTCATGTGGCCTTTCTTCGTTGTACTCTGTGATCCAATACTCACTCTGCTCTCTCACCTCCGCAAGCGAGCGAAACAGATACATGTCGAGTACTGCTTCGCGGTAACTGCGGTTGAACCTTTCGATGAATCCATTTTGCATCGGCTTGCCCGGACGAATGAATTCGAGGCTGACACCCTTTTCTTCCGCCCACTCGGCTAATGCGATTGAAATCATTTCCGGGCCATTGTCGAGGCGCAGCTTCTGCGGGTACCCGCGCCATGATGCGACTCTCTCCAGCACCCGCACAACGCGCTCGGCTGGCAGGTTCAGGTCTACTTCAATCGCCAACGCCTCGCGGTTGAAGTCATCAACCACATTGAAGGTGCGAAACCGCCGCCCACACCACAACGCATCGCTCATGAAATCAGCCGACCAACATTCGTTCGCCTTTGCACTGACGGCAAGCGGCGCGGGATTTCTCGTCGGCAACCGGCGTTTACCCTTGCGTCTTTTGTTTAGCTTGAGAGCACAGTGAATGCGGTGCACTCGTTTGTGATTCCACTTGTGCCCCTGTCGCCGCAGCATGGCAAAGAGCTTGCCGAATCCGAGTTCCGGCTTCCGGTGCGCCAGTTCCATCAGCGCCTCGATAATCTGCTGGTCGCGTCCCGGGTTCGGTTGATAGCGATAGACCGAACGCTTGATTCCTATTGCCTGACAGGCGCCGCGCTCACTGAAACTGTGTTCATGTCGCAGCGCGTCAACCAACTCGCGCTTGTGCTGCGGCGTTAGAGCTTTTTTGCAATCACATCTTTCAGCGCGCAATTCTCTAAAGAGAGATCGGCATACATCTGTTTCAAGCGGCGGTTTTCATCTTCTAAATCTCGCAGCTTTCTGACATCCGAAGCTTCCATGCCACCGTACTTCGTTTTCCACTGGTAGTAGGTTGCTTCGCTGACCGAATGCTCACGGCAGACATCCTTGACGGTGCGCCCCTTTTCAACTTCCTTAAGAATCGTGATGATCTGCGTTTCACTGAATCTGCTTTTACCCATCGAGAGGTCTCCTTTTGAGTCGTATTGTGACTGGAAACCTCTACTTTTGCATGGTCCTATTTTAGGGGATGGTTACAGGCTGAGTATGGTTAAGTTCAGTTAAGTTAGGTTGAGTTGGCACACATTTGGTTCACCAACTCGGATAAGGCGCCGATTACAGTTAATAAGTATAGCTTATGCCGCTTTCGTAGGAGTATCAGTGGCATCAATCGTAACTGTCATATCTTTTATCCATTTCTCGACAGCTTCGGCGGTGACCGGTTTAGAGAATAAGAATCCTTGTCCATACGAGCAATCGAGACCCTTAAGATGTGATAATTGTTCCTCAGTCTCAATTCCTTCGGCAACTACTTTCATACCCATGTTCCGCGCAAGCATTAGAACTGATGACACTATATCGTCTTTCGATTTCGTCCCGGGACCACAGGAGATGAATGAACGGTCAATTTTCAAGACATCGATAGGGAAACTATGCAAGTAGGATAGTGATGAGTAACCCGTTCCAAAGTCATCCATCGTTAGCTGTATACCAAGTTCACGGAGTTGCATGAGCATTGAGGTGACGATCTCAGTATTTTCAATGACTACGCTCTCCGTAATTTCTAGTTGTAGATTGTGCGGGTCTAGTCCAGTCTCATCTAATATACCTTTTATTTGATCAACCAAATCGGTCTGGAGGAACTGTTTTCCCGAGAGATTGACACTCAGCGTGAGATCCTTGTACATCGGGTATTGAACTTGCCAACTCTTCATCTGACGGCATGCTTCTCTGAGCACCCAACTGCCGATGTAAATAATTTGTCCGGTATCTTCAGCAACGGAAATAAAGTCGGTAGGTGACACAATCCCTCTAGTCGGATGATGCCATCGAACCAAGGCCTCAAACCCGGTAAGCCGACTTTCTTCTGTAATACATACTATCGGCTGGTAATAAACCTCGAATTCCTGGCGCTCAACAGCGCGACGGAGATCATTCTCCAATTCCAATAGAGCAACCGCTCTGGCGTGCATGAACTTGTCAAAGACTTCGTGACACGCGCGGCCACGCGCCTTAGCGCGGTACATCGCTGTGTCCGCATCTCGCAAGATGTCTTCAGGATCATTATAAGGGGTTGTTGAGAGCGTGATTCCTATACTAGTCGTGGCGAATAACTCATGACCGTTGATATTTATTGATTGTCTTAGCGCCTGCTGAATTCGTGTGGCAACATGTATTGCAACGTTTGTATCTTCGATACCATCGAGGAGAACAACGAATTCGTCACCTCCGAGGCGGGCTACGACGTCAATGTCGGTCCTAACAGCTTGATTCAACCGACATCCAATAGATTTTAGTAATTCATCTCCGAATGAGTGTCCCAAACTGTCATTAATATTCTTAAAGCGATCCAGATCGAGGAACAAGACCGCATATGTGTGTTCCTTCGAACGCTTCGCTCGGCCGATCGAAAGCCTTAAATACTCTTTTAGAAGGGCACGATTTGGAAGACCTGTCAGCGCATCATGAAAGGCATCATGTTGTAATTTTTGTTCAGCCTCCTTACGCCCGGTGATGTCCTTCGAATTAATTACAATACCTTGTATGGTCGGGTCGTTAATAAGATTTGTGCACGTGTTATCTGCGAAACGCCAGGTTCCGTCGAAGTGAAGTAGTCTCCATTCAATATTAACTACAGTGTTTGGCTGCTTAATCAGATCGGTGAAGAATGCGATAGCTCGGGTTTGGTCGTCAGGGTGAATAATTGCAGCCAACTTTGTATCTGACAATTGTTTTATTTCGTAGCCGAAGACAGACTTTATTGAAGGGCTTTGGTATTGAATAGACAAGTCGCTTTTGAGGATTGTAATAACATCTGATGAGCGCAAGACGAGCGACTTGAACCTTTGTTCATTTTCTTGAACCACCCTTTGCGCTCGGTCATTTGCGCGTACGGCGCTTATCTGTCGTGCGGTTACCATCCCAGTTAAAGCTATTGCACCAACAATAAGACCGCCTAAGGGGTAAATCCATTGACTGTAAGTGGCAAATATCAGTAGGCCGTAGGCAAAAGCAATAGATAAGTAGGGTAATAAAGAGAATGCATTCTTATGACCGACAGGCGGAGAGGGCTGAATTAAATTCAATGAAAGAATAGAGCGTTGGTGTCGGCAGCTTAGGAATATAAAAAAGCCAGATACCATCCACAACCCATTGACCCAACCTCCAGCCCGCGGCCCGTTTATAAGCATTAACTGCCCATAGCTTAAATCGGCGGCGAAGAAAATAAGTAGTCCGACCACAAGAAGGCTAAATGTTTTTCGCTCATTCCCTTCAGGCTTGCTTAAAAGGATCGTTGTGCCACCAAAAAGAATGACTAGATCACCCACCGGCTTGATTAAAGAGAGTGCTACTGTGAAGGTCCCGTCAGAGATATCAAAAGGTGTAAATCTTATAACCAGGTACCAGATAGCGATGCCGCCACTGATCATGACGATCCCCAAATCCATCCAGAATCTTTCGCGCTCCTCTTTAGTTCCGAATATGGAGGGAAAACTTAACAAGCTTGAAAGCAATAGCAGATAAAAGGAGATAGATAAAACTGATGACCACAAGGCAAATGAGCTGAGGTTCCCATTCGATTCATAAAAGAGGCGTAAACCATCTCCCATTATTAAGCAGAGAAATGCCAATGACAGGAATCTCCAGGCCCAGCGCAATTTATTATTTTGGCTCGAATATGCAGAAACCTGCCAGGCGACAAGTATAATTATAGCGCGAAGAGAAAGGAGGGCGATGTTACCAACTATTTGTCCAATCGCTTCACTAACCAAAGGACTGATAATCAAAGTCAGAAGTAGACACAAGCAAATGAATGCGATGGTATTGAGAACACCCCCAAAAGAGTTCGTACATTTACGTGTTTGCTTGATGAGCCAAGATGGCTCATTAATTTTATGAAACATAGAAACGCGTTTTGACTTTCTCTATCAGACTCGTCAGTTGTCAGTGGTTAAGTGCGGATGAATTATCCGGGCAGATAAAATTATATCTGCCCGAATAATAAGGATTATTACGTGCGACGTGTCTTACTTACCTTCAGACATTGCCGCGACGTAACAACCGATAGCGGTTGCTGCCAGCGGGTTCTTCGCCATGCGTATGTCAGAGATTTTGATTGGGAAATCGTTCGCGTTTAGCTTCTCCTCAAACTTCTGTTGGAAGCCATTAGGCATTGCTGTTCCGCCCGACAATATGATCGGGATCGGACGATCTAGCGTTGGGAGATGCTGTGAACCTTCTAATTCCGCACGAAGTTTTTCAATCAATGTCTGCAACATATCTTCGTAGTAGATATGAAATGCGCTTGTAATCTCATTTTTAGGTTTAACTGAAAGATCAAGCGTTTCCTCTTTGAGCAGCCTCACCCGTGTCGCTGTCTCATTCACTACATCTCCGACACACCTATCAATGTAATCGCCGCCCTTCGGAATACTGAAGGTGATTATCGGCATAGACATAAAGGAGACGCAGACGTTGCACATCCCGCCGCCGAAAGAGATGCCGATGCCTGTGAAATTTTCACTCTGCAATTCGGAGAAGACGACTGCCGATCCTTCATTTACAGCTTTGGCCTTATAACCAAGCGATTGCAACAAACCTTTAATCACCGCTTCATGATAGACAAGATTAGCCCCTGTGTCCGCACCTTTCCCAGGTACGCTAAATCCGATGGTTTCTCCCTTTAGCGTGGTTGGTGCCATCTTCTCGATGATTCGCTTGATGATATGCTGACTTAGCTTCTCCTTAGAGTTAAGTACGCCAGATTGCATTGGGCGGCGTGGGTTTACATTCAGGAAGCTAACAAAAAAATCGGTGTCGTTACCGTAAACATAAAGATCTTTACAATTACGGTCGAAGGCTATTTCTCTTTGCTGCAATATATCTTCGGCAACTTTGGTGAAAGGAACCGCCAGGAAGGCATTAAGCTGTGAATGGGTGGTTGATTCTTTAGCCAGTACAAGGCGACTGGTGCCGATATCGAGTCCTAATGCATGCGATTCGGTTGTTGGCGTCTGAGCGGTTTGTGCCGATGTGTCCTTCGCTTTTTGCTCGACATTTACTCCATTATCGTTCTTTTTAGGGGCAATGGTTTTATCCATGGGATCCTCCATTTGAGTTGTAGGTGTTCAGGGCATTGTGAGTATTGTTAACAGGAAAGGCTCTGGAGCATTCCAGATTGCAGAATTATAACTTTCCTGAAAAGCAGCGGATGAAAGTGCCTGAGCAGTGGATTAGCTAGATTGGTTGGAGAACTTTAATTTCAGAGTCAGCTATCGGGGAGGTTTTAGGGAAAGAATATTTCTCTTAAACCTTGGGCGGCCCAAATTGCCCCGCCAACTTACCTAAATTTAAGGAAAAAGGAGGATTTAGTCAACATCTTTTTACTTGATTTAACAACAGGCATCTATTAGGCTATCAAAAGATGGGTCAGGTACAAAGCCTGATCCCCTCTCTGACACAGTGCCAGTCCCTAGGTAACCTATTCTAAAAAGTGGCCTTATCTTCTAAGAGCATCTCCTAGCCCCTCAGTCCAATGGATAATCCAATGCCTGACATAAATAAGAGACTTGATGTCCTTATTGAAGGGATTGACTCAACGTCACTACGGGATGCAATGTCCGACTTATTTGCCCAATTAGTCGAGTTGCTTGACTATCTTTCCCTTTTGGAAACTTCCTTGAACTCCGATGAAATGCTTTCAAAATCGCATCTGATATTCAAACTGTTGTCAGAAAAGGGATTTGCTTTAGTTGATTTCATTGAAACCAAAGCAAAATTTGCAGATGGCATCACTGATAGTCTATACGCCCTGTTAGATAGTACTTCTTTCGCCATCCACCACGAGTTGGAAAGAACTTCGAATTTACCAGTCTCACTTACAGATCAAACGATAGATAAACTACGCTCGGACGTTGCGCGAGCACACGGTCTTTTACTTAACTGCTTTCAGCAATCAGTTATCTCCTTAGCAGTAGAATTCGACCCGTCAATCACAGGGCAACAACTCTTCAATGATTTCAAGCTCAAGCTGGATCAATCAGTTGTATTGCTGGAAGCATTAACAATACTAACCGACCAGGTTGATCGAGCGGAGAAGGTTCGCGATCTCGATTCCTATTTTGCTTTGATTGAAGGCCTCAAAATGTTCGGGCAAGGGTATATACAATACCTCATGTACAGGGACTGGGCTGAGTTTGAAACTATGTCAAAGAAAATAGCCAACGCTCGAACGGAGTATGAGCTTTGGCCGTTACTCCATCAGTTTGCGCGTTATCTAGAAACCTTGGTTGGACATGTTCGGATGAGATCGGTGCTGCAAAGGCAGCCGCATGAGCATCTCGTGTAACGGCAATAAATGGCATTTAACTCATTGCTTGGATTCAACATTGAAGTGCAACAGGTGATTGTTTGAAAAAGACCTGCTGCGGAGTTCTAAAGCCGAGCGTCTTACGCGGGCGCGTGTTAAGCCGCTGCATCACCTGCTCGACTTCCGCAT
>JBKKAL010000031.1:0-11278 GCA_046714695.1 Pyrinomonadaceae bacterium
TTCCACGGTTGATGAGGCGGTTGACGACCGCATACCTAGTATCGCGGCTAACTTCGTCAATCCCGCCCGTCCCTTTATTCTCGGCCACCATACGCATCTGACCGTTCGTTACGTCCAGCAGGTAGGAGTCGGTGGCGGCAGCGTCGCGGCGGTTGGAGGAGAAGTGAATGTAGCGACCGTCCTTCGTCCAGTCACCGAGGAAGTTATTTTCCTTTCCGCCTTCGGTCAGGCGGCGCAGCTCAGTTCCGTCCGGACGCGCCACGTAAACCTGCTCGTTTAAGCCTCCACCCGGCGCGACATTGAACGCCAGCCGCTTGCCGTCCGGCGACCAACGAACAAACCCGACCGGGTCATCGAAGGCCGTCACAAGCGTTGGATAGCCGCCCGTCGAGGGCATTGTCCAGACTTGTGGTAGCCCGCTGATGTTTGTGACGAAGGCGATGCGCGACCCGTCCGGCGAGAAGCTCGGAGAGTTGGCTGAGCCTATCTTCGCCATCATCGCTACGGAGCGTTCCAGGAGATCGTCGGCGGCGCTGGTCTTCCTCGCGGGCGCAAGCAGAAACACAGAGACCAAAGCTGCCGAAAAGAGTAGAGCGATAGCGGCTCTGCTCTTGTGGCCGAACACGCGCGCGACTAAAAATCGCTGCGTGGAGTTGGGTTGGGATTTCAATCGTCGTTCTCCAAACAGTTCAAAGCGCGGGGAGTTTTTAATCTTAAAGGAGGTGTTATAGCAAAAGATAATTTGAGCGCAGCAACTCAGGCCACCTGATATAAAGGCGAGTACGTAATCAGGGCCGAGAGCGAAAAATTATCCACCTACCGGTTTAGGAAATAAAGATTAAGGACGGCCCGCGCGCTTATATGCTCAAGCTCTTTACGAAACCCGTATCCCGGAGAAAAGAGTCCCTTCGCGCCTGCTTTGCTCTACACACGATTTGACGCGGGTAAAGATGCCGTCCGTATCCAGACCGTACTTGGCCAGGAGCAGCTTCGCATCGCCGTGCGTGACATGAGTATCCGGGATACCCATACGCACGACACGCACCTTATCCTGAAGGCCATTCTCTTCCAGCAGTTCGATAATGGCAGAGCCAAATCCGCCCGCCAGATAGGCCTCCTCAACCGTTACGATCAAACGCTTGGTGCGCGCCAGAGCGAGCAGCAACCCCGCGTCCAGCGGCTTGACGAAACGTGCGTTGACAACGGTTGTTTCAATTCCTTCCGTCGCCAGGCGCTCCGCCGCTTTGAGCGAAGGATAAACCATCGAACCGTAAGCGACGATTGCCACATCGCCCCCATCGCGCAGAATTTCGCCGCGACCGATTTCCAGAATTTCCGGCGCGCGACTAATATCCACGCCGACGGCGTTGCCGCGCGGGAAACGCAGGGCAGCCGGGCCCGGATGCTCTATGGCTGTGAGCAACATATCGCGCATCTCAGCCTCGTCCTTCGGAGCCATCAAGACTATATTCGGGATCGGTCGCAGATAAGCGATGTCCAGAAGTCCGTGATGCGTCGGCCCGTCGCCACCGGCAATGCCGCCGCGATCCAGTGCGAACGTCACGGGCAGATTCTGTAAGCAGATGTCGTGAACGATCTGATCAAACCCGCGTTGCAGGAAGGTAGAGTAGATAGCCGCCACCGGCTTTAATCCCTCACACGCCAGGCCGCCGCAGAAGGTCACGGCGTGCTGCTCCGCGATGCCGACATCGAAAGTTCGTTCGGGAAACTTTTCCAGTGCCATGTTGATGCCCGTCCCGTCAGGCATTGCGGCGGTCAGGGCCACGATCTTTTCGTCCCTTTCCATCAACTCGCAGATGGTCTGGCCGAAGACTGCCGTATAGGTGGGCGCAGTGGCCGACGACTTCTTGACCTGGCCGGTCGCAAGGTCAAACGGCCCCGTCGCATGCCATTTGTAATAATCCTTCTCGGCCGTCGAATAGCCTTTGCCCTTGGTCGTCAAAGCATGCACGATGACCGGGCCATCCGTGACCTTTTGCGCCTCGCGCAGCGCAGCCACCAGAGCGCGCGGGTTGTGGCCGTCAACATAGCCGATGTACTTAAAGCCAAGCTCATTGACGAGCGCGCCTGGAAGGACTGCTGCCGCTAAAGCATCCTTGACCGTCTTGGCCGCGTGATGCAGCGTCTCGCCCAGGGCCGGGATCGAAAGCAGCGTCTCGCCCACTTCGTCTTTGAGGCGGTGATAACCTTGCGCCCCGCGCAGGCGATTGAGATAACCCGTCAGCGCGCCGACGGCAGGCGCAATAGACATCTCGTTATCATTCAAGAGCACGATAAGGCGCGTCTTCAAGTGGCCCGCCTGATTAACGGCTTCCATCGCCATGCCGCCCGCGAGGCTCGCGTCGCCGATGATGGCGCAGACGTGATGCGACTCATTCTTGCGATCACGCGCAATCGCCATCCCCAGTGCCGCCGAGAGCGAGGTTGAAGCATGGCCCGCTCCAAAGAGGTCGTATTCGGACTCGTCTCGTTTGAGGAAGCCGCTGATACCGCCGTACTGCTTGATGGTTGGAAGCTGATCGCGCCTGCCGGTCAAAATCTTGTGCGCGTAGGCTTGGTGGCCCACGTCCCAGATCACACGGTCGTGCGGCGTGTCGAAAGCATAGTGGAGCGCCACGGCCAGCTCGATTGCGCCTAAGCTTGCGCCCGTGTGGCCTCCGATACGCGACATCGTTTCAAGAATGTACTGGCGAATCTCATCAGCTACTTCCGTTAACTGCTGCGGGCGCAAACGCCGCAGATCAGCAGGCGAGTTGATCGTTTGTAGAAGTTTCATAAGCGTGCGTATTTTACCTTGGAAGACCCTGTTTGGCTATGGAAGACCCTGTTCGGTTATCTCACGAATCGTTAACATTCCAGTGCGCGATTGATCTCAATGTGCTGTAGATGGTGACGGCTCAGCCGCACGTCTTTGCATTGCAAAGCCCTTTATAACAGAAACAACGGCTGGCGGTCAATGGAATCTCTCGGATCGAGTTAAGGCCGGATCAACTGTGCCGAGGCAAACTTTTTCAGACCGGCAATGCTTCCCGCCCGTCTAAATGAGCGTACAGAGATTTGAATCAACACAGGGCCATGGCGGTTCTGCGCGCAGGTTTCAAGTCTTCTCAGCATATGGGATTATCGTTTACAGGAATTACAGAAGGAGCAATCGAAAATGATTTTGAAGAATAAACTGACCGTGGCCGCTCTATTGCTGGGCTTGCTTATATCGACCGCGACCGCCTTCGGTCAACAACCGCAGGAAGGCCTCGCCACCGGCGCAGACAGAGAAGGTCGAGCCGAACGTGGCCCACACCGCCGCGGTCGCCGTGGCGGAAGAGGCGACATGCACATGCTGCGTATGCTGCGCCAGTTGGAGTTGACCGAAGCGCAGCAGCAACAAACTCGCGCTATCGTCGAAAATTATCTGGCGGCCATCAAGCCGCAGCGCGAAGAGTTGTTCAATCTGCGTGAGCAGAAAGAACAGGGCGCGGAGAGCGCGGATTTGCATTCGAGGGCACAGGCATTACGCACACAGATTCATGAATCCACCAAAAACATGCGCGCCCAGTTGCTGACTATTCTCACGCCGGATCAGCGCACCCGGCTCGATCAAATAAAGGCGGAATTTAAGGGACGGCGCGAGCGTATGCGCGAGCGTCGCCGTTCAATGCCTGAGGACGATCAGCAGCAGTAGAACACCGTATAAGATCGAATAGAGCGGAAGCGGCACGCGTTTGTAGTATCAAGAGCGTGTGCCGCTTCTCGGTTTTCCATCAGGTGTTGGAAGGCGGCGCGCGTCGCAGTCGCAGCAGGGCGATCTCAGGACGCGAGCCCAAACGTACGGGCAGCCCTATGACGCCCGTGCCGCGCGAGACGTAGAGCTGTGTGCCGCCCTTTTCAAAGAGCCCGCGCGCATACTTCATCTCTGAAGAGAAGAAGCGCGCCGGTGCGCCAATGAATGGCAAGCTCACCTGCCCTCCGTGAGTGTGACCGCTGAGGATAAGCGAGACGCCATGCGTTTCCGCTAAATCAAGAACGCGCGGCTGGTGCGAGAGCAGTACCGACGGACGCTTGCGATCCATGCCATAGAAGGCGCGCTCCCACTCTGTTTTGCCCCACGAATAATCATCCACGCCCGCAAGCTGGAGCGCGTCTGCGCCGCGTCGAATCAATGTATTCGCATTGCCGAGCACCTTGATGTGAGCTTTTTCCAGAGCGCGTGTCGTCAGTTGCGCATCGGTGTAATGATCATGATTGCCAAGTACGGCCCAGACGCCTTCGGGCGCACTGAGCGTCGCGAGAGCCTCAGCGCAGGGCTCTATGTAGCGACGATACATGGTCGTGTAATCGCCCGTCAGCGCGATGAGGTCGGGACGGGCCTGTTGGGCCACCTCGACCACGCGGCGCACCTCTTCGATCGAGACGATGCGGCTGTGATGAATATCTGAAACCTGCACGATACGAAAGCCGTCGAAGCTGTCAGGCAGATCACGTACGGGGATGTCCGTCTCCGACAGCTCATAATGATTTGGCTCGACGAGACTCGCGTAAGCAGAAGTGGCGGAGACGGCCACCAATGGCGCGGCGGCCAACCCCGTCAGGAATTTTCTTCTCGTCAGCTTGAATTTAGACATCGCGACCTTGATTGTATCACTAGCAGGATACATGGCCGGACATCACGCTCGCGGAGTGAGCACCTCAGAAGTATAGCTCCGGCGTCCTCACCGCAATACTTTGCCCCCTACCGGAGCGGGATCAAACTCGGACTTCCTCGCCTTGACAATCTGGGCTTGCGGATTAGAATAAGTTTCCGCCTGACAAAGAGGCGCACGACTGGGGAGATGTGGCCGAGTGGCTGAAGGCGGCGGTTTGCTAAACCGTTATAGGTCAAAAGCCTATCACAGGTTCGAATCCTGTCATCTCCGCCAGAAATTCCAGTGGTCAGTAATCAGTAATCAGTAGTCAGTAGAAAAGAAACCCCTACTGAATGCTGACTGCTGATTACTGACTGCTTATTTTTTTATGACTATTCGCGTACGTTTTGCCCCGTCACCGACGGGCTATCTGCACATTGGAGCGGCGCGCTCGGCGCTCTTTAACTGGCTCTACGCTCGCCGTGAGGGAGGGCTTTTCCTGCTGCGTATTGAAGACACGGATGCCGAGCGCTCGACGGAGGCTTCGACGCGCTCGATCCTTGAGGGCATGCAGTGGCTTGGCCTGGATCACGACGAAGAGATCGTCTTTCAATCGCATAATTTCGAGAAGCATAGAGGTGCGGCCCTGCGTCTCCTGGAAGAGGGCACGGCCTATCGTGATTTTACGCCGAAAGCAGAGCGCACGGATGCGAACGTCAAGCAGGGCATAGCGGAGCGCGCTCGCGCCGCCGCCGTCGAGGGCACGGATCATCGCAGCAATCCCTTTCGTGATCTCTCGAAAGAAGAGTCGGACGCGCGCGCCGCCAGTGGCGAGCCCTTCGCCGTTCGCCTGAAGATCGCGCGCGAGGGACGCACGCGCTTCGAGGATGCCGTCTATGGCACGCAGGAGCGAGACTACACGGAGATCGAAGACCTCGTCTTGCTGCGATCCGACGGGCATCCGCTCTATAACCTGTCGGTCGTGCTCGACGATATAGAGATGGGCATCACGGATGTCATACGTGGTCAGGATCACCTGACAAATACGCACAAGCAGATTTTGATCTACGAGGCTCTGGGCGCAAGCCCGCCGCGCTTTGCGCACCTGCCGCTTATTCTCGCACCGAACAAGAGCAAGCTCTCGAAGCGCAAGCACGGCGAGGTCGTATCCCTAACGACCTATCGCGACAGAGGGTTTGTGCCCGCCGCGTTTCGCAACTTCCTGGCGCTGCTTGGCTGGTCGCCTGACACGGAGCAGGAGATCATGACGATGGAAGAGCTGCGGGAGAAATTTTCTCTCGCTGGTGTCGGTCGCGCCAACGCCGTCTTCAACTTCAGCGAGTCCGATCCAAGACAATGGACGGATGCGAAGGCGCTCTGGATGAATGCCGAGTATATTCGCACAATGCCTCTCACGGAGCTTGTGCCGATGCTCAAGACGGAACTGCGCGCCGCGCGGCTCTGGCGCGATGAGTACGAAGAGGACGAGCGCGCGTGGTTCGAGAAAACAGTTGATCTCATACGACAGCGCTTCTTTACGCTCAAGGATTTCTCCGGGCAGGGACGCGCTTACTTCTCCGACGATTTCGATTTCGACGAGACAGCCGTCAAGAAGAATCTACACAAGGAGCTGCGACTCAAAGAGCTATTGCCCGCACTGGCTGACAGACTTGAAGCGGTCGAGCCGTGGACAGTTGCAGCGATCGAGGCGGCTTTGCGCGCCTATGCGGAAGAGGCTAATGTTAAGGCCGGTCTGTTAATCAACGCCGCGCGCACGATGCTGACAGGGCAGTATGTCGGCCCATCCATGTTCGAGGTCTTCGAGGTCATGGGGGGCGAGCGCTCCGTCAATAGATTGCGCAGCAGAGTGCCCTGGGCAGACATGCCTGAGCAGTAAAGGGATGTCCGGCGTTTGGTGAAACGGCACGTGGATGCTATCGAGATCAAGCGCCTGCCATCAATTTTTGAGGAACACGACATGCTAAAAATTACATCGGTCACGATAGCGCTCGCATTTCTTCTTCTTGCGCTCACTCCTCAGAGCCTCGCGCAAAATAGGAACGGCTCGACGCAGACGCCCGCTAGTCGTACCTCTTCGGCGAACAGCAACAGCACGCCGCCCGCTCCGGCGTCCGAGACACCGACGACGCGCACGCGCCGCGCCAGCGGAAGCCAGACCGGAAAAGATCCTTTGACGGAGGGAGTGATTGCCGCTTTTGACGATTTGATCGAAGGCATTCGCCGCGCAGACGTGAAAGCCGTGACCGCCGTTTACTGGAACTCGCCGCAGTTGATCCTCTTCAACAACAACGGAACGGTCACCAAAGGCTGGGAGCAGATGCGCAAGAATCGCGAAAGCTCTTACCCGGAAATGAAGGATATCAAGATCGAGATACGCGACCGTCGCGTGCAGATGCTGGGGCGCGACGGAGCAGCCGTCACCTGCCTGTGGACGCAGTCGCAGACCTTTCGCGGCACGCCGGAGACCGCTTCGGGGCGCATGACGCTGGTCTTTCGCCGCACGGGCACAACGTGGAAGGCCATTCACCTGCACACTTCGCCGGATGCGCCAGACCCTGCGCGCGTGCTACCTTCGGAACAGACGACGGAGACTCCGCCTCCCCCAGCGCCGAAGCCGACACCAAAACCCGGTGGAACACCGTGAAGAGCAAGGATGAGGGATGAAGGCCGCTGGAATAAAGAGTTGAATTGGCGCTTTGCTGGAAAAGCAATCTCAATGCCATTTATCTCATCTTTCTTTTATCCTTCATCGGTTTAATGTCTCGCTTAATCGCTTGACACGTTTATGTGAATATCACTTTCAGAAAGGTAGATAAAGATGGATTGGATGAATCAATTGAGCGGGATTTTACAGCAGTATTCGGGCGCGAAAGCCGGTCAGGCGCCCGACACCGTACAGGACGACTTTGACCAGTTATCGCAGGCAGCGCCGCAATCGGCGCTCGCCGATGGTCTGGCGGCAGCATTCCGTTCAGATCAAACTCCCGCCTTCGGGCAGATGGTCGCGCAACTCTTCAGCAATGCCAACGGACAGCAACGCGCAGGCATTCTCAATACGCTGATCTCGACGCTTGGCCCAGCCATCGCCGCCCAGCTATTTTCAAAGGGCGGCCTCTCGGGTCTCGCCGGGCTGTTGAGCGGAGGGCAGCGGGAAGTCACGCCGGAGCAGGCCGAGCAGGTTTCGCCCGAAGCCGTTCAGGAGATCGCAGAGCACGCAGAGAGGAAAGACCCCTCGATCATAGATCAGGTCAGCAACTTCTATGCGGAACACCCGACGCTCGTCAAGACAATCGGCGCGGCGGCGCTCACCATCGCGCTCGCCAAGATCGCTGAACGACAGTACAACGGTTAAGCGACAGCAAGGGGCGCACGCGCGCGCGAAAGCCTCGTTTAAGGGACTCGACAACCGAATCGGATCAATCCTTGAAAGCCATCGTCCGATTCCCTGAAGCTTCGTAAGACGAAAAGACTCGAAGGAGCGTTAACGCTCCTTCGAGTCTTTCGATTAAATCCGTGGACTTGAACCCTTTGTCTCGAACCCTCTAGCGACGCGGGGTGAATTGCACGGAAACGATCTGCCAGCGCCCCTGCCGTTTTTCGTACCTTCGCATAAACCTGTACGGCGGGCTCCTGAACTCGCGATCCTCGTAGCGGCCTGTGACGACGGCTCGTCCCGTCACTACGCCCTGATCTCCGTTGACATGCACATCAACGTCAGAGGTATCCACGTCCACAAAGGTGAAGTCCGAATCCTCCACTAAAGCGAGACGCGCCGCCTTGTCGCTGACGCGACCGCGAGCATGCGCAATAGTAAAGTCATCGGCCAGGATACTGTCTAAAGCGGGCGCGTCGCGCTCTATATGCGCGTCCAGATACATGCGCTCGATGCTCAACAACTCCTGCTCGGCGCTCGTGTACGAGGAGGGCGGTGTGATTGCGCGATCAGTACCGCTCCACGGAGCAGAGATGATCGTGCCGATCAAAAACGTCGCTACTGAGACAAATAGATAGATGATATTTCGCTGCATTGTTGTTACTCCTGAATCTGTGGTCAAGTTACCACAGGCGATCAGGACGGGACAAGACCATTTCTTCACTTCTTCCTCTCTTAAGGGAAAAAAATATCAGGGCGTGCTCCGTGAACAAACCGTGGGCCGAGCGAGCGCGTGTCTTGACTCAACCACCCGGCGCAAAAGATTTGAAGGCGAAGTGCGCTTCCGTCATAACGAAGACAAACGAGCGGCCAATACTGTCTCTTCCGAGAAAACTGTTGCGCTTTGAAAGGAGCGCCAGTAGAATCCAGCCAGACTGTTTCATCTATCAGAAGGTGTTTCAAGTATGAATGTCGCTGTTATCTGGACGCACGGCAAGCAGGGTCTTCGCCTGTTGCGTCCCTTCCTGGTCGCACGCATCTCGGCGGGCTTTCCCTCTCCGGCGGAGGATTGGATAGAGGGACGCCTCGACCTCAATCGCCATTTGATACGTCACCCGGCGGCGACCTTTTACATGCGCGTGATCGGCGATTCGATGAGCGATGAGATTCACGAAGGCGACATTCTGGTTGTTGACCGCGCCTGCGAAGCGGAAGACGGCGATACTGTGGTCGTCAGAATATTCAGTGATTTCACCGTCAAGCGGCTCTGCCTGCAAGACGGTCGGATACGGCTCCTGGCCGCTAACGAGGCTTACCCGCCAATCGAGGTCACGGAAGAGATGGACTTCGAGGTGTGGGGCAAAGTCTTATGGTCAATCCGCGCACATTAGTGAAGATTATGGGATCAATCTTCGCCCTGTGCGATTGCAATAATTTTTACGTCTCCTGCGAGCGTGTCTTTAACGCCGGGCTAAAGGGCCGCGCCGTCGTCGTTCTGAGCAACAACGACGGCTGCATTGTCGCAAGGTCTGATGAAGCGAAAGCGCTTGGGATCAGGATGGGCGTCCCGCTCTTTCAGATACAGCACCTCGTTGACGCTTATGATGTTCAGGTCTTTTCATCCAACTACGCGCTGTATGGAGATATATCGAGTCGCGTGATGTCCGTGCTCAGCGACTTTACGCCGGAGGTGGAAATTTACTCGATTGATGAAGCCTTTATGCGCCTGGACTACAAGATGACGCATGAAGAGTCGCTCACAGACTTCGGGCGAAGGATTCGAGAGACCGTCTATAAATGGACGGGCGTACCTCTTTCAATCGGGATGGCCGAGACCAAGACGCTGGCGAAGCTTGCCAATCAACTGGCGAAGAGGTCTTTGAAAGCAGGGGGCGTGCTTGACCTCACTCGCTCGCCCTATCAGGACTACGCGCTGGAATGTACGCCAGTCGAAAAGGTCTGGGGAATCGGACGGCAATATACGCGGCTTCTCCGGAGCCGCGGTATCACGACCGCGCGGCAACTGAGAGATGCGGATATACGATGGGTGCGAAAGGCTTTGACTGTGGCGGGCGCGCGCATCGTCGAAGAACTGCGCGGCACGAGCTGCCTGCCGCTTGAAAGCTGCCCGCCGCCGAAGAAAAGCATGACCTGCTCACGCTCGTTCGGTCAATTAGTCGAGCAGCTCTCTGATCTGCGCGAATCGGTTGCATCCTTCACCATTCGGGTGGCTGAAAGGTTACGAAGGAACGGGCTCGCGGCTGGCGCTCTGACGGTCTTTGTGGCCACCAATCGCTTCGCCAAAGATGCTCCATACTATACAAATGCCGTCACCATCGAGATGGCATATCCGACCGACTCCACGCCGGAGTTGATTGAGCGCGCCGCGGCTTGCGCGGAAAAATTGTACCGGGAAGGCTATAAATTCAAGTCGGCAGGGGTGATGCTCACCGCCCTTGTTCCCGCGAGCCCGCTCACCATACGCATGTACGACGATGAGAAATGGCAAAAAACGAGAAGGGTCATGCAGGCCATTGACCATATCAACGCTCGTATGGGACGAGACGCCATCGGATTCGGTATCAAGGGATGCAAACAGAAATGGAGAACGAAATTCGATCGGCGCTCGCAACGCTTCACCACAAACTGGGATGAGCTTTTAGCGGTCGGTTGAAAAAAAGCGCGTGCTCCGGGCAATTGTGCCTTGGGTATCAAAAGGAGAAAAGCCGCCCGCGATCTTCTCGCAGACGGCTTTCCGGTGAACTGTTTGGATTGCCCTGAGCCTCGTGTGTCTGTGGTGTGCCGCTCAAATAAAAAGCGCACTAAGCAGAGTCACTTCTGGACGGAACATCCCAACAAATTCGGGTATCAGTCCAGCGGCCTTAGGACTCAGCCACCTCACTGTGATAAGAACTCATATTTTTTTGATCACCTCCTTTCCAGTGTTGAATTGATATTAAATGACAATGATTAGTGCGTCAAGAACTTTTTTTGCCGCTATGTTGAGGTCGCTGTTGAGGCGCGGCTGAAGACCGGGCGTCCGTCAATATAGACCGCGTGCGCGTGCTCGATGCCGAAGAAGTAAGAGATCTCTCGATAGTCCGCGCAATCGTATATGCAGAAGTCCGCGCGCTTGCCATCTTCGAGCGAGCCCACCTCTGCGCCCCTGCCAAGGCTGTAAGCGGCGTTGATGGTCGCCGCCGTGATCGCTTCGGCGGGCGTCATCTTCATCTGCGTCGTCGCG
>JBKKAL010000032.1:0-25870 GCA_046714695.1 Pyrinomonadaceae bacterium
GTATTGCCGCTCACCCCCATGTCAGGAAAGCGTGTTGCACTTAGTATATGAATCCGCGCGGGCTAACAACGGCCTGCACCAGACCGCGAATAGCGTGGCTCTCATCGAGAGCTTGTCCGTGGCAGCGTTGCGTGCGCGGCGGGTGATGCCGAGCGTTAGACCTCTAACAATATTACTGTTAAAGAAAGGCAAGTATTATGAAGCGACACCTTAAAGCTATCGTGCTGCTGAGCGTAGTGTTCATGCTTTTATGCACTCAGCTAAAGTATGCGAGCGTCACAGAGGCCCAGGCGGATACGCAGAGAGCCTTTTTCGAGAATCTAAAGAAGATATGCAGGCAGCGATTCGAAGGGGAGACTCAGTTCCCGCAGGACGCGGACCATCCGCTGGTAGGCAAGAGGCTCATTATGTCCATCGAGTCCTGTGGCGAGAGGGAGCTTCGCATCCCCTTTCACGTCGGCGAAGATAAGTCGCGGACATGGATTTTAACCCTGACGGAAAAGGGCTTACTGTTTAAGCATGATCATCGGCACGCCGACGGGACGCCCGACAAGATTACGATGTACGGTGGATGGGCTGCCCCGGGCGGCACGCCTTACCTGCAACGCTTCCCCGCCGATGCTGAGACGGCGAAACTGATCCCGGAGGCTGCAACCAATGTGTGGACGCTCCAGATAATTCCGGAGAAGCAACAGTTTACATATTACCTGGAGCGACACGATAAACTGCGTTACAGGGCTCTTTTCCATCTCAAGGCTCTTTCGAAATAGTTCGTTGGCGGAGGGTTGAATGATCGGGAAGGTCTAACAACGCCATGCAGCCGACAGCGAATCAGCGTTGATTTCATCCGCGAGACGCACGCAACTCAAAGGCTCGTCGCGACGGCTGATGGCGGGCTTTAGGCGCTACGTGAATTATCTGCGGTGTTCGATATGACGAATAAGGATATACCTCGTCTGGAGTTGGTTTCTCGCATTGAAAAACTTGTAGGCGCAAAAGTTGAATCCTATCGCCGTGTTGAGGGCGGTTATACTCCGGCTCTACGCCTTTTGTGCCAGACAACTACCGCCAGTTTCTTTGCCAAAATCGGCACCACACCTCTGACGAGCAAAAATCTTAATCGTGAAATTCGCATTTACAATTGCCTGAGCGGCGATTTTATGCCGCGCCTGATAGCGTCGGAATGTCATGAGTCCGAACCAATCCTTATTATTGAAGACCTTTCGATGCACCATTGGTCACCGCCCTGGAGCGAACGGCAAATTGATCTGACTTTGGCGCAGATCAAAGCGCTGCACAACACGACGGCGAAATTGGAAACATACTCAGAGTTGTGTGGAACACAAGACGCGAACTGGCTGACGGTAGCTGATAACCCGGAGTCGTTCCTGTCGCTCAAGATAGCAAACGCACAATGGTTGGAGTCCGCACTTCCCAGACTTATACAGTATGAATCGAACTGTCCGACGACGGGCGATAGTCTGACGCACTGGGACTTGCGGAGCGATAATATCTGTATCACGGAAAAGCGAGCTAAATTTATTGACTGGAATGGCGCTTGTTTGTCGAATCCCAAACTTGACCTCGGCTTCTGGTTGCCCAGCCTGGCTTATGAAGCCGGTCTTGAACCTGAAAAGATTTTACCTGATGCGCCGGAAGTCGTGGCCTGGGTCTCCGGTTATTTTGCTGCCCGTGCGGGCTTGCCGGAAATTAGCTATGCCCCGCACGTCCGCTCGGTTCAGCGACGACAATTAGCAACGGCTTTGCCCTGGGCTGTGCGAGCATTAGATTTACCGCCTTTGCCAGCAAAGCATTGACGTTAAGTTATCGCGCCTATTAATTCGGGCGTTAGGTTGTATGAACATACGTCTCGCAATTTCATTGGCATTACTTCTCGCAGCAGCAGGATGCGCGCATCGTGCTTCGATACCGCGCGCCGTGCGGCCTGCTCCGACACCATCGGATCTGACCAGCGCATCCAATAGCGAGTTGCAGCAACGCCTTGGAGAGCGGGTCACCATGCGCGGTCGGTTCTCGCTCCGGGGAAAGGTGGGGCCGTTCATCCTTGCCGGCGGTCGTCCGATTTACCTTGTGTCAAAGGGGTCGTTTTCTTGGGGCGAGCCTTACGCGAGCATGGAAGGGCGAGATGTTCGAGTGACGGGTACGCTTCGATTTGCTCATTATCCAGAGCCTCCAACGCAGGCTTTGCCTGAGGGTCGCGTCCCCGACCATTTCTACTTCGAGGCAGAGACAGCTAAATTAGAGGTGAGTGAAAGATGAGCGACATACAATCTAACAACTCATTCAACCGGAGCGTATATGGCTTGCCTTTCATTCGCAGTGATTGAATTTTCAGTTCGTTGTTTCCCGCCCCGTCAATTCGGGCGTTATGTTCTACCTTCCAGGATGAGGAGAAGTTCCGTGGTTTTCCGTAAAGCTTATGTAGAAGATATTCCTGCCTTGTCCGAGATACGGCTATCGGTAAGAGAGAATGTTTTGTCTGATTCTCGCAAAATCACGCCTGAGATGTATGCGGCCTATCTAAGCGTGTCAGGCCAAGGCTGGCTCTGTGAAATCGGCGGGGAGGCGGTCGGGTTCTCCGTCGCCTCTCGGAGGGACGCATCCATCTGGGCTTTATTCGTCAGGCCGGAGTATGAGGGAAGGGGTATTGGCAGTAGGCTCTTGAAGCTGGCTACGGATTGGTTATTCGAAATGGGCGTGCCGCATATCAGTTTGAGTACCGACGCGAACACCCGCGCGGACAGGCTGTACGAGAGGCAGGGGTGGAAGCGAGGGGAGATCAAGCCAGACGGCGAAGTAGTGTATCGGCTGGATAGGAGATAAGTTTTGACCATTGCTTTTAACGTTCTTGAATCAATCGGCAACACGCCGCTTGTCCAGCTTCGGAAGGTCGTACCGCCCGGCTCTGCACGTGTTTTAGCCAAGTTGGAATTCGCGAATCCCACCGGCGGTATGAAAGATAGGATGGCTAAAGCCGTTATTGAAGGTGCAGAAGCAAGTGGGCGGTTGCAGCCCGATAGCACTGTCGTAGAGTACACGGGCGGCACAACCGGCATTTCACTGGCGCTGGTTTGCGCGGCGAAAGGCTATAAACTTCACATCGTCTCTTCAGACGCATTTAGCGAAGAAAAGCTGCGGACTATGCAAGCCTTTGGAGCGCAAATGACCTATGTTCCGAGCGACAACAGGAAGATTAACAAAAGACTGATCGAGGAGATGATTGACACCGCTCGCCAAATTAGCCAGCGACCCGGACATTGGTGGGCTGACCAGCTTAATAATAACGACGCTGCCGCAGGCTATTATCCGCTAGGTGAAGAAATCTGGGAGCAGACAGCCGGAAAGGTTGACGCCTTAGTCCATTCAATAGGCTCTGCTCACTCCATTCACGGAGTAACGAGAGCTTTGCGTCAACACAAACCTGAACTTCACGTCGCCGCCGTAGAGCCATCCGAAACAGCAGTGTTGTCCGGCAAGCCGCCCGGCGCGCATAAAATCGAGGGCATCGGCATCGGATTCATCCCGCCCCTTTGGAACCCGGACGAAGTTGATGAAATCCTGACGGGCTCGACAGAAGAAGCCGAAGCGATGTGCCGCCGTTTAGCCCGCGAAGAGGGCATCTTTGCCGGAACTTCATCCGGACTTAATGTTATCGCCGCCCTTCGAGTCGCCGAACGGCTCGGCTCTGATGCTACGGTGGTGACGATTATGGTGGATTCCGGTCTTAGATACTTGAGTACAGATGTTTATCGAGGAGACCAATAGAAAGGTTTTGTGTAGAGCATCCTTCGGCGCGCCTAACAATTCACTCGAGTGTTAGGTGTTTGCAGTTTGAGGATTTCGATATAATATCTACACGCTAACACAGCTCTTTTAGAATTCTCACTAGCCTTTTCTCAATTCCAATACTGTGCGCTGTCAAGAAAAGAGCCTCTGCCATAACCAATGGACTTAATTGATGAAACGAATCCAGCTTTAGCTCATATATATATGTAGCGCGTTTTCAAACCTCTATTAGTCTCACGAGCAATGGTGAAATAAGATGGCATACCTTTTAATTCCTAATGAAGTTACCGCTTTCGAGGCCAAGGTCTGGGTTGCAGCGATCAACGAAAAAAACGACTTGACGACCGCTGTGCTTGAATGTGGAACCCAACAGCCTCCTCTTGATGCCGCCTGGCGCAACTGGGTCAGTAAGGATGATAAGAACAGTGTCAGGTATCAGCGCGTCATTATCAAAAATCTTAATCCAAGGCAAACCTACCCGTTAAAGTTTCGGGTCGGCGGTGAATTGAAGGCTGATGCCACCGTCACCACGCTGCCGTCGGAGCTTCCGCCTCTTGGGCAGAACCCGTTTACTGTGCTTCTGGGTTCCTGCTTCTATAAGCGAGAGGATGAAGCCGGAGAAGTCGGCAAAACTTACATGAGTTTACCCTTTGGGGCGCGGCCAGAGGTTAAGATTCTCTGCGGGGATCAGGTGTATCTGGATAATCCTCCGGAGCATTTCCTGATCCTACGCAGTTCTAGCTGGCTGGAAAATAGATCATTCAAGGCATATCTGGATACATGGACGCAATCTACTGCGAACGGGGGATTTCATCAGCTCCTTAAAAACAATGCTAACTACTTTTGCTCAGATGATCATGAGTTCTGGAATAATGCGCCGGATGTGGGTCTGAATGTCCCGATTTTTACGGCGACGCAGGGCCAGCGTGATACCTGGTTCAAAATCGCCCGCAGGCTTTACGAAGTTTTTCAAACGGATGAGCCGCTTAAAGCGTTCCAGGTCGGCGCGCTGTCCGTCGGCATCGTTGACACACGCATCAATCGCGCATCCGGCAGAGCGAATTTTATGGATCCAAATCATCTTAATCTCGTTGGAGAATGGATTCGTAATTTGCCGGGGCCGGGAATACTCGTCATCGGGCAACCGCTGCTGGCGGAAAAGGGAAGCATCAAGGATTGGGGATTGCCCGATTACCCGCAATATGCCGAGTTGATCAAACACCTGCGCGCAGGCCGGCATTCCATAGTAATGCTCACCGGCGACGTTCACTTCGGACGCATTGCCAGTTGTGATTTGAGGCCGGAGCTGGGCACCAAGTTGATTGAAATCATCTCTTCACCGATGCAGCTTGTCCCGCACGCGGGCGGGACTTTCAAGCAAGCGCCGCACGTCCTCGGCTCGGTCACAACAGAAGCGGACTTCTGGGATAAGAAAAATCACTTTCTGACGCTCGAATTTAATGCGAGCAGCTCGCATCGCGTCCGCATGCAAGTCAAGTACTGGCCGATTATGAAGAACGGAAGCCCGCTCCAGTCAAAGACTGTTAGCACATTTGAATTAATATAGGAGACGAACATGATTTCGATTCGCCAATCAAACGCCACTGCATCGAACCAATCATTGGTAGATACTCCGGCAAAATTGAAGGAGAAGGAAACCAACGAGCAATGGCTCAAGCGCATCGGTGCCGCCGATGGCATAATTCTCTTAGGCGGCAGCTCCGTCGCCCATTTCCGTATTCGCTACGCGCAATCGCATGCGCGTAGCGACCTGACACCGAGTTACTGGTCACTTGCCGGAATTCTACGCGGTGGTAAGGCGTTCCTTTCAGTACCCCTGGATTTGCGCGGTGATGCCTCGGCAGTACCGCAACAGAATGGTTTACAAACGTGCTCCATCGCCGATTACAGCGATCCCGACGACTTTCCCAATATCGCCTTCATACGCTTCACCCTCGATGATCATTTGATCATTGATTACGTAGAGAAGATCCGAAGACAGCGCAGCATTATTGATCTGCCGACGCTCATGCTGCCCTGGCTCGGTTACATCTGGAGCGTGGGTAACAGCATCAACCCGCTGTCCGATGGAATAGGGCTTCCAAGTGCCGCCCTGGTCGAAACGGCGTATGGAATCGCAGGCATCGAACTCACACCTGGAATGGCTTCGTCTGCAAGCTGTCCTGAAGCGATCTGGCAGACGGCAAAGTGGTGGCATCAGTTCTACGAAGCCGATGCTGGAGCTGGTAGTGACGGAAACGCCGGGACGCAAGTCCCAACGGGCAATTTTGCCGTTCGGCAGCCCGCCGCAGCCGCCATCGGACCAAAAGATGAGATGATCAAACGGCAGATTGTGCCGACCGAGGAGGCGGTCGAAAAAGTCAAAGCGCCGAAGGCCGCGCGCAAAGCTCCGGCGGCTATCAGGAAGAGGGGCAAAGCCAGCGCCGGAAAATAACCTTGTCGCGCATTTGAGGTCGAGTAAAGAGAGCACGCAGAGCGCCTTCACTGATACGTGCGTGCGAACCATTTCCCCAATCATGAAGATAAAAACCTTAACCCAATCTTCACAGCCCGCTCAGAGAGCTGAACAATGTTAGCGAGACTTGCGGATAGTTGTCCCGGCTGAAGAAGACTGACAATGCAGGTCAGAGTGCTCAAGCGAACAGGAATATAGTTTGCCACAGAAAGTTTGAAACCTACTTTTCGATAACCGAGGGAGGCCCTGTCAAGATGAGCAACGAACACTTCGATGCCATCATTATCGGCTCCGGGTTCGGCGGGTCTGTGATGGCTTACAGGCTGGCGGAGGCGGGGTTGCGTGTCTGTCTTCTAGAGCGGGGCAAGCCGTATCCACCCAATTCATTCCCGCGCGCCCCTTTCAAGATGAAGAATAACTTTTGGGACCCCAGCGATGGCCTTTACGGGATGTTTAATGTCTGGTCGTTCAAAGGTTCGGGTGCTCTGGTCTCAAGCGGCCTCGGCGGCGGCTCGCTGATCTACGCCAACATCATCGTCCGCAAGGATGAGAAATGGTTTGTCCGGGAAAGTCCGCAGGCCGGTGGCTATGAGTACTGGCCTGTGACGCGCGCCGACCTCGACCCTCATTACGATCGGGTCGAGAAGATGATGAACATACAGAAGTACCCGCTCGGCCATCCACCCTATAACACGACGCCGAAGACACTGGCGATGATCGAGGCGGCCCAGAAATTGAACCTCAACTGGATACCGCTTGATCTGGCCGTCAGCTTCAGAACCAAACCGGTCACCAATCCCGGCGAAGATGCTTCGCATAACCGGCCGCTGGTGGGCGAGCCGATTGAGGAATTACACCGGAACATTCACAACATGACGCGTTACACATGCCGCCTCTGCGGTGAGTGCGACATCGGCTGCAACTACGGCAGTAAGAATACTCTCGATTACAACTATATCGGCGAGGCACACCGCCTCGGCGCAGATGTCAGAACGCTTTGCGAGGTGAAGTCGTTCAGGCCGCTCGGGGGGGCGGGCGGTCGCGGTTTCGAAGTTAAATATGTTCAGCATGATACAACGCGCGAAGGTGTCAAATTCGACACCGATAAATTAGAGCGCCTGACGATGACCTGCGACCGCCTGATACTTTCCGCCGGTGCATTCGGCACCCCTTTTCTTTTGTTCAAGAATCGCGAGGCGTTCCCCCACCTGAGTAAAAAACTCGGCTCACGCTTCTGCGTCAATGGGGACCTGCTCTCCTTTATTATCAAAAGCCAAAAGAAGAATGGCGAGACGCTCCCGCGTATCCTGGACCCGACCTTCGGCCCGGTCATCACCGGCGCGATTCGTCTGGGCGATACGCTGGACGGTCTGGGCGATCAGGGGCGCGGCTTCTACGTCGAAGACGGAGGCAACCCGTACCTGTTGAGCTGGGCGGCCGAGTTGACGGGCTTCGCCAGCATTCTGCGTCGCGCATATCTCTTCGGCAAGCGTTTCCTCCTGTATCGTCTGGGACTCAATCGAGATGCCGACCTTGACGATGAGATCGCTAACCTGATGGGCGACTGCGTGAGTTCAAAAAGCTCTATGCCGGTGCTCACCATGGGTCGAGACATCGCGAATGGGAACCTTTCGTACGACGGTAAGTATCTAGATTGCGATTGGCGCATACAAAAGTCGCAGGAATACTACGACCGTGTCAGAAAAGTCGTCAGTGGAATCGCCGGCGCGCTCAATGCCACGTACAGGGATAACCCGTCTTACGAATATTTTCATCAGGTGCTGACGGCCCACCCGCTCGGCGGTTCCCCAATGGCACCAACGAAGGAAGAAGGGGTGGTCAACCCCTGCGGGGAGGTGTTCGACTATCCCGGACTCTACGTCGCCGACGGATCGGTGATGCCGGGCCCAGTCGGGCCGAACCCTTCGATGACCATCGCCGCTCTCTCGGATCGTTTTGCCGATCACATCATCGCTCAACATAAAGGAGGAAGTCATGAGTGCCAGTGGCAATAGCAACAAGAAGCGCTCGTTAATTCTGGCTGGTGGAGGCATCAAAGTCGCCTTTCAGGCCGGAGCGTTACAGGTCTGGCTCGACGAAGCCGGACTGAAGTTCGACCATGTTGATGCGGCGAGCGGCGGCGTCTTCAATTTGGCGATGATGTGCCAGGGGATGAACGGGCTGGAGATCGCTAACAACTGGCGCAATCTCAATCCGAGAGCCGGCATTAGCTTTAACGCAGCGGAATTTCCGAAGCTCCTGTACGCCGAGTCGTTGTTTACGCTCGACAACTATCGAAAACACGTCTTTACCGACTGGGGACTGGACTGGAACAAGATTCGTTCGTCCAATCTTAACTCGACATTCAATGTCTTTAACTTCAGCCGCAAGGAGCTTCAGGTAGTCGAGCCGAAAGACATGTCGGAGGACATGCTGGCGGCCTGTGTCGCGCTGCCGATGTGGTTCCCGCCGGTGCATATCAATGGCGAAACATATATTGATGCGGTTTACATGAGCGACGCCAATATCGAGGAGGCTATCGCTCGCGGCGCTGAAGAGCTGTGGATCATCTGGACGGTCAGCGAGAAGGATGAATGGCATCCCGGCTTCGTCGCCACCTATTTCCAGATTATCGAGACGAGCGCCAACGGGCACTACAAAGCCATCCTCAAACGCATCGCCGAGAACAATCAGGCGATAGCCCAGGGACAAACGGGCGAGTTCGGTCGCCACATCGAAGTTAAGGAACTTAAGGCCGATGTCGCTCTCCATTACCTCATTGACTTTAGCCAGGATCGAATGACAGAGGCCGTCAACCTCGGCGTGCAAAGAGCGCGCCAGTGGTGTCAAGAGAACGGCATCCCGCTCAAGCCGTACGACGGTGAATACCCGACCGAAATTCATACCGCACAGACGAAGCTGAGCTTCACCGAGGAGATGAAAGGCTATTTCACCAAAGGTGAACTCGATTACGACCGTGGCGCGCGTTCAGGCAAAGAGAGCGGCACAGATATCATGTTTCACCTGACGATCACGGTTGATGGCGTAGATCGTTTCGTCACACGGCCCGAGCACGATACGGATAATCTCGTCGGTTATGTCAAAAGCGATGCGCTCGGCGGAAAACTTCCTGTCGAAAAGGCAAGCTTCAATCTTTTCATAGACGAGCAGGATCCGGCTCAGAAGAGAATGCTGTACCGTCTCTTCTTCCGTGACGGCCAGGGGAACCCGCTGACCTTGACCGGCTTCAAACATATCAAAGACGATCCAGGCATGGATGTCTGGCAGGACACGACGACACTGTTCACGCGCATTTTGAATGGACATGTGAGCGCCGAAGAGGAAGCTGAAGCAGCGGCGAATAACCCTGAAAAGCTCAAGCAGATGATCCTTGGTTCGGGAATCATCATTATCCACTTCTTCGATTTCCTGAAACAACTCACGACCTTCCGCACCGAAGGTGCCACCTTCTCCGACAGAGCTTCCGCGATGGCGAGGTTCGGGAGGCTCTTCATGGGCAAGCTGTGGGATGTGTATGCGCGCAACGTACTGACGTCAGGGCCGTTTTAGTGATCATCAAGGAGTCGCGGCGTTGAACAAGTCGTTCGAGCGGAGCGCGGGATAGCGTGCCTTTCATCTTGCGTTGTTTCTCGTTTCTTGTGGGCATTCATCCGCGCCAGCTCAATTCCGCAGTCAGGCCGCTTCTCTAAACAATAGGAGGCTACAATGTTTGCTATTGAAAACTTCATCGAAATACAAGTCGTGGGCTTTCTTTTACTGATAGCTTTGTCACCTCTGTTAAATCTTGTATCCCCGGCAATCAGAGTTAAAGAAGGATTCTGCCCAATCATAGAAGACATCTCTGATAAAAGCGCGAAAACTATCTTCCTGATAGTCCTGGCTTTCTGCGTGGGTGTGGCCGGCAACAGGTTAATTGATGATCTTATTGATGAAGTCAAACTGCAAGGGGATGAAACATACAGTAAGAGATTTGAAACGTGGGCTAAGGAGAGTCCAAAGCCGGAGACGCCTGCAAGGCCAGAAGTGAATATAAAGACAGGAGAATTTACAAACCCGGCAGAGCCTAAAAGACCACCAAGCTTAAAACTTGCCGAGTACACGGTTGCCAAAGATAACGAGTATGCCCGGAGTTATTTTGAGCGGCATAAGTCTCTTATGCGAGTTTTGCGTGGCGCTGCATTCGCATCTCTTCTGTTATTGCTATCTATGTTGGTGTATAGACTTGCACAAGCCAATAAAAAATTAGCACTGTGCAATCGTTACACCACTGCTTACTTCATAATTGCATTTGCGCTCTTTATGATATTCTCTTTTGCTTATAGACGAGAATCTACACATTACTATAGGCGGGTGTGTGAACTCTCTACACAGATACCTAAATGTGGAGATGAGTAGGCAAAAGCCGTTAAAGCAACACGCTTTAAGTTGCCGCCTGCTGAGTCCTTGCTAACGAGATTAAGTCTCCTCGTCAGCCACGCTTGACCTCTAAATCCGAGACCGTTTCCAGAAATGAGAGGAAAACGATATGCGTCGAATAGCCCTTATGGTTGCGCTCTTGCTAACGAGCTTCGTTGTTTGTCTGACTCAACCGCAAACGGCGACACAAACTATTCCATTATCCGAAGTCTCAGGCGCAGTAAATATCGGCAATGATCGGGTGATACTTATCGCGGACGAAGGCTACCAGGTTCAACTTGTAGCTAATGCCGCAGCGACGTTCAAAGCGGGCGACCCTAAAAGCTTCGTTGACAATATGAAGCCACCGTCCCCAGGCATGGATGGCAGCAAAGCGATTATGGATGATATTGAAGATGCTGCCTGGGATGGTAAAAGACAGGCGGCCTTTGTCATTACCTCACATTCACGAAGCAAAAAACAGGACGATGTGGCTGATCCAAAAGCAGACAAGCCCCAACGCCATAAACTCGCCCGCATCTTTTTGAAAGCCGGGAATATTGATTCTCCTCGTGAGATAGATGTACTGGAGGAAGCACTCAAGAAGTTCCCCTTTATCAGCGAGGCCATGAAAAAGCCGCATCAGAATGGTGGGAATACCGGGACATTCAACATTGAAGGTCTGGCCTTCGATGAGAAGTCCGGTTCGCTACTAATCGGACTGCGTTCTCCGACTCAGAAATGTAATGGTAAATCTTGCGCAGTGGTGTTGACTCTGAAGAATCCCCACGAGCTATTCGATAAACCATCCGCCTCACCGAAATTTGACCCGCAGCCTAAATACTTAGACCTCGGTGGGCTGGCTATTCGGGGCATGACTTATGATGCTAAGAAAAAGGGCTGCTGGATCGTCGCCGGACGTTCTGACGATCCGGATACGCCTACAGATAAAGTGCTTTCTTCCATTTGGTTTTGGGACCTGAATAAGCCCGGTAAACCGCCCCAAAAAGCGAAGACTGATTTGCTCATGTTAGAGGTTTTTAACTTGGAGGGTATCTGCCTTCTCAATAGAGATGGCAAACCCGGTTTGCTTCTCATCAGTGATGATGGAGGGGATAATAATCAAAGCCGGTATTTATGGACACCGATACCCTAAGTATCCTGTTCTAAATAAAGCATTATAAGAGGGCATGGTTTTCTGATAGCGCTGCTTAACAACTCGCTCAAACCAACCGCTCGATAGCATGGCATTCATGCTCGTTTATCGCGGCGGAGGTTGAAGGCTGCTTGCGCGCGGCGAGGCGATTCCAGCCTTAGAGCCTTTTACTTGAAACAAGCGGAGAAGTCCCTATATTTGTGAGGCGTCAAAACCATGACAGACTCTAAACCACTCCGTGATGATCAAAATACTCTCCTTCAGAGTGCTCAACTGGAAAAGCTGCGGCTCGAAAATGAAAAATTGAAGTTTGAGCTTGAAACTTTGAAGAAAGGTAAGGGATTAGGCTCCTTCATTCCTTACCTTCCTTTGATTACGGTTCTGGTAACAATCGCCGGCTTCGGCTTTGGCATTTTTCAGTATCGTGCGCAACAGCAGGCTAACAGGCAGGCGCAGGCAGAACAATCAAAGAAAGATAGGGAGGCGCGGGAGATTCAATCTAAAAAGGACACAGAGACGGCGCAACGAGAATTTATGAAACCATTGCTGCAAAATCAGTTGTCATTATATTTACAGGCAACAGCGGCAGCAGCGACCATCTCCAGTTCAACCGATCCTGTAGAGCGTAAAAAAGCAACAAATGATTTTTGGCGACTTTATGAAGGCCCCCTGATTATGGTAGAGAGCAAGGAAGTTTCAGGAGCAATGATAGCGTTCAGTTATTGCTTAAATGAACCCGGAAACTGTGATAAAGCAGAGATGAGTAAACGCGCCCACGCTATTGCTTCAAGAATGCAGGAATCACTACTGAGGTCGTGGAACACAAACCCTGAGAACTTTGCGGCGGACAAATTTACATATCGCTAAATACAAATTTACGGTTATCGCTAAACGGCAAGGGTCTAACAACTTATCCAACCGGAGCGCCTCGGCGTCATCCGCTTTTCAATGATCGAGATAGGTATGCAAAAAGCGTTGGATTTGGCCGGCAGGCAATTATCTTTGCTTCCCGAGCCGGTTGAGAAACTCCGTGTCACGCTTGAAGAATTGGATTTAGATCGGAACCAATTGCGTTCGCTCCCCGAATGGATCGGAAGTCTCACGAATCTGAAAACGTTGAGTCTCTACAGCAACCAATTGTCCTCGCTTCCCGATTCGCTCTGGCAGTTAACAAATCTACAAACATTGAACCTGGCAGAGAATCGCTTTTCTTCCCTCTCCGAGGCGGTCGGGAATCTGACAAACCTTCGGATGCTCGATTTGGGCCATAACGAATTGAAATCCCTGCCCGGTTCGCTTGGAAACCTGCGAAGCCTTGCTTTCCTTTATGTGAGCAATAACCACCTGACCTCTCTGCCGCAGTCATTCGAGAATCTAACCGGCCTGATCTATCTGAACATCACTGATAATAGTTTGGCTTCTGTCCCTTCGCTTATCGGCACCCTGACCGATTTGATAGAACTGCGGCTCTACAATAATCAGATTTCTTCGCTTCCCGAAGCGTTAGGTCAACTGACGAAGCTCAGGGAATTACATTTGATGAACAACGAGTTGACGACGCTCCCCGCTTCAGTTGGCAATATGACGGGTCTGAAAAGATTAGATTTGCAGGATAACAGGTTAACCACGCTTCCTGAATCACTCGGCAATCTGAAAGGTTTGACAGACCTCAATCTAAGAAACAACAGATTGACAACGCTTCCTGAATCAGTCGGTGATTTAAAGAGTCTGCGGTATCTGGATTTGAGAGCGAACCGCTCGGTTTATCTGCCTGAGAGCCTCGGAGAGTTGACCCATCTTGAGAAATTGGATTTGAGATGGACTAAGCTATCGCCTCTCCCCGAATGGCTTCAACGGCTGGAGCGACGCGGGTGTGTTGTATTCACGTGATTCCGACCAACGATTTATGGCAGCCGCACGCGCGCTTTAAAAGGCGGCGTGGAAACAATTTTCGAGTCCTAACTGAGTGCGGTTCTTCATTTAGCTAACCAGCTTGAATTGTCTCGCTTTCATCATTCCGCATTCCGTCCTGCTCTTTAAAGTAATGCCTGGTGGCATGCTTGTTCTTAGAACTATCGCAGCAGCCGACGTGCCCGCAGGATTCGCAGACACGCACGTGCAGCCATTCCTCACCGGACTTTAAACACTCCTCGCAGCAATCCGTGCCGGGCGCGACTTCGCATATCTGATCAAGGTGCGAGCAGGTCTCAGATATCATTCGTCTTAACCCCTCTGTCTTACAACCGGATGCTAATTTGTTCAGGGCGGTGTTTTCATCTTGATGATGAATCTTTAGCCCTCAGGATATTCAACATCCGGTGAAGCGATTCCAAGACGCGCGGCCGCCGCCACAAGACCGATGATCGTTTTGGCATCTTCGATCTCGCCGCCTTCGATCATCTCAAGCGCACGACTGAAGGGCACGCGCACGACCTCTAACATCTCATCTTCTTCGAGACGCTGCGCCGTCTCCGTCAAATCCGTGGCAAGGTAAACCCACATCTTCTCTTCGACGAAGCCGGGTGAAACGAAAAATTCCGAGAGCTTCTCCAATCGAGAGGCTGTGACGCCCAACTCTTCCTCCAACTCCCGCGCCGCGCCCTCTTCCGGTCGCTCCGGTGATGCGAGAGTGCCCGCCGGAATCTCCAGCAGGTAACGCACCACCGCGTGACGGTACTGCCTGACGAGCGCCACCGTCATATCGTCGTAGACGGCGACAATCGCGGCGCTGCCCGGATGATGCACGACCTCGCGCTTATAGGTCTGCTCACCCTCGCGCACGGTATCAACCGTGACATCAAAGATGCGCCCGCGATAAATCTCTTCGCTGCTGATCAGTTCCGGTGCTTCCATATCAGGTGTCGCCATAAATTTTCCGTTGCTCTAACTATGAATGAAGATGCGCCGACTGCTCTCGAAGCGTACGCTTGATCTCACCTACCAGATAGAGAGAGCCGGTGATAAGGATGAGTCCATTGGGCGGCGTAGCGGCGCGCGCAATTCTGAGAGCGTTTGCGGTCGAAGGCTCAAGCGTAATTCTACTCGACTCAATGCCGGGCGGCACAGCGCGTTCGATCTCTTCGGGCGTGGCGGCGCGCGGGTTACTCGGCTCGGTGAAAATCAGGCGACTGGCCGCCGGAAACAAAGCGGCTGCCATCTCATCCAGAGCCTTATCGCGCATCGCACCGAAGATCAAAGTGATGGGCACATGGACGAATTCATTCAGATATGCGCGCAGGGCTTGAGCGCCTGCGGCATTGTGCGCTCCGTCGAAGAGAAGGGAAGGCTGTTCCTCCCACAACTCGAGTCGCCCCAAGTGCTCTGCACTTTCGATGCCTTCGATAACGGCAGCACGTGGAATCTGGAAACCTTCTGCGCGCAGTGCTTCGGCGACCGTGACGGCGACCGCCACGTTAGTCAACTGATGACGCCCGCGCAGGCCCACTCGCACATTCTCATAACAGTCCGCCCCGGTTTTCAGCGTGATACGAAGGCGACCGCTTGCATCCGCGTTGATAACGCTCACCTGGCGGTCGTCAACAAGATGCGGCGCGACCATATTCTCCTCACAACGCCTGAGAATTACTTCGAGTGCGCGAGGCGGTTGCGGGGCGATAATGGCCTCCACGCCGGGACGAATGATGGCGGCCTTTTCCGCCGCGATCTCTGGGATAGTCTGGCCGAGGTATTCCTGATGATCGAGCGCAACGGGGGTGATCGCGACGGTGCGCGCCAGCGCCGCTGTGGTCGCATCGAGTCGCCCGCCGAGTCCCGTTTCAAGAATCGCCAGTTGGGCACGCGCCTCGCTGAATGCGACGAGCGCGGCGGCCGTCACATGCTCGAAAAAGGTCGGCAGCGCGGGGAGTTCCCCCTCCTCTAAGAGCCTGCGCGCCGCGTTACCTACCAACGTGATCAGCCGGGCAAACTCCGGCGAGGTGATTTCAAGTCCACTCGTGCGGATGCGTTCGGTGATAGAGATGAGATGCGGGGAAGTGTAAAGCCCTGTCTTGATGCCGGAAGCGCGGCAGATTCTTTCGAGTACGATGGCGGTCGAGCCCTTGCCATTCGTCCCGGCTATCTGAACCGCCGGAAAATCATTCTGCGGCTGGCTCAGAGCTTTCAGCAATCGCTCCGTATTAGTGAGACCGAGCTTGATGGCGACCGTTTCATGGCCCAGACTCAAAAGATACCGAAGGGCTTCGTCGAAATTCATAAGACGGTGACAAGTGACGAGTGACAAGCTGAAGAGAAAGCTTTTAACTCGTCACTTGTCTGTCACTCTTGAGTGCTTTTAGACTGCGCGCGCGCGCTGCTCTTCATCCGGTTCGGGCTCGCGTTCGATACCCGGGTTCATCATAAAGTCGAGCAGCTTGATGATGTGGGCGCGCATCTCGCGCCGGTCAATGATGGCGTCAATCTGCCCGTGTTCGAGCAGGAACTCCGAGCGCTGGAAATCCTTCGGAAGTTTCTGGCGAATAGTTTGCTCGATAACGCGCGGCCCGGCAAATCCGATCAGGGCTTTGGGCTCGGCGATGATCACATCACCAAGCATGGCAAAGCTGGCCGTGACGCCGCCCGTCGTCGGATCCGTCAGCACGGAGATGAACGGCAGGCGCGCTTCATCCAGTTGTGCGAGCGCGGCAGATATTTTCGCCATCTGCATCAGAGAGAGAGCGCCTTCCTGCATGCGCGCTCCGCCCGAAGCGGCGAAGGTGATGACGGCCGCGCGCTCTCTAATGGCTCTTTCAATCAGGCGTGTTATCTTTTCGCCGACAGCCGAGCCCATCGAGCCGCCGATAAAAAGCATCTCCATCGCCCCGGCGAAAACCGTATGATCTCCCACTTTGCCGCGCCCGCAGATAATCGCCTCCGACAGGCCGGACACTCGCTTCGCCGTCTCCAGTCGTTCCGGGTATGGTTTGGTGTCGGTAAATTCCAGCGGGTCTATGGAGATTACCTCGGCGTCAAGCTCAACGAATTCGCCATCGTTGAAGAGCATGCTGAGACGTGAGGGGGCGTCGAGGCGGAAATGATAATTACAGTGCTGGCAAACCTGCAGGGATTCTTCGAGGTCGCGTTTGTAGAGAGGCGCGTCACATTCTTCGCACTTGACGAAGACGTTTTCGGTTTTTACGCGCCGTTCTTCGACAGGTACGGGTTCGCTCTTCAGATTCTTTGGCTTACGAAACCAGGGCATAGGTCTCTACCACTACACGGGTTTTTTCACCCGGACGACCCTTCGGGCATCTGTTAATTAGCCTCAAACAAAGACGGCGCAGAGAATAACATAAGAAGGGATGAGGGATGAAGGATGATGGATGAATCAATAAAGGGCAGAGAACGTTTATCCTGTACTGCCTTTTGCCTTCTGCTCTGATTCATCCCTCATCCCTCCCGCCCTCATCCCTAAAACTCTATGCCCTGCTGCGCGCGTATTCCGGCGTTGAATGGATGCTTGATCTCGTGCATCTCCGTGACGAGGTCTGCGGCTTCAAGGAGCGCGGCGGGCGCATCGCGCCCCGTAACGATGATGTGCAGCGCGGGCTGTGCTGCTCTCACCTGTCGAAACTCTTCCAGAACCTCTTCGACCGGGAGCATCTCGTAGCTCAACACATAAACCAGCTCGTCAAACACCAGCATGTCATAGTCGCCGCTTCGCATCTTCTCGACACACAGCGCCCAAGTCCGGCGCGAAGTCTGCCTGTCCTGCTCAGGATTCTTCGTGTCCCAGGTAAAACCGTCGCCCATCGTGTGAACTTCAATCCCCAGCTTTTCCGCCGAGATGTGCTCGCCGTAACGGTCGCTCCTCGATTTCATAAACTGGATCATACAGCAATTGAGCCCCCGCCCCCGCGCACGCATCATCAGTCCGAGAGCGCAGGTCGTCTTCCCCTTGCCGTTGCCGGTATGAACCATCAGGAGGCCGCGCGTGCTCTCCTGATAATCGGCGCGTCGCCACTTGTACTGTTTTTCTTTGCCCGACATAAAAATTTAGATGTCAGATGCTGGATGTCAGATATTAGAGAACAGCGTTTACTAATATCTGACATCCAGCATCTGACATCTGTTCTTTAGCCTCTGATCTCTGCCTGAACTGGTCTCGGTTCGGGTTGAACGAGCGCGTCGTCCGTCGTGTCTATATCGCCGTTGCCTCGATCAACGGCATCCTTGAGCAGGCGGACGATGGTGCGCTCCGCTTCGTCCCAGTCTCCGGTGAGCGTGCAACCGGCAGCATTGCGGTGACCGCCGCCGCCGAACTGCTCGGCGATGCGTGCCACGTTGACATCACCCTTTGAGCGCAAGGAGGTGCGATAAACGCCCGGCTCTTTCTCTTTCAGCAAAGCGACCGCTTCAACCGCGTCGCACGCCAGAGGATAGTTAACGAAGCCGTCGCCATCTTCTTCGGTCGCCCCGGCGCGCTCTTGCATCTCAAGGGTCTGGCGCATCCACGCGACGCGCCCCATCTCGTCGCGCCTGACGGTCGAGAGCACCTCGCCGAGCAGCTCGATCTTGCTCCAGGGATAGCTGGCGAAGACTGCTTCGGACACCTGCGCGGGTTTGACACCGGCGCGAACCAATTCGGATGCGACCTTGAAGGTGCGCTCCGTGGTGTTTGAAAAATGAAATGATCCCGTATCGGTAATGAGCGCCGTATAGACGCATTCGGCAATCTCTTTGGTGACGCGCACGCCGGTCGCCTTGCACAGGTTAAAGATCATTTCTCCGACTGCCGAGGCCGTCGAGTCGATCCAGTTGATCGTGCCGAACATCGCGGTCGTCGCATGATGATCTATGTTGACGACGAACTGTTTTTCGAGATTAATCAGGCCCGGTCGGGTAATGTCGGAACATTCGATGACGAAGACGGCATCGTAGGCTCGATCAACGGCGGGCGTCACGCGCACAGCCGCCGCGCCCGGCAATTTCTGGTAAGAGTGCGGAACCGCGTCGCGCATGATTACTTCCACCTCTTTATCCAGAGCACGCAACAGCCAGTAAAGACCAAGCGATGAGCCCAGACTATCTCCGTCGGGTCGTATGTGCGAGGTGATCGCGAAGCGGCGCTTCGACTCGACCAATTCAACAACTTGACTAAGCATCGTTAAAAGCAAGGATGAAGGATGAAGGATGAAAGATGAAGTAAAGACGCCATGTCTTTTGTTTCATCCTTCATCCTTCATCCTTCATCCTTCATCCTTTCTCTCATCGGGGGATTCCTCAATCGAACTCTGGCTCTCCCGTGTTTGTTCAATCTCCACCAACAACTGATCTACGCGAGCGCCCTGCTCCTCGACCGTGTCGCGAACGAAGTGTATTTCGGGCGTGTGGCGCAGGCTGAGCGCGAAACCCACCTGTTTGCGCACGTAGGGGGCGGCATGACGCAACGCCACGAGCGCCTTTGCCGTTTCCGATTCGTCGCCCGCCACAGTCACATACACACTGGCATCCCGCAAGTCCTGGGACAGGCGCACGTCCGTCACCGTGACCATTGTCAGGCGAGGGTCTTCCAGTTCATAGCCGACGATCTGCGCGATCTCCTCGCGCAGCATATCGGCGACTCTCTCAGGCCTACGCATAAAAAGCAGATGTCAGATGCTAGATATTAGATGTCAGTAAAAGCTGAAAACCAGCATCCAGCATCTAACATCTAGCATCTGCTTTTAAAGTTCTGTGGCTGCGATCTTCTCGATAATGTATGCCTCGATCTGGTCGCCGACCTTGAGGTCGTTGAAGTTTTCGAGGCCGATGCCGCATTCAAAGCCTTCGCGCACTTCCGAGGCATCATCTTTGAAACGACGAAGGCTCGCGATGCCGCCTTCCCATGTGACGATGCCGTCGCGGATAAGACGCGCGCGCGCGTTGCGACGAATGGTACCGTCTATGACCATGGAGCCTGCGATCACGCCAGCCTTCGGTACACGGAACACCTCGCGTACTTCGGCCTTGCCTAAGATTTTTTCTTTCTCGACCGCTTCGAGCATGCCGATCATCGCCGCGCGAATCTCTTCTTCGACCTTGTAGATGATCGAGTGCAGGCGTATGTCCACGGCTTCCTGCTTGGCAAGCTCGGCGGCGCGGACTTCCGGACGGACGTTAAAGCCGAGGATGACGACAGCCGTCTGCGATGCGCCCGCCTGTGTGGCGGAAGCAAGCAACACGTCGGATTCCGTGATCGCGCCAACGCCCGAACGTATCACCTTGACCTTTACCTGCTCAGTCGAGAGCTTCTGCAATGTGGATTTCAGAACCTCGACGGAGCCCGTCACATCGGCCTTGATGACGACGAGCAACTCCTTAACCTCTGTTTGACCGAGCGCCTCGATGCCGCGCTTGGTGGTTTGCAGCAGCGTGTTCTGGCGCGTCAGCATCTGCCTGTGATGAGAGATTTGCTGGGCGCGCGTAATGTCCGCGACGACCTGGAAACTTTCGCCGGCCTGCGGCACTCCCTGTAGGCCCAACACTTCGACCGGAGTCGCCGGGCCTGCTTCCAGAACGGGCGCGCCCTTGTCGTCAAACATGGCACGCACCTTCCCGAAAATCTGGCCGACGATGAAGGGATCGTGAACGCGCAGCGTGCCCTGCTGAACCAGCACGGTCGCCACCGCCCCGCGACCGCGATCGAGCTTGGCTTCGAGGACAACGCCGGAAGCTAAACGCGTCGGGCTCGCTCTCAGGTTGAGAATATCCGTCGTCAGTAGAATTGTTTCCAGCAGCGTGTCCAGATTCTCGCGCCGCTTGGCCGAGACCGGAACCATCTCGGTCTCGCCGCCCCATTCAACCGGCTGCAATCCCTGATTAGCCAGCTCCTGCCTGACGCGATCCGGGTTAGCATCCGGCCTGTCTATCTTATTGATCGCGACCACGATGGGCACACCGGCCGCACGCGAGTGTTCAATCGCTTCAATCGTCTGCGGCATGACGCCGTCATCGGCAGCGACGACGAGCACGACGACATCGGTCGCCTTTGCGCCGCGCGCTCTCATCAGCGTGAATGCTTCGTGACCGGGCGTGTCAAGAAAAACGACGTGGCGCATCACCGAAGGGTTGTCGGGATTGGGCACTGCCACCCTCGACGCACCGATGTGCTGTGTAATGCCGCCAGCCTCGCCAGCCGCCACATCGGTCGAGCGTATCCCGTCGAGCAATGAAGTCTTCCCGTGATCAACGTGGCCCATGACAGTCACGACGGGGTCGCGCGGCAGCTCGACATCGTCCGCGCCTGTATCAATCAATTCTTCAAACTCCTCTTCGGCGACCATCTCTTCAAATGGGACGAAGGTCACTTCGTAGCCGAAGCGTAAGCCCAAGTCTGCGGCCACGTCGTCATTCAAAGGTTGATTGATCGTCGCAAACACGCCGCGCTGAAGCAGCAGCGTCACAATGTCCTTCGGCTTGATGCCCAGTTTCTCCGCAAACTCCTTGACGGTCGAGCCTTCGACTATACGGACAGACTTCAATTCGCCCCCGACGGTGGCAACATCGAGCCGACCGGCGATGCGGTCTTCTAGTGAAAGCGTCTTCGGCGGTGTGATGTAGTCGCGATCACCAAAGCGCCCGCCCTTGCCTTCGTGCATCTTGTGATTGCCGCGCGGGCTGGAGCGAGTGGAGCGACCGCGCCGACGATCACTAGGCGGCGGCGTGTAAACGGTCTGCGGTGTCGCGGTTTCCCCTGGCGTTCCGCTGGGTTCAAAGCCTCGCTCCGTGCGTGCGCCCGTCGCCGCGCCACCGCGCGCGGGTCGCTCACCTCGTTCGGCGCGTTCCTGTCGCTCGCGACGTTCGCGCGGAGTCGGAGACGGAACAACAGGCACAGGTGCGACGGGCACGGGAGCGCGTTCGCCGTGTCGAATACCGGCATCCATCGCGGCCTGTGTAGGACGCAAAACTCTAACCTGTCTGGCTGGAATGGACGGGTTGGCGGGAAGCATTGTTTCTGTCGCCGGCGCTGGCATAATCATCGCTTCGTCTGCTTGCTCGGCCACTATTGCGCCAGCGCCGTTCAGATCATCTGTCTCTGGCTCTAGCAGCGCGGGAGGAACATCCGGCACCTCTATAAGCGCTGGCTCCTGCAACGACTCTATTGGAGAGGCTGCGGCGGCCTCTGCTGCTGCGGGCTGCTCGGCGCGTATCGCCGGAGCAAGCCTCTTGACAAGTCGCGCAGAAGTGCCCGCGTGCTTCGCTGCCGGCTGTCCCTGTTCCAACACCGGTACAGGCTGCAAATGTTCGCTGCTGGCGGCGGCTGGCTGCTCCAACGCCGGAGCAGGCGACTCGTCCTCGATGGCAACAGGCGCTTCTTCCTCGACCGGACGGACAGCTTTTTTGACGACACGCACGGCGCGCGGCGCGACCGCTTCCTTCTTCGGGAAATACTTGTTGCGTATCTTGTCAGCTAACTCTTTGGAGACTGAATTCGAGGGCACACTGACATCCACACCTTCGCGGCGCACCTCTTCGATAAGACGCTTGGTGTCGAGCTTCAGTTCTTTGGCTAGGTCGTAAAGGCGAACCTTGGAGGTAACGGTCATGCACTCCTTCTTCGACGCGTAATCGGAAAAAACGGCGTCGGCGCTTCAAAAGGTTAAGAACTCTCGCCGTCCTTAAGCCTTTTCTCGGAAGCGCGCTCTGTAGTGGAGAGCTATACCGCCATAGGCTTAAGGGGGCGAGGAGCGATACGCGCATTGTCGGCGTGCGCGCTCGCTCGGGTTACTGTGCCGCATCGGTGGAAGCATCCTGCTTCTCATCGGAGTCTTCGCTCTCGGCGGGCGCGGCCTCTTCCGCGTACTGCGGCACGGGAGCGGATGTCGTTTGCACTTCGGGCGCGGAAGCCTCCGAAGCGAAATCTGCAACGGGCGAAAAGGTCGCTTCCTCTTCAACCGGCGGCTCTTCTTCGCCCACCCGGCCGGCAGCCTCTATATAGGCCGCGCCTGAAGAGGTAATGTCGGGCGCAGGCGTAATCGTGTCCGGGCGCAGATCACGCCCGGCGTCCTGCAACATAAGCTCATCCTGCGAGATCGGATCGGCTTCTGTAATCGCTACGGGGTCGGCGGAATCCTGAGCAAGAATGTCCGCTTCAGCGGTGAACGGCGTGCCGTCTTCGACAGCCTCATCGTATCCCTTGGCGGTCATCTCGTTTGAAGGCTCTACCTCTCGCGCTTCGACCGAAGCGTCCAGCTCTGCGGAGAAGGCATTTTGCTCTACACTCTCGCCCGTCTCTTCTCCTAAGACAGCCCTCTCTGTCTGGTCATCGCTCGCCGCCGGTTCGGTTTGTTCACCGGCGCTGGCAGGTGTTTCACCCTCTTCAGCATTTTCTACGGTCGAGTCCTCTTCGCCGCTGTCCTGCTGTTTGCTCTTGTCGCGTGCAGCGATGACGGCCTGGGCCGCATTCAACATGGACTCCGCCTCGTCAAGGCTCACGTCAAGATATTCGACCAGATCATCAACAGAAACACCGGCGAGCGCGTCTATGTCGTTAATATCGTGCGCCGCGAGCGCTTCTGCCTGCTGCGCCGTCACGCCCTCGATGGCAGAGAGGGGCACAGCGCCGCCCGAAGCGATAAGCGCGCCCATCTGCTCTGCGACCTCTTTCTTGAGCTCCTCTTCGCTGCGTATGTCTATATTCCAGCCGACGAGCTTGGTCGCGAGGCGCACGTTCTGCCCGCGCTTGCCGATGGCGAGAGAAAGCTGATCCTCGTTGACGATCACTTCCATCTGACGGCTCTCGATATCCGTGATGCGAACCTGGTTGACCTTCGCGGGCGACAGGGCGTTGGCCGCAAAGACCGACGGCTCGTCAGACCACTCTATGATGTCAATCTTCTCGCCACGCAGCTCGCGTATGATGGCCTGCACGCGCGAGCCCTTCATGCCGACGCACGCGCCCACAGGATCAACGTCACGCTCGTTGGAGGTGACGGCGATCTTGGCGCGCTCGCCGGGTTCCCGTACAGCGGATTTAATGATCACAGTCTCGTCGTAAATCTCAGGCACTTCCATCTCGAAGAGTCTTCGCAGCAACTCCGGGCTTGTGCGCGAGACTTCCACCTGCGGCCCCTTCGATTCCTTCGAGACGTTATTGATGACGACGCGGATACGCTCGCTCTGGTTCCACTGCTCGCCGCGCGACTGTTGCGAGCGAGGCAGGATGGCCTCCATATTCCCCAGGTCAACGATTATGTTGCCGCGCTCAAACCGTTTGACGAAACCATTGACGAGATCGCCGATCTTATCTATGTACTGTTCATAGATGTTTGAGCGTTCGGCATCGCGCACTTTCTGAAAGAGAATCTGCTTGGCCGTCTGCGCGGCGATGCGGCCCAATTCCTCCATCGGCAATGGTAAAAGAAGCGCGTCGCCGATCTCCACCTCGTCGCCCGCCATCTCGCGTGCCTCTTCGATGGAAAGCTCTGTGGCGGCATTAGTGACTTCTTCTACGATCACTTTGGAAGCGGAAAGCTCAATACCGGTATCCGGATTCCAGTCAACCTGAATATCCTCGCCCGACTTAAACTGCTTCTTGGCCGCTGCGCGCACAGCTTCCTTGACCGCTTCGATCACTATCTCGCGGTCTACGCCTTTCTCCTGGCAAAGGTCGTCAATGTTTTTTGCGATGGATGTACTCATAATTAACCAGATGCTAGATGTTGGATGTCAGATATTAGTTAGAACTATGAGTCATTTACTGACAGCTAACATCCAGCATCTGACATCCCGTATTCAGTTTTGATTGCTGCCGCCACTACTAATAACTATTGCGCCCATCAGCTCCGGCAGTCATCTCGCGCTCTTTCGCGCGGCGAAACTCTTCTTCAACGTCTATCTCAAGATTGGCTTTAATGATTGAAGCAAGCGGCAGCAGCACGCGCCCGCTCGTCTTGTCTTCAAAAACCACCTGTTCGCCCTCAAGTCCTTCGATCCGACCGCGAAAGTTGCGCTGACCGTTAATCGTGACACGTGTTTTGACCTTCGCCTCGCGGCCCGTGAATCGCTCGTAGTCGGCGCGCTTGTAAAGACCCCTCTCCAATCCCGGCGAGGATACTTCCAGCGTATAAGGCGAATGGATAAAGTCTTCCACCTCGAGGGTAGTGCCGACATGCAGACTCACTGCGGAGCAATTCTCGTGCGTCACACCTTCCGGCTTGTCAATGAAAATACGCAGGATAGGCTTGCCTTCAGGCCCTGCGACCTCTGCGTGAACTAACTCCAAACCCTGATCCGTACAGATGCGCTCCGCTATCTCTCGCACGCGCTCTTGAATCGAACCCTGACCCACCGGCTTGTCCCCTCCGCCGAAAAAACTCTCTCGCACAAAATAAAAAGTGGGCGCGAACCCACCGGACAGTACCGCCGCGCTCCAAGCAAGCGAAGAATTATACGGAAAGGGGGGGAGGGAAGCAAGCGTGGGGGAGACGCAAGCCACGCGAGCGAGGTCGAGCAGCTAGAGCATCTTTGTCCGGCGTCCTTTTGCGGGTCGCCGGTCGGAACTCCGCCTGTTAGTTAGAGAGTCTGGTCTTAACCCCCTCGCTTATCGTGCGGCCATCGGCGCTACGTCCGGCAAGTTTTCCCTGCACGGCCTTCATGACCGCGCCCATCTCGCGCATAGATGTTGCCCCCGTCTCGGCGACAGCCTCGTCAATTGCGCGCTCGATCTCTTCGCGCGAAGCCGCTTGTGGAAGATAAGCTTCGATAATCTCGATCTCGGCGCGCTCCTTATCGGCCAACTCCTGCCGCGCGGCCTTTTCGTACTGCTCAATTGAATCGCGCCGCTGCTTGACTAGCGACTGAAGTGCTTTTGTTATCTCGCCATCGCTCAGTTCGCCGCCACTTTCTATCTCGCGGTTCATGACAGAGGCTTTGACCATCCGCAGCGTAGATGTACGCGCTGCATCCCTGGCCTTCATCGCGGCGGTCAGATCCGCAATGATGCGTTCTTTCAAACTCATACTAATCATCCGTGATATGGCGAAGGCGGGCGAAGTTTATATTTAAACAACAACGCCCGCCGTCGGAAACATCCCGCT
>JBKKAL010000033.1:0-2877 GCA_046714695.1 Pyrinomonadaceae bacterium
GAGCGCTCCAGCCAAGCCCAAGTTGCCTAATCCCAGCCGGAGCGTCCCCAGACTCCATCCCCGGTCTGTCGGGGTAAAGAACCTGAACTTCAAATCCATCGGCAACCAACATTTCGCATATTCTGGCAGTTCTGACCCGACCACCATGTGTGGACGGCCATAGTGGTTCCACGCTGATGACTAGAACTCTGGACTTCATTTATAACCACCTTGCCTCTTCCGAAGCACGCTTTGGCGTCGTAAGTTGGGCCTACGCACGGCCACGTAGAGGTCTGAGACCTTGTTAGCAACGGCATCCCAGTCAAAGGCCGAGAGATCCACGCTACTATCGTCTCGTCCTAGCGACTTTGCCAAGGCAGCCTCGATGCTTGTGGTGTTCAGCTGATCATAGGTTGTAACCCAATCGGGCGCCGTTTCGGTTGCAAGTTCGATAATGGCGCCTTTGTTTGGGGCCAAAATTGGACGATTCAGAGACAGGGCCATAAGTGCACTGCCGCTATTGGTCACTGACCTGTAGGGGAGAACAACCAAATCTGCAGCACTAACTGCGGCCTTGATCTCATCCTTGCTGAGAAGTCGAAGAACGAGTCGAATGCGGGAGTCCTCCGATGCAGCTTGGCGAACCAAATTCTCCTCGTCGGAAAGCGCCATACCCGCTATTAGCAGTTGAGCGTCCAGATCGGAGCTTTCAGTGAAGGCTCGGATCAAATCCGTTACACCTTTGTAGGCTCGCACTTTTCCGCAGAAGACTACAGTGGGCTTTGTTGCCTCAAGATCTAGAGAACGTCGAGCAATGAGCTTGTCGTACGGTTCGCCGTAAATATCTTTATAGTGTCCATGTCGCGTAATGACATAAGGTTTGCCAATCAAGGTAGGAAACTCCGAAAGGACAGCTTCCTTGGACGATTCGCTAAGGTAATGAACCGCACTTACGTTCTTGTGGAATACGGACCAAAACAAATTTTCAATAAACCGATTCTTTGTCTCGTGACCTCGAACATTGTGGGCTGTCCAAACGACGGAAGTCCGCACCAAACGAGCCTTAGTCAAGAGAAGAACTAGGACACCAAGTCTCATCAACGCATCCAGGCGGCTTCGATTGCCGAATTGGCCTTCTGGCCAATGCCAGTGCCAGATGTCTGCACGGCGAATAAGTGATCGCAAAGGAGAGAATTCATTTACAATCCAGCCCTGGGATTCCAGCGAGTCATTCAAGAGCGACTGAAAGGGATTATGATCAAAGTTCTTTCGAGCCGGCCATGAATCAATACGTCCTCTAATAGTACTCACGGCTGACCCATCCGTTTTGTATCCAAAATCTCTGTGTAAATCTGATCGTACTCCTGCCAGATTGAGTCCCAGCTAAACTTTTTGGCCAACTTCTCGGCTCCGGCCCCCAAACGGGCGACCAGGTCCATGTTCGCCACCATCTCGCGTATGCAGAAGGAAACCGCCTCATGGGAATCTTGGTTTGGTACAAGCATGGCGTCCAAGCCATCAGAAAAGACCTCCCCTGCCATTGCTACATCTGAAGTTACTACGGCAAGTCCGGCAGCAGCGGCTTCCAAAATAGCGAGGCTTGCTGCTTCATATTTTGTCGGGAACACGAAAACATCAGATGACCGTAACAGCTCTGGGATGTCCGAGCGATGCCCCAGAAAAGATACATGCTCTTCAATGCCGAGATCTCTAGAAAGAACTCGATACTTCGTACTGTCCGCACCACCGGCCACAAGCAAATGACATCGACCGGAGCCAGCGTCCGCCAGAGCTCGAAGAACCACTTCTAAGCGCTTTCGTTCAAACTCGTAGCCTACGAATATCAGAACTAGCTTGGACGAAAGATCAACACCGATTTCACCGGAAAGCGCATGGCGTGCTTCACGCCTTCCAGAAGAATTAAACCTCTCGAGGTCCACTCCGTTGTATACGACGCGAACTCTTGCCGGGTCCACCTGGTGTTCAGCCAAAATTTCAGATCGAATTGAACCCGACACCGCAATGATCAACGGTGCTCGCTGATATATCAGATTGGACATTGCGATTCCGATTACGTGGGGCGGGTAAAGGTGACTCAGAAACCTATCTCGAGGTCCGGCTGCTGAACGTTGACTTCCGATGTAGCTTTTGAAGCAGCTGTGGGCCGTGTATAGGTCCGCACCCACATACTGCGGGTCGTGCGCGTGTACTAGTTGGGGAGCCTTCCTTTCGACTCGCCTCCGCGCGGCAACAGCGAAGGTCGGGATCTGTGCCCAAGCGGGCCGCGAAAGCATCGGCACCGGCACTTTTTCGAGTTGCTCATCCCAGTCCAGGAACTCATTTGCAGCAATTGAAACGCGATACCTGCTGGCGGCCCGAGTTGCTAACTGAGCCATTACGTTCGAGACTCCGCCCTGCTTATTGTAATAGCGGCCAACGGCGGTAATTGGGACTGTCATCCTAAAACCCTTTCAACATTTCGCTGCTCATTGGTTAGCCCGTTGGCCTAACTAGATCATTAATATATTTCGCCCAATTGGCTCCAAAGGCGCTTAGACTGTTATTTTCCCTGACGTGGGCGCGCGCCTTGGGTGCACTTTCACGGGCACGTTCTACACCGGCGATGGCCTCGATAAATCCATCCAATTTGCCGATGGGTGCAACGAGGGGTCCATATTCCGGAACAGCCGCAAGTAGGTCTGGAACCCAGCCTGCTTCCGTGGTGGCAACTGGAGTGCCAATGGAAAGCGCCTCCAAGAGTGCCAAGGAACATGCTTCATACTGAGTTGGCATGAGAACTACATCCGCAGCCGATATGGCCTGTGCAAGTTGCGAGGGGCTCAGCTTGCCGAGCCAATTCATGCCCTCGAATTCACGTCCCGCTGCAAGATATAGATC
>JBKKAL010000034.1:0-50687 GCA_046714695.1 Pyrinomonadaceae bacterium
GATTGACCGGGCACGCAGCGTCTCAATGCACAGACTTTGCATACTTCTTTTCGCCTGCTTCGACGCGTAAGGCTAGACGGTTCTGGCTCGGCGGCAGCGGGCACGTGGCAAAGGCCGTGAAGGCGCACGGCGGATTGTAAGCCTTGTTGAAGTCCAGAAGGATAACTCCCTTATCGTTCGCCGGGTCTGTATAGAGGTAACGGCCTGCGCCGTAGGTCTCTTTATTACTCGTCTCATCCTTGAAGATAATAAAAAGCTCCTTTGATCCCTCCTCCGCGATGGCATCGAGATTGTAAATTCTTCCCTCGACATCGAAGACGAGACGGCCCGGTGACGGTTGATCTTCAATCATTCCCAGGACGTTCTCAATCGGTATCTTCTTTGGTGGATTGTAGGGCACGAATTTCGCCGTGATCATCCATTTCGGATTGATCGGGAAATAATCGAGTCCGGCAAAATTGATGCGCGCCGGATTCTCTTTATCTTTCACGCGCAGCCCGTACTGGTCGCCGCGCTTGATAAGATTAAATTTGAGCGTGCCTAGATTCAGAACAGTCGGCTCTTGATCGGCATCGGATTTGAGAACGAGCGACCCGACGGCCTGCCCTGCCTGAGTAATCCCGGACTGCGGTTGAGCTTCAAGCCTGACGACTCCCTTATCGAGCCAGAGCGAGCCTGTAAACTGAGGCGCTTTCCCCCGTGGCAAGACGATATTGTTTGACGGATCACTGCCCAGACGATTCTCTCCCTCCTTGAGCCAGAAAAGGCCGACGAGAGTAAGCCATCCGTCCTCGCTTTGAAGCCCTTTAGCGCGCTCCTGATGCCACTTTTCGATCTGCTGGCGATAGGCGTTCTCATCAACTGTGGCCGCCTGCCGCTGGCACGCGCCGCAGGCCAGAAGCAGAAGCATCAGCGATGCGTAGAGCAAGAGCCGTCTCAATGTCATTTGATATTTTCCTATCAACTTCGTATCCCCTTTGACGCTATTCTTTCACTTTCAGAATAATAATCATTACTCACTTATTATATCCCTCGTAAATCTTTTGCGCGATCAACTCGACAGCCCCGTGGGCCGTAAATCTATTTCTTCCCGCCATCTGTATGTTCTTTAATCAAGCGCGCGACCTCATCATGATGGTGCAGGTTGGCCCACACGAGAGCCGTCCTACCGTCTTTAGTTATGGCACGCGCATCCGCACCTCTCTCCAGCAGGACGCGCGTGACCTCCGTATTGCCTCTGGATGCCGCGATGATAAGCGGCGTCACATCCTTGTGATTTTTCGCGTTGGGGTCTGCGCCTCTGTCAAGCAGTGTATTAGCAAACGCGACGCGATTAAAGAAGGCTGCCCAGGAGAGCGCCGTCCCTGTCTCCCCGTCGCTCTGATGGATGTCAGCGCCGCCGTCAAGAAGGGCTTTAACGATCTCAGGATTCTCCTTCCAGGAAGCGTACATCAGGGCCGTCGCGTTCTCATCGGATTTAATGTTGATGTCGGCATGTCCACCAAGGAGCACTCCCGTCATCGCTATCTGTCCATCGCGTACGGCCCGCATCAAAGCCGTGAGCCCTTCCTTATCTTTCGCGTTGATGTCGGCTTTAGCCGCCAGCAATACTTGCACAATCCGAGTGTGGTCTTTCCCGGCGGCGGCAAGAAGAGGCGTTTCGCCGCTTTCATTCCTTACATTTGCGCTCATCCCGGCGGCCAGAAACAGATTCACGGCCCGCAGATCACCTTCTCTAGCGTGTGCCACGAAACTCTGCCCATCATACGGGATGTCTCTGAGGATCATCTCGCGCCGCGCCAGCTCCGGCGAGACGTAAGGATTCGAAGGCGTGGTCTTGTCCACGCACCCGGCAAACACTATGAGCAGAAGAAGCGAAAGAGAAGAGATTCCCGCACGACGAGCCCTCAATCTTTGCCCACAAATGCGTTTGTGAATCCTAGTTTTGATCATGATGACAAGCGGACAAGAACGATTGCGCTATTCATAACCCTTTTTCGGCAAGCTCTATGGCGCGCACCAGCGCACGCGCCTTATTGAGCGTCTCTTCATATTCGCGCTCCGGGACGGAATCGGCGACGATGCCGGCACCCGCCTGCACCAGCGCACGGCCATCGCGCATGACGATAGTGCGAATCGCGATACACGAATCGAGATTGTCGGCATAGTCCATGTAGAGCACCGCTCCGGCGTAAACTCCGCGCGGTTCCGGCTCAAGCTGCTGAATTATCTCCATCGCGCGCACCTTCGGCGCTCCCGTCACTGTTCCGGCGGGAAAGCAGGAGGCGAGCGCGTCGAAACGATCAAGGCCGTCGCGCAGGCGCGCGCGCAGGCTGCTGACCAGATGCTGTACGTGCGAGTAACGCTCGATACCCATCAAGTCTTCGACTTTAACGGAGCCGTACTCCGCAACGCGCCCCAGATCATTGCGACCCAGATCAACGAGCATCGTGTGCTCGGCCACCTCCTTCTCGTCGGCACGCATCTCTTCGCCGAGCATCCAATCCTCCGTCTCGGTCGCGCCCCGCTTGCGTGTCCCCGCAATCGGGCGATAATCGAGACGCTGCCCGCGACAACGCACGAGCATCTCCGGCGACGCGCCGATAATCGTCTCCTCATTGAGACGCAAGAAGTACATGTACGGCGACGGGTTGGTGGCGCGCAAAGCGCGGTAGATACTGATGGGCGAGGCTGTGACTGCCCTGCTTAAGCGCTGCGAGAGTACGGCCTGATAACAATCGCCGGCGGCGATATGTTCTTTTACTTGATCGACGGCCGCCTCAAAATCCTGCTGCGCCCAGTTCGATTCAAAAGATGTGGCGGGCGAATCAACTGTGGCGTGTGATTCGCTCACTACTGTGGGCGGGAGAGCGCCTGCAGACAAGAGCCTTTCAATCCTCTGCGTCTCTTCGACCGCGTGCATATAAAGCTCTCTTAAGCGTGTGCGGCTGCCCTCAGCTTCCTCCGTCAGGACGATAGAGATAATCTCCATCTGCTGGCGCACGCGGTCGAAAGCGAGCAGTGTGCGATAAAACATCCAGACCGCATCATCGGTCGCAGCACTCCGATCAATGTCGCTCGCTGTAAGCACGGGCTCGAACCATCGCGCCGCATCATAAGAGAGAAAACCGACCGCGCCGCCCGCAAGCGGCGGGAGCCCTGAGCGACGCGCCAGCTCGCGGTCGCGGAAATACTCGCGCACATACTCGGTCGCGCGCATCTGAATTGTTTCGCGCTCGCCCGCCTTTTCAATAAAGGTCTGCTCCCCGCGCCCGCGCACGATCATAAAGGGGTCTGCGCCGAGGAATGAATAACGCGCGACACGCTCGCCGCCTTCGACGGATTCGAGTAGAAAGCTGTAGCGCGCCGTGCCCGCCACTTTCAGGAATGCGCCGACGGGAGTTTGCAGATCCGCGAGCACGCTGCGCACGACGGGAACGATGTTGCCGCGCCCGGCCTCGCGCTCGAAATCCGCGAACGATGCTGGTTGTAGAGAGAGCATAGGAAGATAATCATAGAGCAAAAGCAGACGACCTGCTAACCATCATTAGCAGCTTTTTTTGATGCTCTGGCACTTGCCATCAAACTAATTTAGAATGGCGCGGTCATATCCGTTCTCCGTTCGTCCCGATTTGCGGGAACGCAAGAGGTCGCTATCCTTTTCAACACTCTATGGCAATCGCCACCGGCACACGCTTAGGACGTTATGAGATTCGCTCACAGATCGGCGCAGGCGGAATGGGCGAAGTCTATCTCGCGCAGGACACCAAGCTTGATAGAACCGTCGCGCTAAAAATTCTGCCGTCCGGTGTCGCAAGCGACCAGGCTCGCATGCGCCGCTTTATACAGGAGGCACGAGCAGCCTCCGGTTTGAGCCACCCGAACGTCGCTCACATCTACGAGATCGAAGAGATGGACGGTCATCACTTCATCGCGATGGAGCACATCGAAGGCGAAACCCTGCGCCGGAGATTGACCCACACGCGACTCGAGTTGACGGAAGCGCTCGACATCGCGCTGCAAGTTGCCGCAGCCCTTTCAGCCGCACACACCGCAGGCATCGTCCACCGCGACATCAAACCGGAGAACATCATGCTGCGCACGGACGGCTATGCAAAGGTGCTGGACTTCGGGCTCGCCAAACTGACGGATAAGCAGCGGGACGCTACAGACACGGAAGCGCCGACGCGCGCGCTGGTTAACACAGACCCCGGCATGGTGATGGGAACTGCCGCCTATATGTCTCCCGAACAGGCACGCGGTCAGGAGATTGATGCGCGCACGGACGTGTGGAGTCTTGGCGTGGTTCTCTACGAGATGATCGCTGGCCGCAATCCTTTTGAAGGCTCAAGCGTCAGCGATGTGATCTCCGCAATCCTCGGCAAAGAGCCGCCGCCGCTCGCGCGTTATTCGAGAGATGTCCCCGAAGCTCTTGAGATGATCGTGCAGACTACGCTGACAAAAGATAAGGAAGAGCGTTATCACTCGATCAAGGAAATGATGGGAGCGTTGCGACGCATCAAACAGCGGCTCGACGCTGCCGCCGAGATAGAGCGCTCCGCTCCGCCCGACAGAGAGCAGATGCACGAAAGCCTCTCTCTCAAGAGCGGAGGAGCAGGCGGAAGCTCTCCGAGCCAGCGCGCAGTTTCGACAGCCCCTGAGATCGGGCGCACCCTTCAGATCGAGAACTCCCACACGGCTTCCAGCGCCGAATATCTGGTGACGGAAATAAAACGTCACAAGACAGGCATTGTCTTTGCTCTTCTGGGGCTCGTCTTTATTTCCGCCGCGCTCGTCCTTGGGCTGTACTTTTTCGCCTGGCGTAAATCTTCAGACCAAACTGCCAGGACAACCAATTCACGCTCCTCAATGAAGATCATCCGCCTGACTACCAGCGGCAAGGTGCGTCACGCCGCAGTTTCGCCCGACGGCAAGTACGTTATCTATTCTGTGCAGGATGGCGGGCAGGAGAGCCTCTGGATGCGGCAGGTGGCGACCAGCAGCAACGCGCAGATCGTGCCCCCAGCGAAGATCAGCCTGGGGCGGCAGACCTTCTCGCCAGACGGGAATTATGTTTACTACCCGGCCCGGGATGAAAGTAACCCGTCAGGCGCGCTCTTCCAGGTAGCGACGCTGGGCGGCGTGCCGCGTAAGATTCTTTCTAACATCGAAAGCCCCATAACTTTCTCGCCCGACGGGAGTCGCATCGCATTCGTTCGTAACGATACCGCCGCGACGGGTGAAGATCAGTTAATCGTGGCGAATGCAGACGGCACAAACGAGCGAAAACTCGCCGCGCGCAAGGGCGATGCCTTTTTCAACTACGGCGGGCTGGCCTGGTCACCTGATGGGAAAGTGATCGCATGCCCGGCGGGGAGCTACAGGGGAGGCTTTCATCAACTGGTGCTGGCGATTGACGCTGAGACGGGCGAGCAGCGGGAGTTCAGTTCGAAGAAATACGGGGACACAGGGCGCATCTCATGGCTGGCGGACGGCAGCGGGATGGTAATAAACGCCAACGAACCGGGCGGGTTCTTCAATCAAATCTGGCTCATCTCTTATCCAGGGGGTGAGGCGCGCCTGATTACGCACGATCTGAATTACTACAGCGGGACTTCTCTCACGGCGGATTCCAGATCGCTCGTCACAGTGCAGCGCGATGAGACTTCAAACATCTGGGTCGCGCCTGCCAATGACATGACTCGCGGCAGGCAGGTTACTTCGGGCAAGCTTGAAGGACAGACGAACCTGGCCTGGACTCCCGATGAGAAGATCGTCTTCGTCTCGACGCAGAGCGGCAACATGGACATCTGGATCATGAACGCGGACGGAACGAACCAGAAGCAGCTTACGACCGGCCCGCAAATTGACCAGTCACCGGCAGTCTCGCCGGATGGCCGCTACATCGTCTTCAGCTCCGAACGCGCAGGCTTCCCCAGCCTCTGGCGTATGGACGTTGATGGAGGCAACCTCAAACAGCTTACCAGCAATCAGGAGGACTATGGCCCGCAGGTTACGCCAGATGGGCAGTGGATTCTTTTTCGTTCGTGGCGCACGGGTCGGCAGACGCTTTGGAAAATGCCTGTTGACGGAGGCGACCCCGTACAGGTCTCAGACCTGTTTGTCGTTGGACAAAGCATTTCTCCAGACGGGAAGCTGATCGCCTGTATTCAGATAGACGAAAAGCCCAATATGCCCACGCGACTGGTGATACTTCCGTTCGCAGGCGGTACTCCTGTTAAGTCGTTCGACCTGCCGCCGACGGTTCAGGAACGCACATCTGCGCGTTGGACACCCGACGGCTCTGCTGTCACGCTCCTGGACTTTCGCACGGGCACGCCTAACCTCTGGAGCCAGCCGCTCGACGGCGGTCCGATGAAGCAATTGACGGATTTCAAGCCCGACGGCGTTTCGTCACGCGAATGGTCCGGGGATGGGAAGCTCGTGGCGTTGACGCGCGGAACATTTACGAGCGATGTAGTGTTGATAAGTGATTTCAGGTGATTGAACCCCGGCGGTTCAAATGGATTTTGCTTTTCACGAATCGGCTCAGGCTTGTGACCTCACTGCCTTTCAATCATGCGGCCCGATGAAAGCCACTGCCCTCCGTCAACTACCAGAATCTCTCCGTTGATAAAGCTCGCGGCTTCCGAGCAGAGAAAGACCGCCGCCCGTTCTATATCTTTGATCTTTCCGAAACGTCCCGCAGGGATGCTACGCATCAACTTCTCTTTTACCTGCGGCGGAACCAATCGCTGCATCCCTTCCGTGTCCTCAATTGGGCCGGGCGCGATTGCGTTGACACGTATCCGGTAGCGTCCCCACTCAACCGCAAGCTGGCGCGTGAGCGCATCAACTCCGGCCTTCGCCGCAGAGACGTGAAGCTGTAAGGGCGTGCCCACGTAATGAAGCGTCGCGCTGATGTTTAGAATCTGCCCGCCGTTTTTTTTCAGCTCTGAAAAGGCAGCACGGCAAACATTGAACGTTCCCTTCAGATCAATATCAACGACCGTGCCGAAAGCGTTCGGAGACATCTCTTCAGCCGCACACAGGAAATTTCCCGCCGCACCGTTGACGACGATGTCCAGTTGGCCGAATTTAGTAACGGTCGCCGCCATCGCTCTTTCGACCTCCTCCATATTGCGCACATCGGCAGCGACGGCCAGGGCTTCCCCGCCAGCGGCGCGAATCTTCTCCGCGGCAGGCTCCAGATGCTCTATTTTGCGACTCACAAGCGCGACTCTCGCTCCGGCTTCGGCCAGAGCGCGCGCCACGCCGCCCGTAATCCCCGTCCCGCCGCCCGTCACAAACGCCACGCGGCCCTCAAGCAATCCATCAACAAAGATTTTATCGGTCATAATTAGTTTTCAGTAATCAGTAGTCAGTAATCAGTTTTTTACAGCCTTTACCTGATAACCGACCACTGACTACTGACTGCTCCTTAGTTAGACTTTACGCGAGGCTTCCTTATGCTGCTCACTGCTTACCCTCTTTCGGTTTCAGCGGAAGCGGCGGGGGCTCTTGGCCTTCGGTGGGAATATCGCGGCCCATGCTCTTCAGGATACCGATGATCGTGCCGCTCATCTGCTGCGCCTGCCCGTTGTTCGGATCAAAACGTAGAGCGCGCCTGTAATCGCCGAGCGCGGCGCGATACTGGCGAACTCCCGTCAGCGCATCGCCGCGATCCGTGTAGGCTTTGGCGAGCGCAAGGCGCGTCGCTTGATCCGCAGGGTTTTTCTTCGCCTTCTCTTCAAGCCGCTTGATCTCGGCGTCGTATGTGGAAGTGTCCACAAACTCGCCGCCGCCGCTTGGTGGTGTCTGCGAGGTTGCAGCGCCGGGCGAAGCGGCCACAGAGGGCGAGCGTGCGCCGCTGCTCTGCGTGTTGGTGACGGTCGTTTGATTTGTCGAAGCTGCGTTTTGATTCGCTGCCGTCGGCGAACTATTACTACCACCGCACGCGCCAAGAGCGAGAGCGGCGAGGCAGCAGGCTGCGCTGCTCAAAAGGATGCGCATTCCACAGTCCCTCATCTACGGAAGATTAACCTCCGGCAATATAGGGCCGCGACTGGACGATGTAAATCTGCCCGCGCATATAGGCCCATTCGATATCCTGATCGCGTCCCGCGAAGACTCGCTTGATATTGGTCGCCGCGCGCACAAGGCGGCGCACCACCTCGTCTGTCAGCACGGCGCGCTCGCCCGTAATCGGAATCTCACGGACTCCGCCGTGGCTGTCAAAGGTCAGGAGACTGTCCTCCTCTGAACGCGTCAGGATGCTGACGGCATTAGTGCGCGGGCGAAAGATGATCTGCTCGGCGACCTTTTTGCCTTCGACCACCTTAATACCAAGGCCGCGCTTGGCGCTGATATAGATCGCGCCCTTGTTATCACGATCATAAGGGTCTGTCGTAATCATCACGCCGGAGCTTTCCGAGTTGATGCCCTCCTGTATGAGCACGGCCATAAAGATTTTCATATGGTCAACGCCCGCGCGCTCGCGCGCCTCATAGGCTTCAAAGTTCCACAAAGATGCCCACACGGTCTTGATTGCTTCTGTAAGCTGCCCGCTCTCGCGGACGTTCGGCACTGTCGAGTAGAGACCTGCGCCGCTGAAGTTCGGCAAATCTTCCGAGTTTGATGAACTGCGCACGAACAGCCCCTTGCCCGCGTATTCTGCGGCGACGCGGCGCAGGACTTCTGCGCGCAGGCCATCGTTGACTTTGCCCTGCTGAAGGCGGGCGCGCATAGCCGTGAGACGCTCTCTGCGGTAGGCAGGGTCATGCACGAAACGCTGATCGTTCATCATCTCATAGATCGGCTCTTCGAAATCGTTCTCCTTGATAAACTGATCGTAGTAGAAGAAAGGGATAGTAAAACCATTGGGGACGGAGATGCCTGCGAGGCGCGCGTTCATCACTTCGCCAAGATTTGCGCTCTTGCCGCCATAAATCGTGATCGCTCGCGAACGCTGTTCGCGAAGTGACGCGAGCCGCTTGACGCTGAGATTAGAGCGCGGCTTCATAACTTCGAGACGTTCGGCCTGGCGCTTCTCGTACTCTTTTAATTGACTCTGGTCGGCGCGCTTGATCGTGTAGCCGTCATGTTTTGTCTCGAAAGTGACCCACCAGCCGTCGTATTGCTTCAAAAGCTCCTGCGCGTTTTTGATATAAGCATTTGGCACGCCCCAGCCTTTGACCAGCAGGTTGATGTGCGAGAGCGGCGTAGAGGGTTTAGTCAAGATGATTCCGGCGACGGGCGGCAACGTGACGGGCACTTCGTTGAGGACGAGGATTTCGTTGGAGCCGATCTCGACATGCTCATCCAGTTTTTCGATGATGTGTATGCGACCGATACCGCGCGCCTTGTTCAGCGCCTGGTACTCTTGCTCTTTAGTGATATCGCTTTGAAGGACACGCTGTAGCCCTGTGATCTGAGCTGAAGCCTCTTCCTGCCTGAGCGAGTTCGGCTTAAAGGCTACGGCCTCGAAGAAAGTTTTGTTGATTACGTCCGAGGTGAGCTTGATCTGATCCGTGGGAATCAGGTCGCCCTCCCAGAACTCGAAAGTCCAACGCTTGACGGGCGTCTGGTAGGCGAGCGTACCCATGATAAAGCGGCGATTCGGCTTCAGGTAGTTATTCTCGAAGAACTCGCGCCCGCGTTCCAGAGAAAGATATGTGCCGTTGACGAAATCTTTATGAAAGGCATAACGCTGCGTGTTGACATAGTAGATTTTACTCTGATCCTGACGATCAATGACGAAGAGGACGTGCGGCAGAGGATAAGGCGTATCGGCATCGTAAGTGCGCGCAATCCCGTCGAACTCGGCGCGAGTCTTTATCGCAGACAGAGAGCGCGGCCCGGATTGTTGCGCCTTCACATCCCCGGCGAACAAAGATGTCAGGAGTACAGTAAGCAGCACCAACATAAAGCTTCTGAATTTAATAGCCATCCTCATTTCACGTTTCCTTCCTCTCTCAGCCTCGCGCGGTAACAATTCTAACAGATCATCCACTTGATGCGCCGCTTCTATGCCGCCCTATGCAAGTCAAACAAAATTTCGCTAAGCTAACGCTTGACCATCCACGAGATGACATCAATGCTGACAAACGCCGACGAATTTACCTGCGCTCTTGAGACATATGCTCCGCGCTACAGCGTAAAGTTGAGCGCCCAGGCTCTGGTTCAGTTGCGGCGATACTACGAACTTGTGGGCGAGTGGAATGCTCTGCTGCATCTGGTCGCACCGTGCTCGCCCACGGAGTTTGCGACGCGCCATGTGCTGGAATCGTTGCTCGCACTTCCCTTTTTGACTCCGGGCGCGCGCGTGGCCGATGTCGGCTCCGGCGCGGGGCTGCCCATTATTCCCTGCCTTATCCTCAGACCCGACATTCGCGCGACGCTCGTCGAGGCAAACGCGAGGAAGACGGTCTTTTTGCGCGAAGCCCTGCGACTTCTGGACGAGGGCGTGGAGGCCAGGGTGATCGCCGGACGATTCGAGATGATACCGGCGCTGGAGGTTGATTTCGTCACGTGCCGCGCTCTTGACCGCTTTACGAAGATGTTTTCAAAGCTGCTCGACTGGTCGCCGCGAGCCTCCGAGCTTCTGCTCTTTGGCGGGCCCGCGCTGGAAGCTGAGATCAAGCGCTACGCTCCGGATTTTACGGCCCATCATATTCCCGCATCGGTACAAAGATTCCTCTTCGCTGTCAAGGAAAGATCAGGCTCTTAAGAATGTTAACTAGGCGTCGCCGAAGCCCCTTCGGGGCTCTGCTTCAACCCATCTTCCATAAACAAGACGAGGTGAGACCAATTTGATCTCACCTCGTCTCTTTGATGGTATTTCTGCTGTGCGCGTCTTTTATCTCACTACATCTATCCCGATCAGTTGTTGTCCAGCGATCACGAAGTCGGCGGGCGGCAACTCCTTTTCATAGATGGGCGAGAGTACCGTCGGGGTGTAGCCACCAGACGTTCTGTCGCTATTAAGCGTGGCGATAACGGATGGAGGCAGGTTCGGCAATTCGCTTGTGCCGATCACTGCGCCCGAAGTGACGCGGAAGAGCTTGACGTAGAGCCTGTCGTTCTTCTTGATCTTATTGATCGCGTCAACAAGTTGGCCCAAATCCTGCGGAACGAAAGCTTTGGCCGCAGAGCCTTCCTGCAACGCGCCGCCGTCGCCGACAAAAACCAGAAGCTGTCCGAGCGGCACATCCAGGGGAATCTGTACAGGGATTCGCTGGACAAACTGCTTGCCGGAGTCCGTGCGCACGAAGGCTTGAATCTCGACGGTTTCACCGCGTCGCGCTTCTGTTCTGTCCAGCGCGATGCGCTCCAGGCTGGCCGCATATTTCACGTCGGTCGCCGCGATGTCAAGCGTCACACCACTCAACTCGACGCCTTCAAACCCGCTCGACATCAATGTGCTGACGGGCACGGCGACGCTCCCGGCAGCAAGCAACGGAGCATTTGCCGATGCCGAGATTCGCCGGTCAATCAAGATGGGAGGCTGCCCCTTAACATTGATTTGACCACGCATGCTGATCGTCTGATCGCCGAGCGCTCGCTCGCTCGATGTGATCGTGTTGAAGATAGTCATATTCAACAACAGCGGCGTCAGGAAAGAATCGCTCGCCACTTCGTATGTAAACACTTCCGTGCGGTCGCGGCTCGTGTGAAGATTTATCTTGACGGGAATCATTTTGGGCGATTGGCCCAGTTCGCCGTAGATGCCTGTGGCCCTGTCCTGCGAGATTGATCCGACCATCTGGCTTGGGACGGCGAGCTTGAAAGAGTTGTTCGCGTTCGACACGACCGTCACAACAGAGCTTTCTGTCATCGGCATATCGGCCACGCCGAGGCTCAAAAACGGATGGCCGAAGGCGTAGATGCGCTTGCCGTCGCGAAACGTCACAGTTCCGGAGGCCGCAATCGAAAAATCGCCGCGCACGAGCTGCACGCTGACGGACGTGCCGGGCGCGAGCGTCTTGTCGTTTGACGGAGCAAGCGGTGTGATCGCGGCAGCGCCGCCGACGCCCGCGACGGGCAGCAACCCGCTCGCGAGAAGCTGCGGCGTAAAGAGCGCGAGCGATTCCTGGCTGATGCCGCCGAAGACGACCGGCGTGGCGATGGGTTGAAACTGTTGGCCCATCAGTGGAATGAGCGGCGACCCCGATGAGACCTGCGCGAGAAGCGGCGCGCCCGTTACTGCCGGTCTCGGCAGGCTGGGCTTCCATTCGGTGGCGGCCAGTTGCGTGAAAGAGATGGAACGCGGCTCTCGTGTCCCGCCTCCTGCCTTACGCCCCGTCCCCTGCTCGAAAATATCAATCATCTGCTTGATAGGAGTAATACCGGCGATGGGCTCTTTCGAGAAAGGAAAACTGAAGGCGACAGCGCCGACGAGGCGTCCGTCAATATAGACTGGCGAGCCGGACATTCCGGCAAATACTCCGGTCTTCTCCGCCCGCGCACCTGTCAGGCGCGCGATGATCGCCGACTGGCGCGGCCCAGGGAACCCCGGCAGCACGCCCAAAATCTCAACGCCAAACTCTTCCGGCTCAGTTCCTGCGAAGACCGTTCGTCCCACGCCCTTCATGCCTGCCCGTACGTCCTCAAGGGGAAACAGCCGCGCATCTACGGCGCTCTTCGCATTGGCCGGGGGATTCTGCGCCGAGGCCGTTGGCAAGAACACGCCGAGCGCGAGAGCTAATGCGACTGCAATCACTGCAAAGTTTCTCTTCATTAAACTACCTCTGGGAATTTCTGAGTGGGTTTCCAAAAAAGCCGTCTCAGCTAAAAGGGTGAGCGCGCGCTCTTGGCTCTGCTATCAGGCGCGGGCGACCGGGGGAACGGTAAGGCCAAAGCCACCATGGATGACTATAGCTTTGGCTTTCAACAACGGTCAAGCGATATAGAGTTCCAGAGCCTGTCTCCATTTCAAATCTTACGGCGCGCCGGATGCTTCGCTGCCTTAAATTCAAGACCCTGCATCCTTTGCTCGCCACTATGATGCACTTGCCGGGGAAAACGTTTCTCTTGCCGCCCCGCCGCCCTGCGTGATAACGTGCGCGATTATGATTCACTTCGGTGCTCATACCTAAAGCAAACTTGGCGAGCGCGGCATGCTTGAGATCGAAGGCTTCATCCTCGTGGGCGGGCAATCGCGCCGGATGGGCGCAGACAAGGCCGGACTCAAGCTCGGCGGGCGCTCCTTTATCGAGAGAGTGGCGGAGGCCCTGGACGCCGTAGCCGGAACGGTGCGCGTCGTTGGGGCAAAAGATAAAACGGAGATGTACCCTTTGACTGTCGTCCATGATGTGTATCCGCAGTGGGGGGCGCTAGGGGGTTTGCACGGGGCTCTTGCGGCCTGCCGCGCGCCCTGGGCGGCGGTGGCCGCCTGTGATCTGCCTTTCGTCACCGGAGAGCTTTTCCTGCGGCTCGCCTCGCTTCGCCAAAACTTTGATGCGGTCGTGCCCGTACAGATTGACGGGCGGCCACAACCGCTTTGTGCCATTTATCGTCGCGAGGCTTGCGCGGCACGCGCGGAAGAGTTGATCACACAGGGCGAGCGACGCCCGCGTACATTGCTTCAAAATATTAAGACCCGCTGGGTCGCGCCCCTTGAACTGGCCGACATGCAGGGCTCAACCCATTTTTTCCCCAACATCAACACCCCCGAAGATTACCCACGAGCCAGAGAAAGGATGGAAAAGGGATGAGGGATGAGGGATGAGGGATGAAGAAAGCTCAATTGGTTTTCATTCATCCCTCATCCCTCCTCCCTCATCCCTCCCAAGATGTCGCCCAGACGAAGGCCCGGTAAAAAACTCCTCAAAGCATTCCTGCCTATCGTGCTTGTGCTAGTGCTGGCGGTGTTGCTCGTGATGGGCTGGCTTGTCTATCGAGTGACGCGCCCGCCTCGCGCCGCCTATCTCGTCACGCCGGAGACTTTTTCACAGTTGAGCGCGCGCGGCCTCAAAGCGACTGATGAGACGTGGGCGAACCCGGATGGAACGCAGGCGCGCGCCTGGCTGCTGCGCGGGTCGGAGGGAGCGCCCGCCGTCCTGTTGCTGCACAGGTATGGCGCAGACCGCTCGCATCTTTTCAATCTCGCGGTCAAGCTCAACGAAACGACCAATTACACAGTCTTCTTACCGGACATGCGCGGTCACGGCATAGACCCTCCAGTCGGCTGGACATCTCTGGGCGGGCGCGAGACGACGGATGCCGAGGCAGCACTTACCTATTTGCGCTCTCTTAAGTCTGCACAGGGGCGCTCCCTCGTGAGCGATCACCTGGGGATTTACGGGGTGGAGATGGGAGCTTACGCCGCGCTTCGTGCCGCCGGGGCCAACCAGAGCGTACGAGCGCTGGCGCTGGATTCCGTTCCGGCCTCGCCCGATGATCTTCTCCATGCCGCGATGAAAGCGAATCTGGGTTTGGAGAATAGCCTGATGACTATGCTTGGGCGCGCTGGTCTCCGGCTCTACTTTCTGGGCCGCTACGACGACCGTGCGGCGTGCGCCGAAGCTGCCACACTCTCCGACCGGCAGGTGCTTCTATTGACGGGCATGGACGCGGGAACGCTGCGCGATTCAACACAGGCGCTCGCGCAGTGCTTTGCCAAACCAGCACAGGTCGAAGCCCAGACCGATCTTCCGCTATCGGGAATCAACCAGCGCGCCGCAACCGGCGAACAGAGCGAGACCTACGACCGGCGCGTCATAGATTTTTTTGATAAGGCTCTACGCGTAACCCAGTAAAGCTACGGGGCGGCTAATCCTGTCGGTCAACCCTATTCAGTAAAATTTACTATTTCCTAACCGCTTCGCACGCGCACGGCGACCAGTGCGACCTTCCCGTTATCTCCGATGATCTCCGTTTCCAGCACCTTATAATCGGTCAACTGGTGTACCCCGTCTAAGGGAACGATGACCAGTGCCGTGCCGCCGTCCGCACGCGCGGCTTCGGCAATCTCGACGGCTCCTCCGAACTCGCGAACGTCGCCGTCCACGCCACGCGCGACGCGTCCCGCCGCGTAAAATTCCGCCGTGCGCTCGACCGTATAGAATTCATAGACGGGAACCTTTGCGTATCCGCGCGCAGACGCCTGAACAAGCAGGTCGCGTACCGACTCACCGCGCACGCCTTGATTAATCACCAACTGTAGGGTGAGGAGGGTCGAAGCCACCATCGCCATGATCACCGCGACAACGCACCAACGGCGCAGATCAGCACGCACGAGCACGAACAGGCCCGCGAGCATGAACGGCAAAGCGACGATGACGGCACTTCCAAACGAGACATGGCCCACACGTGTCTGATAGACGAAATACGCTAAGGCCAGCAGCAGCAGAGATACGCCCGTCGCGCGCATTGTGGACGCACCGCTTTGTCCTTCCTGCGTGTATGACCGAAGCCGGTCGCCGATGAGCAAAGCAGCGCCCGGCAACGCGGGCAGAATATAACCCGGCAGCTTTGAGCCCGAAAGAGAAAAGAAAGCGATGGGCACAACGAGCCACGCGAGCGCAAAGACGCGAGACTTGCTCTCGGCGTCGTCATTATCGGCGGTCGCGCGCCAGTTCCAGCGCCGTGCGCTCCACAGCGCCGTAAAGAGAAATGCCGTCCAGGGCAAGGCGAAGAGAGCCATCATCGGCAGATAAAAATAGAAGGGCTGGGGATGTAGATATTTATTCGAGAGATAACGCGCGAAGTGATGTTGGATGATGAACTGGTCTATAAAAGTCCAGCCGTGTCGAACGATAACAGGCCCATACCAGATACTTGCAACGATCAACGCCAGCGGAAGCCCCCACAGCAGACTCCACATCAAGCTTTTACCGGGCCGCTCGCGTCGCAATAAAAAATAGACTGCCACAACACCGAAGGGGATAACGATGCCGATCAATCCCTTGGCCAGCAGGGACGCCCCTATGGCTCCATAAAATCCCGCAAGCCACCAAAGCCGCTCTCTCGCAGTACTCGCCAACTCTGAAAGGAGAAAGCACGAGAGCGCCGCCGCGAGCGTCATCGTGACGATGATGTCGAAGCTCGCCGCGCGCGAAAAGACTATCATACCGACCGAGGACAGAAGCGCTGCCACGCTCCACAGACCGAGGCCGCGCCCGTTTATCTTCTCGTCCCTTTCTTCGATGCGCCGCCTTGTAAGATATATAAACAGCCCCGTGAGCAGCCCGGACAAGGCCGGGCCGAGACGCGCCGCCCATTCCGAGACGCCGAACGCGCCGAACGCTGCGATCATCATCCAGTAGAGCAGGGCAGGCTTTTCAAACCACGGTTTGCCCCCTAAGGTCGGCGTCACCGGGTCGCCGCGCACGAGCATCTCGCGCGCGACCTGTGCATAGCGCGGCTCGTCCGGGCCGATCAAAGGCATGCGACCGAGACCGTAGATATAGAAAAGAAAAACGACGAAAAAGAAGAGGAGCCAGGCACGCTTGGCAAGCGTCGAACGTTGCAAGTATAGTCACCCGAAGATAAGCAGTCAGTAGTCAGTAGTCAGTAATCAGTCAAAAGCTTTGAGCTGATAACTGATTATTGACTACTGACTACTAACTTAAAAACAGGAACTTGTAAACCGTGACTCTACGCACAGCCGTCATCGGCGTCGGCCACCTGGGCCGCCAGCACGCGCGTATTCATGCGGCGCTCGCCGCCGAAGGAGGTTCGCGCTTCGTCTCTGCCTGCGATCTGTCGGAAGAGACGGCGCGCGAGGTAGCGCGCGAGCGCGACACTGCATGGACGACCGACTGGCGCACACTCCTGGGCCGCTGCGATGCGGTTTCCCTGGCTGTGCCGACCGAATCGCACTCAGAGATCGCATGCGAGCTGCTGGAAGCAGGTATTCACGTGCTGGTTGAAAAGCCCATCTCGCGCACACTCGAAGAAGCAGACCGGATGATCGTCGCCGCCGAGCGTGGCCGGGCCATACTGCAAGTCGGACACCTCGAACGTTATAACCCTGCGCTCGTCGCCTTGCGCCCGCACGTGCGCAGCCCGCTCTATTTCGAGATTCACCGCGTCGGTGAATTCACCGCTCGCTCTCTCGATATTGACGTTGTGCTCGACCTCATGATTCACGATCTGGATATAGTGCAGTGGCTTGTCGGTGAAGAGGTCGAAGTGACGGACGTGCGGGCCGTCGGCATTCCCGTCCTGACGCCCCGCGTGGATGCGGCCAACGCGCGGCTGGAGTTCGCCTCCGGCGCGGTCGCCAACATCACAGCCTCGCGCGTCGGAACGGAGAAGATTCGCAAGATGCGTTTCTTCCAGCCGCACGATTACATAGTGGTTGACTATGCGACGCGGCACGCCTCTATCAGCAGCCTTGCGCCACCTCTCCAACCTGATGCCAAGCCCGGCGTCAACATACAGTATCTTGAGATCGAGGATGTTGAGCCGTTACGCGCCGAGATCGAAGCCTTTCTCGATGCGGCGCGAGCGGGTGGGCCGTCGCCCATCTCCGGCATCGAGGGACGACGCGCTCTAGGGCTGGCCCTGCGCGCGCTCGAACGCATCCACGAGCATGCAGCGCATGTCGGAGTCAACGCCATCAAGTAAAAGAAGGTTGATCGGCCAGAAAGTTTCTGTTTGTTGAAACCCGACGAAAACATATCATCTTTGCTCACAGAGCGTATCGCGGCGGGCGACTTCCCTTCCGCCGTTTATCTGGTCGCGGAGCGCGGGCATATCTGTTTAGCCGACGCACTGGGCCACGCCGTGCGTGAGTCCGAACAGCAACGCGCCGCAACACTCGACACGATCTACGACCTCGCCTCACTCACCAAGCCGCTCGTCACCGGCCTACTATGCGCAAGAAGGATTGAGAAAAATGAGCTGAGGCTCGACGCCGAGGTTCGTTCATACATCCCGGAGTTTGACCGCGCCGACAAGCGCACCATCACCTTGGGCCAACTGCTCACGCACACTTCCGGGCTTCCTGCGTGGCGTCCGCTCTACATCGAAGCGGCGGATAAGGCACACGCGCTTCAAGTGATCGCGGAGCAGCCGCTGGAATCCATGCCGGGCACTCGCGTCCTCTATAGCGATCTGGGATTTATTTCGCTGGGCCTCTTGATTGAAAAATTGGGGGGCGCGACGTTAACGCAAATTGCGCGGCGCGAAATCTTCGAGCCGCTCGAACTGAGGCGCACCTTTTTTAATCCAGAGATGGCGATGAGGACGGAGACGGCCGCGTGCGAGACGGGCAACGCCTTCGAGCGCGAGATGTGCGAGGGGATGAAGATCACGGATTGGGCCAACTGGCGCGAGCATCTGATCTGGGGAGAGGTACACGACTGCAACGCGCATTTCATGGGCGGCGCAGCCGGTCACGCCGGGCTCTTTTCGACTGCGCGCGAGACCTTTAGGCTGGCCGAACAATTTTTACCGCGAACAACGCGCCTTCTTGCGCCTGAAACGTGCGCGCTCTTTCGCGCCCCCTTGACTGAAGGGTTGGAGGAATCGCGGTCGCTCGCATGGCAACTGGCCGCGACCCCTGACTCGACCGCCGGGACGGCGCTCGCGCCCGACAGCTTCGGTCATCTGGGTTTTACGGGAACAAGCTGCTGGATAGACCCGTCGCGAGAGCGCATCTTTATCCTGCTCACCAATCGCACGCACGCACGCTCTCTTCCCTTCGTCAACATCAACAGCGTGCGCCGCACGTTCCACACTCTTGCGGTGTCCGCGCTGGAAAAGGAGCAAATATAAAAAAGCCGCAGATGGAGAAGGCCGTCGCCCAGCAGGCGCAAGAAAAGAGCGCGGTAACGCCACTCGTTCCTCATCATCACGTCTCCTTCATGGAAGCGTTTCGCTTCTGGGTCAAGCTCGGCTTTATCTCATTTGGTGGCCCGGCGGGGCAGATCGCGATCATGCACCGCGAGTTGGTCGAGCGCAGGCGTTGGATCAGCGAAGAGCGTTTCCTGCACGCGCTCAACTATTGCATGTTGCTGCCGGGGCCTGAAGCGCAACAACTCGCCATCTACATCGGCTGGCTGATGCACCGCACATGGGGCGGCATCACGGCCGGAGCATTTTTCGTCATTCCTTCGATCTTCGTCCTGCTCGCGCTCTCTTACATTTACGCTGCCTACGGCAATGTTCCGGCGGTGGCGGGCGTGCTTTACGGTTTTAAGCCGGTGGTGGTCGCCATCGTCGTTGAAGCGGTCTTAAAGATCGGCAGGCGCGCCATTCACAGATGGGCGCATCTGCTGATCGCGCTTGTCGCCTTCATCGCTATTTATCCCGGACTCACTCCCTTCTTCCCGCGCGTTCCATTTCCTTTGATCATTCTCGCAGCGGGACTTGCCGGTCTCGCGGGCATACGTTATTTCCCGTCAATCTTTGAAAAGAAGGAGAGCCGTAACGGACGGGAAACAAAGTCCGTGGAATCGAATAGAGGCAGCTCAACCGGCATAGACAGACCAGCACCGACCATCATTGATGACCATGCGCCGCCTCCCGCGCATACACTGCCGTCGCGCCGTCGCGCATTGCTTACTCTTGCTGTCGGCCTTGCGCTTTGGTCATTGCCGTACGCTGCACTCGTCGCCGTGCGCGGGTCAAACAGTTTGCACGCGCAGGAGTATCGTTTCTTTACCAAGGCCGCGCTCGTCACCTTCGGCGGGGCTTATGCCGTGCTCGCCTATGTCACGCAGGCGGCTGTCGGCTCTTACGGGTGGCTCACGCAGACGCAGGCGGTTGATGGTCTCGCCCTGGCCGAGACGACGCCGGGGCCGCTGATCATGGTCTTGCAGTTCGTCGGCTTTATGGCCGGATGGAATCACCCGGAAGGCTTGAGCGCGACGACGAGCGCCATTGTGGGCGCTTTTGTCACGACCTACACGACCTTTCTCCCATGCTTTATCTTTATCTTCATCGGCGCGCCTTATATAGAGGTGCTGCGCGGCAACCGTATGCTCACGGGAGCGCTATCGGGAATCACGGCGGCTGTGGTCGGCGTGATCCTGAGTCTCGCGCTGGTGTTCGGCTGGGCTGTCATATTCGGCGCAAGGGGGCAGACGGGCGGGCCGGATTGGTTCGCTGCCGCGATGAGCCTCGCGGCCTTCGTCTTACTTTACCGTTTTAAGGCGGATGTTCTTTGGGTCGTCATCGCGGGGGGCGTTACGGGTCTCGCGCTTGCGCTTTTTTTCGGATAAGGCGAGGCGTTCTCGATATGGTTGAGGGCGAAAAAGAGGTAGCTCCACCGAAGGCCGTGACGCGGCGCGGTCGCGTGGCGGACTATTTGAGCCTTGAGCGCAATGTTGCCGCCGTATCGGCCGCAGTCTTCCTGCTCGGTCTTGGCGAAGAGTTGTGGAAGAGATTTTTGCCGAAGTACCTTGAAGCGCTCGGCGCGGGAACGCTTGTCATCGGGCTGTTCGGAACGACCAGGGATTTCTTCGACGCCATTTACCAGTATCCGGGAGGATGGCTCGCCGACCGCGTTGGACGCCGCCGCGCATTTCTCACCTTCGTTGCTATCGCTTCCGCAGGCTATCTCATATACCTCGTCAGCCCTTCGTGGCCTTTCATCTTTGTGGGCCTCGCCTTTTCGATGGCGTGGGCCAGCATGGCAAGCCCTGCGATCTTCGCCGTCATCGGCGATGCGCTGCCGAAGGAGCGGCGCGCGATGGGTTTTACGGTTCAGTCAATGTTAAAACGCGTGCCGATGACGATTGCGCCGATTATCGGCGGCGCTTTCATAGTCGCCTACGGCATACGCGGCGGAGTTCGTCTTGGTCTCGCGCTGACGCTCTTGCTCTCCGCCATCAGCATCCTTATCCTCTCAGCAATCAATATCCCTATTATCCTGGGCGAGCCTGCTCGTCTGCGCGGCGTCTGGGCTTCCTTTCACGGCGTGCTCAAGCGGCTGCTCATCTCCGACATCATCATTCGCACCTGCGAAGCGATGGCGGATATCTTTATTATTATTTATGTGACTAACATCATCGGCATCAGCATCGCGCAGTACGGCATACTCGTCGCCATCCAGATGACGACTTCGATCATCGTCTATCTCCCGGCGGCGAAAATCGCCGACCGCATCGGGCGCAAGCCCTTCGTCATCGCCACCTTTCTCTGTTTCGCTCTCTTCCCGGCGGCGGTCGTCGTCGCACAAGGGTTCGCCATGCTCATTCCTGCTTTTATTATCGGAGGCTTGAGAGAGATCGGCGAGCCGTCGCGCAAAGCGATGATCGTAGATTTTGCTGAGCCGCACCTGCGCGCCCGCACCGTCGGTCTTTATTATCTGATACGCAGCCTCTCGATCACGCCAGCGGCCATCACGGGCGGACTGCTCTGGAAGATCGCGCCGCCCGTGCCATTCATCACCGCCGCCATCATCGGTATTATCGGCATGTTCGTCTTTACCGCGACCGTCGAGGAGCGTTACGCGAGTTGAGAGGACGGGCCTTTCAGACATCCTTGAGTTATCGCTGCGAGTTTTGCCTCACAAATATAAACAGTAGCAACAACTCATCGGGTCTTCCGGTCGCGAAAGTGCCGACCAGAGTGGGCACTGCCTCTCGGACGCTGATCTCGGTACTCATGCCGACTGATTCGTAATTGATTATCGGGAGACTTGCATTGCCTGACCCGGCGGGCGTCGAGCCGGTAACGATGGGCATCCGCAGATGAAACTTGAATCTGGGTATTCGTATAAATGTTTGACCATGTGTATCCCTGTCGCGCTTGACCTGATGAAAAGCAAAATCATAAAAGGTGGGAGTACTGGGGCCGATCAGGGTGGTCGTCAGAGAGCTTCCGACGCCTCGCGATTCTAAGGTCCCGCCGTCTTTGACGCGATTGAGAAACGTTGTCGCCAAACGATAATTGGCGAAAGGCAGAGATGTTCTGAGTTGCCTGATAGCGGCGTCAAGAGAGCGCGGCGTGCTGCTCTTTTCCGCTGAATTGTTCGAGGCGACAAGCAGATCAAGTTGCACGTCGTAGTTAGCTTCATCGCGCGCCGCGCCTGAGCTTGCGCCGGTTGTCGCCGCGTTCTGCTGCTGCTCCTGAGCAAATGCAGCGCTGTCATTGACGATGATGAGGCAAACCGAAAGCGCAACGAAGAACAGAACCCCGAACATTTTAGGTCTTAACATATAAGAATCTCCTGAGAACGGTTTATCACCGCCCGTAATTGAAGAACCACCGACTTGCACGTTGCTTTGTGATGAAAGTTCCGCAATGATTCACACAGGTCAACACGCGAGCATGTAAAGCAGGAGGATCAGGATTCTCGTTGCTCGATCTAAATCTCAAGCGAGCGGCCCATCAGGCGGGCGCAAGTCGTCAATACAATACAGGCATTTCTAAAATGTAGTAATATGAGGCGCGTCCGTTAGGAGTCTTTAGCATCTGGCCTCGCGCTCTACATTACGAATCCGATGTACCCTTTCCATCATCATAAATTCTTCGCCTTCCTGATCGCTGGCGCTCTCCTCGCATCATCCACGCTGCGGGCGCAGGACAGCAATTCTCAGCAAACCAGACCGCGTCGCACACAGAACGAAGCAAGGCCGACGACTCCCATCACGCAGACTCAAGCAGGGATTACTCGTTTGAGCATCGAGCCGACGATGCGCATCGGTCTGGCTACTGATTTGCGCTCAGCCAATATCTCTACGAGCGGGAGATTGATGAGCGTGACGGGCGAGGGACTCTCGCCCACTCCGCTCGCCGCCTCGCGCGTGCGTCTTGAGCCGCGAATGCTTACCCCCCTGCCTCCGCCCACAAATACCGGCACGAGCTTTCGCGTCGAGATCGCGGGCGCGGCCACGCGCGTTGACGCTGAGCGCGCGTCGAGCGAGATACGTAGAGCGACTGGTGAAGAGTCGGAAGTTGCCTTCGATGTGGCGACGAACACCTGGCGGATACGCGTGGGCAAGCAGGGCTCGCGCGACCGTGTGGAAGAACTTCGGGCGCGACTTGAGGGTGCAGGATTCCCCCACGCCTCAATCGTTGACGCGCAGAGCGCGACGAATTCCCCCACCAGCGGCCAGACGAGCGCCAGAACCGGCGCTTCATCATCCACGGTCGCGAGTCCTTCCACCTACAGCACTGTGCGTTCGGTCTCACGCGCGAGCAGTCCTACGCGCGAGGTCGTCGCCTATGCTGCTCCGGGCCGCTCGGTGCTGCTCAGTTCGCGCGCGCCCGTTCAGTTCGCTTCCGATGACGAACGCGGCGCTCCCGTGCGCTTTAACGAAAAGCCTTATCGCGGGCGGCTTGAAGTCTTTGCGAATCCTTCGGGCACGCTCACGGTCGTCAACGTCGTAGGGCTGGAGGAATACGTGCGCGGCGTCGTGCCGAACGAGCTTTCGCCGGGCGGTTACGGGCTAATGGAGGCGCTGAAGGCGCAGGCGGTCGCCGCACGCACCTATGCCGTCAAAAATCGCAACCAGTTTGCCTCACAGGGTTTTGACATTCTGCCGACTACGCGCTCGCAGGTTTACGGCGGTCTCTCGACTGAGCATCCGCTCTCGACGCGCGCCGTTGACGAGACGCGCGGGATGGTCGCCACTTACAAGGGCGAGCCGATCAATGCGCTCTACACTTCAACATGCGGCGGTCGTACAGAGCACGTCGAGAATATTTTTAACGAAGCGACGCCTTATCTGCGCGGGCGTGAATGCGCCATCGAGGGCCGCGCGCACTTTGCGCCGTTTACTATCAAAAGCTCGCGTGAGCTGCCGGATATTCATGAGGAAAAGAACGCCGCGCTCGCCCGTGACGTAGCCGTCCTGACCGTCAACGAATTTCCGCTTTCCACTACGCGTATCACCGACGCGTGGCTTTCCTCTGCTCTGACACAGGCAGAGCTACGCAACTGGCTGATGACGGCCGCGCGTCTTTCCAGACAGAGCGCGCCCGCCATCAACGATGACGCGACCAGGCCGCCAGGCTTTAGCTCCGCGCTTATGGCGGCAACCTATGGGCCGGGCTACGCAGACACTTTACTGGCCGATGCGGACGTAGAATATCTTCTGCCCGCGCGCGAAGCCTCGGACATCCCCGCGCGTAATCGCGCAGATGTGGCGATGCTCGTGCGCGACGGTCATCTTGCTCTTTATCCGGATTCGAGCTTGCGCGCGCGCGAACCCCTTACGCGTGGACGCGCCATCCACACCATAGCGCGACTGCTCGACGCGCGGGGCGTTCTTCAACTGCAAAAGGGGACGACCAAACCGACCATCGGCGACGCTCTGATCCTGCGTCCGGCGACTAAGGGGCGCGACCAGCCTGTGAGCGTGAGTGGTGATGCATATCTTTTTCGCGCCTACGGGGACGGCGTTTACCAGATGCGTGCCCTCGCGCTCCTGGGCGGCGAGCCCGTCACATTTCATCTCAACCGTGGCGGGCAGGTAGATTATCTGGAAGTCCGTCCCGCTCCGAACGGCGCGGCGGCGGACCGCTTCTCTCCATTCACCAACTGGACTGTTTCTCTGTCGGTCGGTGAGGCCGGGTCGCGTCTCGCGCGTTGGAGTAGAGGTATTGGATCGCTCCTTGATCTGCGCATTGCCGCGCGCGGCTGGTCGCGCCGCGTCACGGATTTGGAGCTGATCGGCACAAGCGGCACGAATCACTTGCGCGGCGGGCGCATACGCTCCGCCCTCGGATTGCGCGAGCAGCTCTTCGTCATCGAACGCCGCTACGACGAATCGGGACGAATCGTTGGCTTCAATATCGCGGGGCGCGGCTGGGGTCACGGGGTCGGTATGTGCCAGGTGGGAGCTTACGGCATGGCCCGCGCCGGTCTGAGCTTTGATAAAATCTTGAAGGCTTTCTACACGGACATCGAGGTCACGAAGGCTTACTGAGACATGCCTTCTGAACAATACACAGACCGAGGTGCTCAGAACAAGGAAGGTGTCACGCTCTACGTCGTGCCGGGTTGCCCGCTGTGCGCGAGTGCGCGCCGCTGGCTTGAGCGACACGGTATAGAGTATGCGGAGCGGGATGTCGCCAGCGACTTCGGGGCGCTGCGGGCGATGCACAGATTAACCAGACAGCGCTTCGTGCCCGTTTACGAAGCAAGAGGACGCGCTCTCGTTCGTCCGAGCGAAGATGAGCTGTCAAAGCTTCTGCTTTAGATTTCCGATGCATTTTTCTCGTGTACAATTAAAGGCTGCGCTCGTGCTGCTCGTGTTGATCTTGCTGGTCGCCATCATTCGCATCTTCTTCCCCTCCCACGCGTGACACTCTCTCTTCAACAAAAACGTCCGATCATCGCCGTCGTTGGCCCGACCGCTTCGGGCAAAAGCGCACTGGGGATCGAGCTGGCTCTGCATCTGAATGGTGAGATCATCAATTGCGATTCCGTACAGGTTTATCGCGAGATCGAGATCGCGACGGCCAAAGTGTCACTCGGCGAACGACGCGGCGTCGAGCATCACTTGATTGATTTCGTCAGCCCTGAGATCAACTATACGGCAGGCGAATGGGCGCGCGAGGCTGCCTCGAAGATTGAAGAGATCGAGGCGCGAGGGCGCACGGCGATTCTGGCCGGCGGCACGGGATTTTACTTACGTGCGCTGCGCCAGCCCTTCTTTCCCAGCCCGCCGACGGATGAGCAGTGGCGGCGGCGATTGACTGAGATCAGAGAGCGACGCGGCGCACCGCATCTACATGAGATTTTGGGGCGCGTGGACAGCGAGAGCGCTCGACGGCTGCATGCGCGAGATTGGCCGCGCGTGCAGCGCGCGCTCGAAGTGCGTTTTCAGACGGGAAGACCAATCTCCATGCAATTGCAGGGGCGCGCGCCCGCACACGAGAGCGCCGCTCGCATTCGCCTCTTCGCTCTCTCTCCTCCGCGCGCAGAGCTTTACAGCCGGATCAACGAACGAACCCAACAGCATTTCGACGCCGGACTCGTTCTGGAAGTAAGAGGTCTCTTGGAGCGCGGCGTCTCGGCAGACTCGAACGCGCTCGGGGCGCATGGCTATCGCCGTGTGGTCGAATATCTGCGGGGGATGCGCGACCTCGCGAGCGCCATTGAGCAGACCAAACTCGACGTTCGCCATTACGCCAAGCGCCAACTGACGTGGTTCCGGCGCGAGCTTGGTGTCGAGTGGTTCGAGGGCTTCGGCGACGACCGAGAGGTGCAAAAACATGTGTTAAAGGCAGTGTTGAGCGAGTCGTTATAGGTGACAAGTAATAGACTTGGGCGGTCTCGTCAATCATCACTTGTCACTTGTCCATGTTTTAGGTAATCTGACAACACTGTAACCCTGTTTTATTACCCCAACCGGAGACCAAGGTGGATTCAAGGCCGACACCGCAGAATATTCAGGATGCCTTTTTAAATACGGCACGCCGCGAACGAAGCACGGTCACAATCTACCTGCTGCATGGCGCGAAGCTCTCCGGGCGGATCAAGAGCTTTGATAAGTTTTCGGTGCTGTTGGAATCCGGCTCGCAGGAGCAACTGATTTTTAAGCATGCCATCTCTACCATTACTCACGCGCGGCGTAGCAGCGGCGAGTTGCGAGGCTCACAAATGCAGGGTACGCCCTCCACGGAAACGCCCGCCAACTCGACCGATTCCGCCAGCTCTTGAGGCTTTCTCTCACCCGACGGAAACCAGAACGAATCTGAGGACACGTGGCCGGCGCTTTTATCACCTTTGAAGGTATTGACGGGAGTGGAAAATCCACGCAGATGCGTATGCTCGCAAGCGTCTTGCGCATGCGCGGCTACGAGGTGGTGACGACGCGCGAGCCGGGCGGCACCCCTCTGGGAAAACGTCTGCGCACTGCGCTGCTTGACGCACAGGCGGAAGTTGACCCGCTCGCCGAACTCCTGCTGTATGCCGCCGACCGCGCGCAACACGTGCGCAGGCTTCTGCGGCCTGCTTTGGAGACAGGCTATATTGTGCTCTCGGATCGCTACGCGGATGCGACGGTCGCTTACCAGGGCGCGGGGCGTGGATTTACACCCGAGCTGATTAAAGAGGTCGTGGAGCTGGCGACGGGCGGCCTCAAACCCGAACTTACTCTCATCTTCGACGTGCCGGTGGCCGAATGCCTGACGCGCACCCGTCGGCGAGAAACGACCGAGCAGGGGAAGGATCGTCTTGACGCCGAAGACGTGGAGTTTTATGCGCGCGTGCGCGAAGCTTACCTGAAGATCGCCGCCGCCGAGCCCGAACGCGTGACGATTGTTGACGCGAGCAGCTCGGTCGAAGAGACGCATACCAAAGTTGTCCGCATAGTAACGTCGTTTCTGGAAGAGCGAGGAGTGATAGAAGCAGACAAAAAGGTAGAGCAGGAATCTACGCCAACGGAACACCAGCCTCCGGTGCCACTCCCGTAATCTATGTTTGAGCCTATAATCGGAAACCAGCGCGTCAAAGATATTTTGCGGCGCATGCTCACGGCCCGGCGCGTGCCCGGCGCACAACTCTTCGCAGGTCTCGATGGCATCGGCAAAAAACTGTTCGCGCTTGAGATGGCGAAGGCCCTGAATTGTCGCGCGCCGAAAGGCGTGGAAGCATGTGACGCTTGCCCATCATGCTTGCGCATCAGGTCTTCCAGGTTTCCGAATTATGATAACGACGACGCGAACAGGGAGAAGATCATCTGGAGCGAGCATGCGGATGTAGGATTGTTGCGCCCGTTCAAAAATATCATCAGAGTCGCTGCGATGCGCGAGCTTGAGCGTGAAGCCAACTTTCGTCCCTATGAGGGCGCGGCGCGTCTCTTTATCATTGAAGATGCGGATAGAATGAACGAGCAGTCCTCGAACGCTCTTTTGAAGACCCTCGAAGAGCCGCCGCGCACGACTCATCTGATACTCATTACGGCGCGACCGGGGGCGCTGCTGCCGACGATTCGCTCGCGCTGCCAGGTCATGCGCTTTGCCCCGCTCGACGCTCGCGAGATTGAGACTCATCTCTTAGGCGATAAAAAAATGGCAGGCGCAGAGGCCGCCCTTCGCGCGCGCGCCACGCAGGGCAGCATCGGTCGCGCCCTCTCCATTGACCTTGAGAGTTATCAGGAGCAACGCGAGGCGATGCTGGATGTGCTGGAGGCGCTGACGATCAAGCCGGATCGCGTGCGACTGCTGCGCGCCTCCGAAGAATTGAGCGATGCCAAGCGCAAAGATGAATATGAGCCGCGCCTTGACCTGCTGGCGACGCTGATCCACGACTCCTGGGCGCTCGCGCTTGGTGCATCCATCGAACAGGCCGTCAATAGCGATTTACAGGAGCGTCTCTCTCGAGTCGGCGCTCGCCTTGAGAGTCGCTTGGCCTCCCTTTGGCTCGCGCAAATCGAGCAGCACCGGCGCGGCCTTGATGTCAACATCAATCGTAAAGTGGCGACCGATGCGCTCCTTTTGGGAATGGCCGAGGGCGCATGGGCGAGCCAGCAGCAAACCAGAAGATAAAGTGAAACGATCCTGAGACTCGGCACTGACCGGATGAAGATGGCACGAAAGCGCTCGCGCCGTTTTTGTCCCTTCGGCGCGCCGCCCTACGACGATTTAACACTGACGATATTAAACAAGGGAGAAGTAATGGCTAAAAAAATACTGGTGGTTGATGATGACCCGGAGTTGCAAGACCTCGTCGCCTTCGCGCTCAAGCGCGAGGGTTACGAAGTGTTGGTCGCAAAGGATGCATTTGAAGGACTCGATGCGCTGAGTAAAGAGAAATTTGATCTGGCGCTCCTGGATGTCATGATGCCGAAGATGGATGGTCTGATGATGCTCTCGCAACTGCGCGAGCGCGACCAGGAGTTGCGCGTTATTGTGATGACGGCGCTCTCCACGCCGGAGACGGCCATCAGCGCGATTCGCGATCACGCCTGCGACTTTCTGGCAAAGCCCTTCGATATTGGAGAGTTAACCTCGGCCATCAAAAATGCCTTTGAGCTGGCCCCGAAGGATATTTCCATAGAGGTTCTTTCAGCCAGGCCGGATTGGATAGAGCTGCGCGTGCCCTGCGATATGGCGGCCATTGATCCGCTGGAGCGTATGATGTCGCAGTTAAAGACAGACCTGCCGACCATCACGCGCGAGAGCGTCACCTATGCCTTTCGCGAAATGCTGCGCAACGCCATCGAGCACGGAGGCAAGAATGATCCGAACCAGTTTGTAGAGGTCGGTTATTTGCGCTCGCCGCGTATCATCCTCTATCGCATCAAAGACCCCGGCGAAGGTTTCAGCATCGAGTCGTTGTACCGCCCGGAAGGCTCCATCGCGGCTTTTCTCAATCCTCAAGACGAGCCGATGCAGCACGAGCAGGTGCGCGAGGATGAGGGCATGAGGCCCGGCGGCTTCGGTATCCTCATCGCGCGCGACCTGGTTGACGAGATGATCTATAACGAGCGCCACAACGAAGTGGTGTTGATTAAATACCTGGATGGTAACCAAGAATCCGAACAACAAAGGGGCGCAAGATAATCATCGTTCCGGCGCTATTTTTCCAGACCATGATCGAGCGCGCTGAAGGCAGGAACCTAATTGTTTTTGTAATGGCACTTGAGTACGTTGGGCCAACTATAGTAATCTTTAAGAGTCTGACGGAGCGCGTTGCGACTTTTTCAGACAGCGAGCATTTCCGAAGAGACTTCGTGCCAGTTATTTTCTATTTGCCCCCGAACATTTACAATCGGATTTCTGCAATGATAAGACAAACAACGCGTTTCCTTGCTCGAATGACCTCCAGCGCCCTCGCTCTGGCGTTGACGCTTAATATCGCCTGCTCGCTTGTGCCTGCGGTTTTTGCCGGGTCGAACGGCAACAGCAATGGCCCGGAGGGCGAGACTTCCCTTGTTGGCCGCAATGAAAAAGATTTGATTGAGATTGAAGATAAGTGGCTCGAAGCGGGCATCCGGGGAGATGCTAAAGCAGTCGCACAATTGCTGGCCGAGGATTATCAGGGCATGACGCAAAACGGCGCAGTCGAAGACAAAGCTCAGTACGTCGCGGACGTGAAGGCGGGCGGGCTTCGGGCGGACTCTTTTTATCAAGACCAACGCTACGTGCGCATGTTCGCTGAGACGGCCTTCTCGACCGGTCGCCTGTCATTGAAATATCAGGATCACATCATTCAGACACGCTATACCCGCGTTTACGTGAAGCGCCAGGGAAGATGGCAACTTATTATCATGCAAATGACTCGTATCACGCGATAATGTAGAGATAAGAGATGGTTGCCGGGATTCACATCATGCCGGGCGTCAGCGCAACCACTGCATGGGAGCGTTTCCTGGCCGTCGCCATCGTGGGAACGACTCTTGCGGCGCTCGTTTACCTCTTCCTTTTTAATCCTGCGAGCGGCACGTCCATCTATCCCTCGTGCCCGCTTCGGTTGTTGACAGGTTTCTACTGTCCCGGCTGTGGAACGCTGCGCGGTCTGCACCAACTGCTGCACGGCAATCTCGCTGCTGCCCTCGGATTCAATCCCCTGATGGTCGCGACGCTGCCCTTCATCGGATACGCTTATCTTTCTTACACGATGCTCGCGCTCAGAGGGAGCAGCATGCCAAGGGTTTTTGTGCCGCCCGTGCTGATCAAGGCGTTGTTCTGGGTCGTCATCGCCTTTGGAGTTCTGCGTAACGTCCCGACCTATCCGTTCTCCCTCTTAGCGCCATAAGAACCTGACATCATTACTACCCGAAAGGGAATCGCAATTCTTAAAGCAAAAAATAGACCGTCTTTAATGAATAAAGACGGTCTATTTGCTTTGAAAACGATTCTCTAATCACTATTTGATCGTGACAAGCTCGGGTTCGAGCTTATCCTTATAGTTTCCTTCTTCGAGCATCTTCTCGGTTTCGCGCACGAAGGCCTCGACGATGTCTGTGCCCGCAACCTTGCGCATCGGGACGCCGTTTTTATAGATCATGCCGACGTTGCGCCCGAAGGTGACGCCCAGATCGGAATCGTGCGCTTCGCCCGGCCCGTTGACGGCGCAGCCCATAATGGAAAGATGCAAAGGTTCTTCGATGTGTGCAAGGCGGCGCTCGATCTCCGTCACGATCTCGACGAAGTTATCAACATCGAGACGCCCGCAGGTGGGGCACGCGACGACCGTTACACCGCGCTTGCGCAGCTCCAGTGATTTCAGAATCTCCCACGCGACTCTGACTTCCTCCTGCGGCTCTGCCGCGAGCGAGACGCGGATCGTATCGCCGATGCCCTCATGCAGCAGGATGCCGAGGCCGATGGCGGACTTGATCGTTCCGGCAAAGGCCGTGCCCGCCTCCGTGACGCCCAGATGAAAAGGGTAATCAACCTTTTCAGCCAACAGCCTGTAAGCCGCTACGGTGCGATGTACGTCGGAGGCTTTAAGAGAGATGATCGTGTCGGTAAACCCTAAGTCTTCCAGGATACGGATATGCCTTAATGCAGATTCGACCATCGCTTCGGGCGTCGCCGTTCCGTATTTCGTTAAAAGGTCTTTTTCGAGCGAGCCACCGTTGACGCCGATGCGGATCGGAACCCTTTGCGCCTGCGCGGCACGCACGACTTCACGCACGCGATCAATCGCTCCGATATTGCCGGGATTAAGGCGCAGCTTATCAACGCCAGCATCCAGAGCCATCAACGCCAGCTTGTAGTGAAAATGTATGTCGGCGACGAGCGGAACATCGGGCACACGCTTTCTGATCTCTTTGAGCGCGATGGCGGCGTCCTTGTCCACCACGGCGAGGCGCACTATCTCGCAGCCCGCGCGCATCATCTCTTCAATCTGCGCGACAGTGCCAGCGACATCAGTCGTGTCTGTCTTCGTCATTGACTGCACGGCGACCGCAGCGCCGCCGCCGATCACGACATCCTTAACTTTTACCGCTTTAGACTTTCGCATATCAACATCAATTCGGGAGTCCGGCATCAAAAAGTTTTCCCCTACCTTCAATAAAGAATCAATGCCGGAACTATTTCTGCGGCGCTGGAGCGTTTGCCGCAGGCGGTTGCTCGGCGGGCGTGCCCCAGCGTGAATACTCTTTATTGAGATCGTTGAAGATGACCAGCCCCATCAAAAGCAGCAGGAGGACAAAGCCGACCTGCTGAATACGGTCGCGCACGGTCATGGACAATTTAAGACCGACCCAACCGAGCACGGCCTCGACGAGCAGTAGAAAGATCGCCCCGCCATCAAGCACGGGGATCGGCAGTAGATTAAAGACGCCAAGGCTCAGACTGAGAAACGCGAGCATGGTAAAGAAGCCGCCCCAGCCCCCTATGGTCACAGCCTGCGAAGATGCGCGGGCAATACCGATGGGCCCGGAGACGGTATCCTTGGCGGAGCGGCGACCGGTAAAGAATTGTCCGAGCGCCTTGCCCGTCAAGCGCAGTATCTCGATATTAGATTTCACGGCATAAGAGATAGCCGCCAGAGGGCCGACCCTCTCGAACGGCATCTCCTGATCCGGCAGGATACCCAGACGCTCCTTGCCGTCCGACAGGAGACGCGCTTTAGCCGTAATCTCCTGGCGCGCACCATTCCTCTCGATTGTCAGGCGAATCGGCTCAGCTTTGTGTTCACGAATATACTGTGAGACCTGTTCGGAGCTGGTCACATTCTCGCCGCCGATCGCGACGATGCGATCACCGACTTTAAGTCCGGACTCCTCGGCGGGCGTGCCCGGCTCAACCTGACGAATAATGACGGGCAGGCTACCGTAATCGGGCAAGAAATCCAGCGTGCCGATGGTCTCTCCGCTCTCCACCAATTTAGTCGGCGTTAACGTGAGTGGAGTCGGCTGGCCGTTGCGTTCGACGATGACGGGGATGGGCTGTCCCGGCGAAAGCAGAGCATCGCCGCGTATTCGATCCCAGGACGGATTTTCGACGCCGTTAAAAGAGATGATGCGATCTCCGCGTTGCATGCCTGCGAGCTGCGCCGCGCCATTCGGCCTGATCTGGCTGACGACCGGCGCAGGCGTGACGGGGACGCCGAAGAATAACGCGGCGATAAACGGGATTGTCAGCGCCGTCAGAATATTCATCACCGGGCCGGCGATGGCGACGGCGATCTTTTGCCAGCGCGGGCGCAGATTAAACTGCTCTTCTGGCGGAATGTCAGACGCGCCAGCGCCTTCTATGGGCGCATTCGACTCGTCGCCGCCGAGCTTTACGTAGCCGCCCAGAGGAATCGCAGACAGACGATAATCGGTCGTCCCGTATCTTCGCCCCCACAGGCGTGGGCCAAACCCGACTGAGAAGGTCTCGACGCGAATCTTCAGGAGTTTGGCGACGATAAAGTGCCCGAACTCGTGCAGGACGACAGCGCCCCCCAGAATAAAGATAAAGGCAAGAATACTAATTATATAGCTCATCTAAACAAGACTCTCGTTTCTTCTCTAAACTCGCTTCCAAAGCTCCAGCGCATGCGGGTTTAGAGTCAATGTCCCTCCTGCGGGGTTGTATATAAGTTTACGCGGCATAGGCGGTAAAGGCAAAGGTGCATGGCAAGGTAAATAACGTGGGCTCATTTTGAGCGGCTGCGGCCGCTCATGTCGAACCGACGTTTAATATGATAGACGACCAAACAGCTTCGGTTTCTTTTCTGCGGGCTATGGCTAATTTCCGACGGCCTCCACATTTGCTGCCTGCGCGAGCGATGCGATGATTGCGGAGGCGGATAGTCGCGCGCTGCTGTCCGCCGCCAGCACGTCCTCCAGATCACGGATTATCTCGGTCGCATGCCCGTTCATGACGGCTTCGATTACGCGCGGGATGTCTGTCAGGCGAAGGCGTTCGTCAATGAATGCGCTGACGGCCTCTTCGTTGGCGGCGTTCATCGCTGCGGGCAGCGTGCCGCCCTCTCTGAGCGCGCGATAGGCGAGAGCGATGCAGGGGAAACGATCCATGTCGGGCGCTTCAAAATGGAGCGCATTAAGACTCGTTAGATCAAGCGGGGGAAGTTCCGAAGGGTAACGCTCCGGGTAGGTGAGCGCGTATTGAATCGCGTGGCGCATGTCCGTCACACCCATCTGCGCGATAACGGAGCCGTCAACCAGCTCGATCATCGAATGAACGACCGATTCGGGATGCACCAGAATGCCGATCCGGTCTGCTTCAAAGCCGAAGAGCCAGCGCGCTTCAATCACCTCCAGCCCTTTATTCATCAGCGTCGCGGAATCAATCGTGATCTTCGCGCCCATACTCCAGGTCGGATGGCGCATCGCATCTGTGACGGAAGCCTTTGCCATCTCCTCTTTACTTTGCGTGCGAAAAGGCCCGCCCGATGCCGTCAGCACCAGCCGACTCACCTCCGCGCGTTTTACACCGCGCAGGCATTGATGCAGCGCGTTGTGTTCGGAATCAACGGGGAGGAGTTCCCCGCCTGACTTACTGGCCGCGCGCGTCATCAACTCCCCGGCCATCACGAGCGTCTCCTTGTTGGCGAGCGCCACGCGCTTCCCGGCTTCGAGCGCGCGTAAGGTCGGCACGAATCCGACAGCGCCGACCGTCGCGCTGACCACGCAATCCGCGCTCATTTGAGTAGCGACTTCGACCAGACCCGCTTCGCCTATGCTGATACGCGGGCTCGCAACTCCGAGAGCGCGCAGTTGTTCACGCAACTCTTCGGCGCATTCTTCCGTTTCGACCGAGACAAGCTCCGGCTGGTGTCGCGCGACCTGCTCTGAGAGTTTTGCTGTATTGCGTCCGGCGCCGAGCGCGACGATACGGAATTTTTCCGCGCCGAAGGACTCGACCACGCGCAAAGTATTGCACCCGATTGATCCGGTCGAGCCTAAAATGGCGATGCCTGTGGGCTTCATTCTCTCCTTACTGATCCGGCGGCGGCGTGTCCGTGCCGTACTTGTCCAGCAACTCCACGGTCTGCCCCGCTTCGTTTATGTAACTGGCATCGGTGACGCGCCAGTTACGCCCGGCCTTGTATATCATCACGACCGTCGCATTCACGGTTCGTTTCTCGCCGATCACTTTGATACCGAGCGCCGCATCGCCGCTGTTATTCTTCGAGCTTATATTGCCCGTTATGATCGAGCCGAAGTCTTTGACCTCGCCGATATCCTGCTTCAATTTTTCGTTGCTCTGCAAAAAACTTTTGGCCGTCTTTGCCGCGTCGCTGTTCGCGAGAGAGTAAAAGACGATGCCCAGAATTGCGCCGGCAAACAGCACGACTAAAAGCACCAGAGCGCCCAACACGCTGAGAAGAATGACAAGATTCTTCCTCGTCATTGCACGGTCTCGCCTCCATCGAAGATTCTCTGTATGAGAGTAACCTTGCTCATTGAAAGTAGAAGCGTCCGAAATAGTAGATGACTGGCGCGTTGAAGAGCAAGCTATCGAGGCGGTCGAGCAGACCTCCGTGGCCAGGAAGAATCTGCGCCGCATCCTTCGCGCCCGCCCCCCGCTTGAGTGCGCTCTCCGTCAAATCCCCCAAAACGCCGAGCACGTTCATCAACGCCGCCAGAGGAAGCGCCCATTTCAAAGGCAGCTCTCGAAAAAACCAGTAGTGTGCCAGGGCGGCCATCAAAAGACTCGCCGCCATGCCGCCAATAGCGCCCTCCCAGGTCTTGCCGGGGCTGACCTGCTGCGCGAGCTTATGACGCCCTAGGCTTCGGCCGGTGTAATAAGCCCCCGTATCGGAGCCCATGATCACCAGGAAGAAGAAGGAGAGCAAGTCTGCCGACAGGGGCTGCGGAAAGCCTGTGCGCACGGAGACGAGGTGGCCTCCGAGCAGCACCACGTAAAGCACGCCGAGGAGCGTCACACCCGCCGCACCGATCATCTTGTCAAACGGCGCACCCTTCAACATCTCTAACGCCAGCACGACAATCGTCAGAGCGGCCAGCGTCATCACCAGAAGGAACGCCCCCGTCGCCGGAGCGTCAAAATAAAAGAGCGTAAAGAGCGCCGCTGCTCCTAGAAAGCCTACACCAGCGTTAGCCTTCAAACCCCGTTTACCCGAAAGCACCCAGAATTCATACAGGCCCATTACCATCGCTGCCAGCGCGAGCGCTACGAACAACGGGGCCAGCCAATCAATCAAAATTGATGCGATCAGGATGGGAAGAACGATCAGGGCGGTAATGATACGAGACATTAGATGAGCGATAATTGACGAGTGATATGCGAGAGCAAGTGTTTTACCTTCTTAATAATCCCCGGTTCTATTTTGCATTGGCAACCAGTTTGAGGCCGCCGAAGCGACGGTCGCGGCCTTGAAAATCTGCTATGGCTTCAAGCAAATGGACGCGGCGAAAATCCGGCCACAACGTCTCGGTCACGTGAATCTCGCTGTAAGCCGTTTGCCACAACAGAAAATTCGAGATGCGCAGCTCGCCGCTGGTGCGTACCAGCAGGTCAAGCTCCGGCAAACCGTTCGTGTAAAGCTCGCGCGAGATTTTCTCTTCCGTCAGCTCTTCCGGCCCGCAGCCTTCGAGAAGAAGACGCGACATGGCGGCGCGCGCTGCGTCAACGATCTCGGCGCGGCCTCCATAATTCAAAGCGACGTTGAGAACCATGCCTGTATTCCCGGCCGTCTTCTCTGTGGCGCGGCTGATCTCGCGCTGCACGTTTTCCGCGAGCCCTGTAATGCGCCCGATTGCCTGAAACCGTATCTTCTGACGGTCTATCGCATCCAGCTCAAGCCGCAGGTAACGGCGCAGCATGCGCATCAGCGCGTCAACTTCCAGGCGCGGGCGCTTCCAATTCTCGGTCGAGAAAGCGTAAAGCGTGAGCGCTCCCAGACCCAGTCGCGCGCCCGTGTCAACCGCCGCGCGCACTGCCTCGACGCCCGCGCGGTGGCCCGCAATACGCGGCTGCCCGCGCCCGGCGGCCCAGCGGCCATTACCGTCCATAATAATGGCGATATGGCGCGGCAGGCGCTCCCAATCGAGCGCCGCCAGCAACATCTCGTCGCGCGTTCCACGCTCTACGACTTCAGAGAAATCAGCGAGCATTAAGCTCCTTCCTTAATATGAGCCGGACAAAAACCAGTTGCCCTTTGATCCGCGCTCGCCCGAAAGACTTCGCCCCTCGACGCCGCACATTCTTACTTCTACGGCGACCTATGTCAATCATATTGCACATGCATGAGAGTGAGACCGCAGGCCGGAGCGGTCGCGCCGACCAGCGCACGCTCGCCGCTCTTGATCGCTCGCTCGATCACCGATTGATCAAGACGCCCCCGCCCGACCTCAAGGAGCGTGCCCGCGATGGAACGTACCATGTAGCGCAGGAAACCATCCGCGCTCACAGTGATCTCGATCAGGGAGGCGCGACCGCGCTCATCCCAACGATTGGTGACTTCAAGACTGGTGATGTTGCGCACGCGCGTCTTCTGTGCGTCTGACTGCGCCGACGAAAAGGCCGTCCAGTCATGTTGGCCCAGGAATAGACGCGCACACTCGCGCATGCGCTCAATGTCGAGGGGGCGCGCTTCGTGCTGCGCGTAGCGAACCCAGAAGGGCGAGATAATTTGTGCATTGAAGATGCGATAACAGTATGTCTTGCCGCGCGCCGAGAATCGCGCGTGAAAATCGTCTGCCGCAACTTCCGTTTCGACGACGCGCACATCCCTCGCCAGATTTCCGTTGATCGCCGCGCGCAATTTTAACGGGCTCATCTCGCGCTTGAGATGCACACTCGCCACCTGCCCTTCGGCATGGACGCCCGCATCCGTCCGTCCAGACCCATTCACCGCCACCGCCCCTCCGTCAATTAAGGCGAGAATGCGCGTCAACTCGCCCTGCACAGTACGCTCGTTGCCCTGTATCTGCCAGCCGTGAAAATCCGTCCCGTCATACTGAAGCGTCAACTTGTAATTCATAAAAAAGTAGTTAGCAGTCAGTAATCAGTTTTCAGTTAAAAGCCAAAAGCTGATTACTGATTACTGATTACTGTTTTTCGGCTTCCCGGTTTGACGGCCTCTTCGCCGCGCTCGCAGGCATCGCAGGAGGCGGGGTCGCTCGCGGGCACGTTGAGGGTGGCGAGCGCGATACGCGGGGCGCCCACTTCTGCGCGTCCTTGAGAGCGGTCAATGATCGAGGCCGCGCCGACAATGCGCGCGCCCAATGCGCGCAACGCTTCGATGGTTTCGCGCGTCGAGCCGCCCGTCGTAATCACATCTTCAACGACCAGCACGCTCTCGCCCTGTTGGACGTTGAAACCGCGCCGCAACTGCATACTCCCTTCGGCGTCCCGCTCTGTCCAGATAAAACGAGCACCAAGTGCGCGCGCGACCTCGTAGCCGATAATGAGACCGCCGATGGCAGGCGCGGCCACGGTTTGAATCTTCTGGCCCGCGAACTTCGCAGCCAATGCGCGCCCAAGCGCCTCTGCTTCCGCGGGGTGTTGCAGCACCAGTGCACATTGCAGATAGTTCGAGCTGTGCAGACCGCTCGAAAGGATGAAATGGCCTTCCATAAGCGCGCCCGTCCGGCGGAATCTTTCCATCACTTCATCGGCTCGCAAATTCTCACCTCATTCTCAGTTATTAAAAACGCGTGTTACAATGCCGCTCGATGCAGTTGCGCCGAAATCTCGTTTCCGATTCCGCGCTCGTCCAGGAGACGGTGGACATGCTGCGTGTGTGCGGCGGTTGTGCGCCGGCCATGGACATCGCCGACATTGTCCTCAAACTCTCGGACCTCGATGCGGAACTGGCGGCGCTCGTCGTTGCCGATCTGGTCAAAGACGATCATCGCCTATCGCTCAGGGATGACCTCGTCGTCGAACTCGTCTGTGAAGATTTCGAGGCCCGTTCCATTCACGAAACGGATTTCGTCGTCGTTGATGTCGAGACGACGGGAGCCAAGACGCCGCCATCACGGATTATGGAAGTCGGTGCCTTTCGCATCCACAGGGGTCGCATCGTCGCCGAGTTTCACTCGCTGATCAATCCGGAAATCGCGATCCCCCCGTTTATCGCCCGCCTGACGGGAATCCATGACGGGATGGTAAAGGACGCGCCCCTTTTCGCAGACATCGTTCATGACTGGCTCGATTTTCTGGACGAAGCCGTGGTGGTCGCGCACAACGCGCAGTTCGATGTGCGTTTTCTCAATCACGAGATCGCCCGCGTCTTTCCCGGACGCCGTATGGTCAATACTCATCTCTGTACGGTCAAGCTATCACGCTCGATCTTTCCCGGCCTTTTGAACTACAGGCTACACACGCTGGCCGAACATTTTACAATCCCGATCATCAATCGTCACCGCGCAGCTGATGACGCGCTCGCCACTGCAGAGATTTTTATACGCATGCTCGCGCGCATGAACGAGTACGGCGTGCGCGATCTGGCCGGGGCACGACGCTTTAATTTCAACTCATCGGAAATCATCCCAAAAGCGACGTGTTAGATAACACGCGCGCGAAGATGCTTGCGGCTCTGCGAATCTCTTTCATCTCATTTCCGACATCTGCTCTTCTGTCGTCTCGCTCTCCCGGGCGGGACTCTTAGCGCGCCGGAGGCTGCGCGCGAGAAAGATGAGGGCGATCAGCACGGCGAGGCCGATCCCGATTGCCGGGTAGTAACGCGCAAGTAAATCCTTTGCGTGCTCACCGTAGCGCGCCGCCAGATAGCCTTCGAGCAGAAAACGAAAGGCGCGCCCCACCGCGATTGCCGCCGCAAAGCGCCACACGTTCAGACGAAAGACGCCCGTTGTGATGACGAACAGCTTGAAAGGAAACGGAGGCGGCAACAGGGACGCAACGAGAACCGCGAGGACATCGTAGCGATCAATTAATTCTTTAACGCGCCGCTGCTTCCGCTCGGAAAAGCGCGAGAGGGCGCGCCGGCCCGCTCGCTTTGAGATGTAATAAAGGATAACGCATCCGATGACCGAGCCGAGCGTCGCCGCCGCAGCGTAGAGCGGCCACCATGCGGGCCGCGCCGTCGAGAGCAGAATCATCACCGCATCAGCGCCACCCGGCAACGGAATGAGCGCCGAATCGAGAAGCGCGACCGCGAACAAACCGAATGGGCCAAGTGTGATCAGGTATTGCGAAATACCCGTCAAACCGTTTGTTATCTTATGTAAAAGCCACTTCAAAGCTTGTCAATGATTCCTTCCCTCAAGTAGAGGCTAAAGGTGATATGCCAGTGCGAAACTACTCTCTGGTGTCTCATCTTCGTAAAATTTTCCGCAAACGTCTTACTTGTCGCTTGTCTCAATTTCTGTTTCCGTTTTCGCTTGCTCGCCTTCGGAAGATGATAGGGATGGCGGATTGCGATGCTTGATGAAATAGATTGCAAGCCCAAGGAGGCAGACGGCGAGGACGATGCCGAGGATTATAACCCCGTTCTCTTTGATAAATTGCAGGACGCGCTCGCCGTAAAAGACCGCCAGCGTTCCCTCTATATAATAACGGAGCGAACGCGCGATCATGATCGTAATCATAAAACGCCAGCGCGGATATTCGAGCGCCCCGGCGGTCGCCACGAAAATCTTGAAGGGCATGGGCGGCGGCAAAAGAGCCGGGACGGCCAGCGCCAGAAAGCCGAAGCGCGCATAAGCTCGCTCGACACGCTCCAGATGATCGGGGCGAAAGCGACGGCGCAATACGGCCTGACCGCCGCGCCGCAGGATGGTGTAGAGCAGCATGCAACCGATGACCGACCCGGCAGCCGCAAAGAGCGGAAAGTAAAAGACCGCGTACGGGTCTTTCGCGCAACGCATGACGACCAGGTAATCGTTGATCTCCGGCAGCGAGAGAAGCGAGGAGTCGAGCGCGCCGATAATGACCATCGAAGGCCCGGCAATATACATCGGCACGCCGATGATAAAGCCCTCAAGCCACTCGACGACGTTGGCGAAAGACTGCTGAAGCCAGTTGAAATTGGCGCGTAACCAATCAAGCATAAAAAGAGAGCGACAAGTGATGAATAACAGGTGACAAGATTAAAACAGTTATTCTAACTTGTCACTCATCACTGGTCACTTGTCATTGTTCTATTTGACTGGTGTAAAGACGGAGGGAGTATCGTAGGTAACGCCGAAGGTGACGCCGGAGCGCGGGCTGAAATCCGTCAGCCCGGCGATACCGGCGAAATCAAAGCGCAGACCCGAAGCCTTGATCTGCAATCCAAGGCGCGCTTCCGACAGTGATTCCGTGCCGAGAGGAGCGAGGCCACGCCGTGTGCTCGCCCGACCATTGATCTCGCCGACGAAATTGAACTGTTTGTTGAGGCGGATAATACCCGCGAAGCCGTAGAGCAGCACATCGTTCTGCGTAAAGGCCTGGGTGGGTGCGGTTAGAATCCCGATTCCCAGATTGCCGAAGAAGTTGGCCCGCGCATCCTGCCCGAATTTCTTACCGGCGAGAACTACACCATAGGCGTTGATTTGATTGACGCCGATGCCGCGCCCCTGGTTAGAGTTCGGCAGTGTAACGCCGAAGCGAAAGCCCAGAGATGGCCCATGCCTTGTCTCATTTCTCAGTTTGATCTTGGTCGAGAGCGTAAAATCGCCCGTATCGTTTGTCGAATTCGTTCCGGGCCCGAAACCGAGCTGGATCGGCGACGGCACGCTCATCGAATTGATGCTCAGGAAATTCTGCACCGTCCCGTCAATCTGAAACTCGACGTTGGGGGAAAGACCGATGTTGATGCCGATGACGCCGACGCGCGTCAGGTCGCCCGTCAAGCCGGAGAGCGGGTATTTCGCGTTCTGCATGAAATCTATGCCCGCTTCGATACGCATCGTACCGGGCTCAATGATGTCCACGTCTTCCGTCAGGAGCGGGCGCTGCTGCGCGCTCACGCTCGCGGCCATGCCGAGGGCCAGAAGCAGTATTGAGACCAGTTGTGCTAAGCGAAGACGTAACATTTGATTTGTGCGACCGTTCCCCGAAGCGAAGTTCCAAAACGCAAACGCTTGTGATTTGCCTGCGGTATCTATATTAGAATTAGACAAGGCGCTGGTGTATTTCTCAAACGTCGCGCGGATTGTAGCGGTTTATACCGGGAAGCGTCAACGCATAAGCAAGTTAAGAAGCTTTTTGAAAAAATGATTTGCAGCCCCTGAAAGGGGCTTTAACAAGAGCCCCGCAGCAAACTGCGAATTCAAACAGCTTCTAAAGATCATTCAGCTATTTTTTCCGCTCGATGAGGCTCGCCACCACGGCCACCAATTCGGCCAACTCTACGGGCTTCGGCATATGCATCTGGTAGCCCGACCTCAGAGCGCGCAATCGCTCCTCTGCGCGCGCGTATGCTGTCAGAGCGATAGCGGGCGTCTTACCACCATCTTCCACCCGAAGCTGTCTTACCTTTCTAATCAATTCGTAGCCGTCCTCTTCCGGCATCCCGACATCGCTGATGAGCACGTCCGGCCTTGCCTGCTTCAAAAGCTCTAAAGCCTCTACCGCTGAAGCGGCAATCATTACTTCAGCGCCGGACTGCTCAAGCACTGTCCTGAGCAGCTCGCGTGTGTCGGCCTCGTCATCTACGGCCAGGATTTTCAGCCCGTCGAGGCGCTCCGGAAAATCCAGCGGAAGCAGGCCGTCGCTTGTTAAGTTGCGTGCCGGTTGTTCTTGAGCCGTGGCTCTTCTGTAAACCTGCGTCAAGGGTAGTATCACAGTAAACGTCGCGCCCTGTCCTTCGCCCGGACTTTCAACATGCACCGTCCCCCCATGCATCTCGACGAGACTGCGTACGATGGCGAGGCCGAGACCCAATCCCCCGTATTTTCTGGTCGTTTTCGCATCGGCTTGTCTGAAACGATCAAACACAAAGGGCAGGAAGTCCTGGCTGATCCCTTCGCCCGTATCGCTGACGATGATCTGGATGTGCGAATCTGCGCGTTTGATTACGACCTCGACGCTCCCGCCGCGCGGCGTAAACTTGATCGCATTGGAGAGCAGGTTCCAGGCAACCTGCTGTAATCGTGCCGCGTCGCCGGAAATAGAACCGACGCCCGTATCAAGCGCCATAATCAAGCGCACGCCCCTGGCTTCGGCGGCGGGCCTCACGGATTCCAGCGCCTCTTCAAAAATTTTTGCGGGTTCGACCGCCCGCACATCAAGACGCAACTTTCCGGTGATGACGCGCGAGACATCCAGCAAATCTTCAATCAGTTGCGCCTGCGAGCGTGCATTGCGCTCGATGGTTTCAAGAGCGCGCGCAGCCTTTTCGCTATCGAGCTTTCCGCTTCGGAGCAAATAAGTCCAGCCGAGCATAGCGGTCAGCGGCGTGCGCAATTCATGAGATACAGTTGCCAGAAACTCATCCTTGAGGCGGCTGGTCTCTTCTATCTCGCGTCGCGCCTGTTGCTCTCGCTCCAGTAGTTCTTCGCGCTCGCGTTCGACGCGTTTACGCTCTGTCACGTCGCGGGCAATCCCTTCAACCGTCACCGGCTGCCCCCCCTGATATGAAATTCTTGTGCTCACTTCAAGCGTCAGCCGCCGGTTATCCCTGGTGATGATGTCAACTTCATAAACGGTCGGAGAAGGGTCGAGGAGTTTACGCCGCGTCATTCCTTTAGCCAGTTCGAGGTGATCCGGAGCAACGACCTGCGCGATGTTCAAGCCTCCGAGAAGTTCCTGGCGCGTGTAGCCCGTGACCTCTTCGCCGGCGCGGTTGATGGTGAGATAGTTCCCCTGCAGGTCATGCGTATAGATGATGTCGTGAGCATTCTCCAGCAGGCTTCGATAATTCTCTTCGCTTCGCCGCAACTCTTCTTCGATCTGCCTGCGCTCCGTTATGTCCTCGACATGCGCCGCGAGATACAGCACCTGCCCACTGGCATCCTTGACGGCGGTGCTCTCCACAAGGACGGGGAAAACGCTGCCGTCCTTGCGAATGTGAAGCGATTCATAGATATGATGACCCCGCTCGCGCGTGAGGCGAATCTGTTCCACCAACGCTTCGCGGTCCTCAGGCGCAAAGACATCTATGATGGGTCGGTTGATAAGTTCTTCGACTGTGTACCCGTGCATGCTTGCGTAAGCCGGGTTCATCATCAACAGGGTCTGACCGTCTCCGCTGCCGACGACCACTCCCCATTGGGCGTGCTGAAATACATTGGCCCAGCGCTCGGCCGTCTCTTCCGCTCGCTTGCGCGCGGTGATGTCTTCGTGCATCAACACGATCTCGCGTATCTTTCCTGACTCATCCTTGACGGGAAAAGTGAACGCGCGCACCCAACGGCCCGGCTCCTCGTTAACGGTGAGATTCGGGACAGTCTCATCAGGATCATAGAGGATGTCAGGAATCTCCGTCGGCTCGCCGGTGAAGGCTTTTTCGATGTAGGGCATGATGCCCTTTTCGACCAACTGGTGATCTTCCAGAATGTTGTACACACCAAGCTGGGCCAGCGTCACACCCCAGAGCTTTTCCCACGCTCGATTGACCCAGATCGCCGTGCCATCGGGCGAGAAGATTTGAGTACTCATGGGCGATTGTTCGAAGGCCGCGCGAAAAAGCTCTTCGCTTCGCTCAAACAGCCCCCTTGGCGTTCCTGTTCTGTTGGAATCCTGCGTCACTTATCTTCCCTTGACAGTAAATGGCCGATCATCTCTTTCGTGAGATGTTCCAATAAAAAATCGTCGGTTTAGTAGCTGATACTTATCTTTATAATCTGAGTCTTGAGAGCCACTTCTCATACCTTTCCCTTTTGATGTGTGAGTTGGGACAAAACTGCGCCGCTATGATGATAGACGCTTTTATGCTAAACCTAAAAGAGAATCAATAGAGAGCTATTAAACGACAAAGCGATTCCTGGCCGTCTCATGCGGGAATTAAGCAGCCGGAGCCCGCATGTAGCATTCAACCCTTTCGCGAGCGGAGGTGTTTTGTGGGATTTATACAATACAGGTCACTCAGGTATAGTAGTAGGCAGTCATGTCACTGAACCCAATCAACGGAGTTCATGTTGAAAGATTTTCTCTGTCGAGCGGCGACAACGGCGAATTTTAGCACTGGTGAAATAGATATGGATCAAGAGGTCATCAACGAAGAGTCAGGGCGCGAACGCGAGTGCATACATAGGCAGCGAGGAGCAGTGGGCGAATTTTATCAGGGTGACCGCTACATCTTAGCTCTGCAACGACTACGAAATGATGCTGCCATGAAGATGGCGAGCAAGGTCGGAGCCTTTTTCTGGTCGGACGCCCCGCATGTCAAAGTGTGGCTCTGCCAGGATTGCGCCACGGAAATCAAACTGCGCAAGCAGGCATAAATAACAGCAGTTTTAAGGCGCTATCGGATGCAGAGCGAGCAAGCGCCAACGCTCTCACCGGCATAACACGCCGTAGGAATGCGTGCCGGGTTAACTGGCATGTTAGAAATTGGCGGCGCTCGTCACTGCATCTTTACCAGCCGCGTGAAGCTCAAAAATTTGCAGCAATGATTGGCGCTGCCCTTTTCGTACTTGATTCTATCCACTGATCGAGGCCCGCTTCATGAAAAAACGATTCACTGTTTTGTGCCTGATGCTATCGCTCTCGTTGACGGGATTGATTTCGCCCGCGGTTCGCGTGGCTGCACAGCAGACGAGTGCCGCTGCCGCCGTAACGAAACAGGAGACGATCAGTCTGAAGGGATTGCGAGAGCGCGTCACTGTCCGGCGCGACGAGCGCGGTATTCCCTTTATTGAGGCCGCGAATGAAGCTGACCTCTATTTCGCGCAGGGCTATGTGGTGGCGAGCGACCGTTTGTGGCAGATGGATTTGGCGCGTCGCACGGCGCGCGGCGAGTTGTCGGAGATATTCGGAAACCTTGCACTTGAGCAGGACAAGATTCACCGCACCTACGGCTTCGCGCAAATCGCTGAAGCGGAGGTGACAGCGACCCCGCCACTTGAGCGCGCACTGCTCGAAGCATACGCGAGCGGCGTTAATGCCTTTATTGATTCGCGTGACGCCAAATCATTACCGACGGAGTTTCAGATACTTCAGTACAGGCCGCGACACTGGATGCCCGCCGATTCGATTCTCATCATCAAGCTCTTCTTTGAAGTGCTCACAGACCCATGGCAGACAGACATCATGCGCGCTGCCCTCAATGCCCTGCCCCCCGCGAAAAGGGATGCGCTGCTGGTTGAGACCTCTCCGCTGGACGTTCTGGTCGTTGGCACAGATCGCGCAAAGAAAAGTTCTGCGACCCCTCAGCCTAGCGATACATCCATCAGCGCGATTAGCACCGAGGCGTTGCGCACACTCTCCGAGATGAGTGCGGTACGCGCGCAGGCGCTCGAACGCCTTGGGCTCACCGACCTTGATCGCATGGCAAGCAACAACTGGGTGGTCAGCGGTAAGCGCACTGCATCGGGCAAGCCTCTGCTGGCAAACGACCCGCATCTGCCCTCATCTGCGCCCTCTATCTGGTACATGATGCACCTGAGCGCGCCGGGCATGAGGGTCGCGGGTGTGACGGCTGCCGGACTGCCCGGTATCGTCATCGGCCACAATGCCTCAATCGCCTGGGGCTATACCAACGTCGGCCCGGACGTAGCGGACATTTACATAGAGAAATTTGACAAAGAGAATCCGCGACGCTACATGACGCCTTCGGGCTGGCGCGAGGCGGAAGTACGCCGTGAGGAGATCAAAGTCCGTAAGAGCTTTACATCCGTGGAGACGGATGTTGTCCCCCTCGATGTGACGATAACGCGACATGGGCCCATCGTCTTCGAGAAGAACGGCGTCCGCTATGCTCTGCGCTGGACGGCGCTCGATCCGAAGATTCGGAACATGAGCGGCTTCTCGGCCCTTAACCGCGCGCGCAACTGGAAAGAGTTTCGCGACGCGCTCTCTGGCTATACCGCGCCGATGCAGAATATAGTTTACGCGGACGTGGACGGGCATATCGGCTACTACGCTGCCGGGCGTGTGCCGATCAGGCGAAGCGGCGACGGAAGCACACCTTATGACGGCGCGACCGACGCCGGAGAGTGGACGGGCTACATCCCTTTCGCCGAGTTGCCGCATCTTTTTGATCCGCCTTCGAGCATCATCGTAACGGCCAATCAACGCATCGTCGGCAATGATTATCCGTTTTTTCTCACGCATCACTGGGCCGCGCCCTATCGCGCGCGCCGCATCTACGATCTTTTGAAAGACAAAGAGAAACTGACCTCCAAGGATTTTCGCGCTATCCTGGGCGATACCTTTTCGATTGCCGCCGCGCTCACGGCACGCGAGGTAGTCAAAGCGGGACGTGAATTGACTGCGACCACCGGCACGGACGAGAAATGGCGTGAGACCATCAAATTACTTGAGGGCTGGAACGGTCACATGGATGCTGATTCGCGCGCGGCATTGTTTGCTTCACAGATACGAGCTGCCTTTCGCCGCCGCATCTTCACTGCCGCGCTCGGTGCGGAGCTTGCCAAAGATTATTCATGGGGCAACAGCGATACGCTGATTGACCGCATTCTCACGGAAAGGCCGCGTGAATGGCTGCCGAAGGAGTTCAGAGACTACGCGGAGCTGCTGCGCGCGTGCGAGCGAGACGCACGCGCGGCGATAAGCCTTCGCCTCGGCGCGGACGAGTCGAAGTGGAAGTGGGGCGGTTTTACGCAGGTGAGTTTTTCACACCCGCTCGCCCGCGCGCCGCTCATCGGTTTGCAGTTCACCATTGCTCCCTTTCCACAGAACGGCGCGGGTGGGAATAACCCGGCGGTGAACGTCGGGCGCAGCGTCTCTATGCGACTCATCGCCGACACGAGCGACTGGGACAAAACGCAACAGGGCATCGCGCTCGGAGAATCCGGCGACCCGTCGAGCCCGCACTGGCAAGATCAGCTTGCGGACTGGCGCGCCGTCACACCTCGCACCTTTCCCTTTACGGCAGCAGCGGTCGCAAACGCGACAAAAGAAACACTCGTCCTGACACCATCAAATTAAGGGCTGAGGGATAAGGGATGAATAAGAAAGGACAATCGTCTTTACTTCATCCCTCATCGCTCGGCCCTCATCCCTTGATTCGCGTCTTCTGTGCCGTCGAGCTGCCTGCGTACATACGCAGGCGCGTGGGGGATCATATCGCCGATTTGCGCAGCCGAATGCCGGAGGCTCGCGCCGGTTGGGATAATTCCGAGAAACTCCATATCACCTTAAAATTCCTGGGCGAGATAGAGCAGGAACGCGCTGCCTTTCTACTGGCGGCGGCGGCGAGGGCAGCTCGTAGCGTATCGCCCTTCAGTATCATCATCGAAGGCGCGGGCGCATTTCCACCACGAGGCCTCCCGCGCGTTTTGTGGCTCGGAGTCAGGGACGCAACTGATTTCCTCGCACAACTTCAACTCAGTCTTGAGAATGAATGCGAAGGCGTTGGCTTTTTGCGCGAAGCGCGGCCATTTCATCCGCACCTAACAATTGCGCGCCTGCGCTCGCCCGAAGGGGCGCGAGCACTGGCGGCGCTTCACCACGAAAGCGGCTTCGCTCCCGCTGAAGTTTCCGTAAACCATCTGCTCGTGATGCGAAGCCATCTTGGACCGCATGGCTCGCACTACACGGAGCTTTCGCGGCACAGGTTAGTTAAAAGATAGCGAGCCTTTCCACTTCGCTACTAAAATAATGGAACCATACATATTCGATAACAAAACCGTGTAAGCCTTGTCGGGTTAAACATCCCTTTCACGCTCCAGCCCTCAAGTCTCTTTACTTGACAGACATGCGGATTAAACGGTAGAGTCAGCGTGCTTTATCAATCCAAAGGTAGTCAGAGAATTCCTGTTAATCCGCCTTTTCAATATCCCGATGCTTCGATACTGCGGCTCTTCTTTTCTTAAGGATGGAGCGTGCACACTGATCATCAACGGGCCGGGATTCCGCGCGGCCGGGTACAACTTTGCAGGACAGAAAAATGCGGTTGGATACGGAGCAACCTCGTTGACACACTACCCAATTACCATTCGAGGAAAGCGAGAAAAATAAATGAAGAATCTAGTATTACTTGGCGTTTTGACTGTTGCGCTGCTAATCTCTGCCGCCTGCACGTCAACCGCCCCGACGAACGCCAACAGCACGACGACGACCACCACCACCACGAACACTTCTAACACAGCCAACAGGGCGACCACGCCCCCGGCGACGACGAACACCAACACGACCAATACCTCAACTACCAACACGTCTAACGCGAACAGCACAGCTTCCAATACTGCCGCGGGTGCACAGGATTTCATGCTGGTCAATAAGACGGGCGTTGTGATTAACAAGCTTTATGTCGCGCCGCATGATTCAGATGATTGGGAGGAAGATATTCTCGGAAAAGATACGCTTGGCGACGGCGAAACCCTTGAGATCAAGTTCAACCGCAGCGAGAAGGCAGCCATGTGGGATCTGAGGATCGAGGACACCAAGGGCAATGCCATCGAGTGGGAGAATCTGAACCTGCTGGAGATCTCCAAGATCACGCTCAACTACGAGAACGGCAAGGCGACAGCCCAGACTGAATAACGACGGCGGCGAGTACAGAATAACAACCGGGATACCGGAAACACTCAAACTGTCTTCGTCGGATTTAGCAAAAAAGCCGGCGCGGGGAACGTCAAAAATGGCGGCCCGCGCCGGCTCCCCGACGACCGAATTTTCCACGAATAACCTTGCTACTGACTGATCACTTTGAGCCTTAAGATGGCTCATAATTAATGTTGCTGGCATCTATGTTATACTACCAGCAACCGTTGATTCATTCGGTTGGAGTCCGGCGCAAAAGGGCCTCGCCTACGAATGTTGTGACTTTAGCACGAGAGAGCAGCGCAAGACGCGCAGATTAAAGAGCAAAAGCCCCGGCCACGCAACGTCTCCGAATCTCTCGATAAACTTTTGAGAGATCACATGCGAGCAAATTTCTTTGCACGCATGACAGGCCAAACAACAAGAGACACGTTATCCACGCGGTGATATCTCCTTCGTTTCACACTGCGTTTCAGGCGCTCGCAGGCGCTCACAACCCAATTTTTACTCTGAAAGGTATATACGCGATGAGCATGAACTGCCCACATTTGTCCGACCCGAAACCCATAAGAATTAAAAAGCGTTGGAGCGGGCGAAGCCCCGCCACCCTGAGCCTGATAATTTTGGTCCTTGCCGCAACTGTGGGGTTCGCCCCTTATCTGAGCGGAGGGCATGCGGCCCAAAAACAGAAAACCACAGCCAAGGAGCTGTCCGAGAATTTAAGGAAAGCCGCCGCATACATCGGCAAGGCGGCTAAAGGCGCTGGCGCCAAGGTGGTCAACCCCAAAGAGAAAAGACAGCAGCCGTTCTTTGCCGCGCTCAAGAAGACCAGTAGCAACTTGAAGTCGCTCGCCGCGGCTGCGAAGGGCAAAGACGACAAAAAATTATTCAAGGCCATGGATCGTACCGGCCAGTCTGTTAACGAATTGGAAACCGCCCACAGACTGAGCGGAATAAAAAACCCGCAGATAGCCGAGGGCGTGAAAAAGCTGGCAGGCGCCTTCAAGACTTTCCGGCGCAACTTCGGCAAAGAAGCACTGCGACGGAAAAAAGGCGGCCCGATTACGCCGAAAGAATCAGCTCAGATGAAGGCCCTGGAGGATAAGTACCGCAAGGCCCTCGCCGAGCTGAATAAACTTAAGGCGAAGGCGAGCACGGCCACCGCCCCTGGATCGAAGGCGAGCCTTGCCCAGCTAAACCAGATGATCAACCAGCTCACAGGCCTGTTGAATCCTCCCGCAGCCAGACCCGGCAAACCCGGCGCCGCTGCTCCGACTGCCGTCGTTGGCGGTCTCGGACGATACAACAGCCTGTTGTATTACGAGGAAGACTTTGTGGGCTCG
>JBKKAL010000035.1:0-56817 GCA_046714695.1 Pyrinomonadaceae bacterium
AAATAAGCTACCTCGCGATAGTCCGCGCAATCGTATATGCAGAAGTCTGCGCGCTTGCCCTCTTCGAGTGAGCCCAACTGGTCGCCTCTGCCTAGGCTGTAAGCGGCGTTGATGGTCGCCGCCGTGACCGCCTCGGCTGGCGTCATCTTCATCTGCGTCGTCGCGAGTGAAAGCACCATCGGCATCGAGACCGTGGGCGACGAGCCGGGATTGAAATCGGTCGCGAGGACGACACTGAGTCCCGCCGCGATCATCTCGCGCGCCGCCGGATAAACCTTATGTCCGAGCGCATAGACGGAAGCGGGCAGCAACACGGGCTGAACTCGTGCGGCCTTGAGAGCCTCGATGCCTGCCGCGTCCGTATATTCCAGGTGATCGGCCGTCACAGCGCCGAGTGCGGCTGCAAGCATTGCGCCGCCCGAAAGCGAAAGCTGGTCGGCGTGAACACGCAGGCCCAGCCCTCTTGCGCGCGCGGCCTCAAGGATGCGCCGCGACTCATCAACCGTAAAAGCCGCGTCGTCACAAAACACATCCGCATACTCGGCCAGGCGCTCTGCGGCGATGCGCGGCAGCATCTCTTCGACGACTAAGCGGACATATTCAGCGCGCCGCTCGCGGTATTCGTCCGGAATATCATGCGCGCCTAAGAATGTCGGCACAAAGCGGAGCGGCGTCTCTTCGTCCAGCCGTTTGATGGCGCGCAGGATTTTCAACTCGTCTTCGACCGCGAGACCGTAACCGGATTTTGCTTCGACGGTCGTCGTCCCCGCGCGCAAAAACCATTCGCTATAGCGATGGCCCGCATCAACCAGCTCATCAAGCGTGGCTGCGCGTGTTCGCTTGACGGTCGAGCGTATGCCGCCGCCGCGCTCTGCTATCTCCTTGTATGTCGCTCCGCTTGCGCGCTGCTCGTATTCATCTGCGCGCGTACCGGCAAAGACAGGGTGCGCGTGCGCATCAACGAAGCCGGGCATGACGACGCGCCCGCGCGCATCAACGACCTCATAGTCGGCCTCGATCAGCGGCTCGATCTCTGCACGCGTGCCCGTTTTCAAGATCGTTCCGGCGCGCACCAGCATCGCGCCATCCTCGATAATAGAAAGCTCGCGCATCGCCTCGCCAGTTCGAGGCACGGGCGTCGAACTCCTGAGCGTGACAAGCTGCGAGCAGCCAAGAACGGCTAGTGTTTCAGACATGATGGATCAAGAACGAGAAAGCAGATGCTGGATGCTAGATGTTAGATGTTAGTAAAATGCTTTTACCAGCATCTGACATCTAACATCTGCTTTCTCATTCCTTCGTTATGGTTTCATGTAGCGATCAAGGAAATCAACCATCTGTGGATAGACGATCAGGCGGTTTGAGAGCTTATTGATTCCGTGCCCTTCATCGTCGAAGAGCTTGTACTCGACTGGCGCGCCGCGCTCGCGCAAGGCTTTGACGATCTGCTCGGCCTCCGTGTAGGGAACACGCGGATCGTTCTTGCCGTGTATGACCATCAGCGGCGTCTTGATTTGTGCGACCCTGTTGAGCGGCGAGGCGGCGCGCAGGAATTCCAGATCGCGCGCAAGCGAGCCGTATTCCACTTCGCGCAGCTTGCGCCGGTAGCCCGAAGTGTTTTTCAGAAAACTTTCAAAGTTGGCGATGCCGACGGTATTAACGGCAGCCGACCAGATTTCAGGATAGAGCGTGATCGCGGCGAGCGTCATGTAGCCGCCGTAGGAGCCACCCATGACGGCGATGCGACGCGGGTCGGCCCCGCCCTGCGCCTTTAACCAGTCCACGGCAGCCGCAAGGTCTTTGACTGAATCCTCACGCTTTCGCACATCGTCCAGATGCGTGAAGGTCTTACCGTAGCCGGTCGAGCCGCGCACGTTCGGCGCGAGGATAGCGTAGCCGCGCGAGAGAAAATACTGGTTGATGGTGTTGAAATCGGGGCGCGACTGTCCCTCCGGCCCGCCATGTACGCTGACGATAACGGGTAGCCCGCCTCCCGCATTAGCGCTCAACGTCATCTGTCCGCCTGAGACGTTAAGCGTTCCCGTCACGGGCGTCGTCGCCCCATTGCGTGTTGTGACCTGCACGGAAGAAGCGCCGGCGCTGGCCGTCGCAGTAGTAGTAGCCTGCGGGCGGTAATACCAGGCCGGAATCTCGCGCCCGTCGAAAGATTTATAGTGAATCAGCTCCGGCTCGACGAATGAGGATTGCGGAATGCCTGCGCGCGAGCTGTGCGTCACCTGCGCGAGCGCGCGACTCTCGACATTATAGAGCCAGATATCCGTGTTGAATCGTGCGCCGTTGAAGCTGAAGGCGAGTTTGCGGTTGTCGCCTGAGAAATCGAGCCCGCTGGTGATGCCTTTGCCCGGAAGCGCGATGGCGCTGCCCTTTGGCCCAAGCGTGCCGTCCGCTTTGACTTCGCGCAGGTAAAGCTCGCTAAAGCCGTCACGGTTGATCGTATAAGCGAACATGCGCCCGTCATCCGACATCTTTGTCGAACCGACATCCCACGGCGTATCGTCAAGGATTTCGACGCGACGGGTTTGCAAATCCATTCGCGCGAGCGATTGAAATTCGCGCTTGTCGTTGGTGGTAAATAGCATCGAGCGCCCGTCCCGTGTGAAGTGAATACTACCGAATTCCGCAGATCCTTCATGCGGCGTCAGATGCGTCGCCTGTTTGGTAGCGATGTCAACGAGGTACAGGTCGTTATCGAGGCTCAACTCCTCGCCTCCGCGTGAGATAACGAGTTGACGATCGTCGAAAGACCATGCTGCTGGACTATTCGATCCGTCCTGTTGATAAACCAACTGCTCGCGCGCGGTCGCGACATCCATAATGTAAACATCGAAATAATCAGGATTGCGTTTGTTCGACGAATAGCTGATCTTTTTTCCGTCGTGCGACCACGAGCCGAAGTTGTGCCTGATTTTCGGCGCATCAGTCAGCGCACGTATCTGCGAGCCGTCCGCAGAGAGCCAGTACAGCTGCGCGTTCTCGTCGCCGCCTTTTGCTTTGCCGAAGATGAAACCCGTGCCATCCGGCGACAACTGAAGGAAATCAACCCTGTCCGTATAAAAAGTCAGTTGATCCGGCCAGCCTCCCGAAGCATTGACCATCCAGACCTGCGCGGTGCCGGTGATGTTGGTCAGAAAGGCTACGCGGTCGCCAGTTTGCGAGAGCGCAGGCGCGTTGGCGCTGCGTATGTTCAGGTAACGATCAATCCCGTAACGCTCGCGGCTCGACGGCGAACTGACACTTATGACCTGCGCGTGAGATGAATCGAAGAAAAAGGTGATCAGTAAAAGCGCGATTGTAAAGAGCGCACTATGCAGTTTTCTCATATTAGTAATCTCCCGAATGATGCCCGTAGCTATGTAGCCGACGAAGTATGATCGTGAATGATGCGCCAGCCCCCCCGTGTGCGCCTGAAGATAAGTGTAAAGCGACCGTGCGGCGTATCTGCCGTGCGCGTCAAACGCCAGCGACCGAACGCGATGGCCGCATCACGATTGAGCGGTTTGATCTCGATCTCTAAAAACGAGAGTGTCCCCATCTTCTCGCGCGAGTCGTAAGATTTCTTGTAACGATCCAGTACCGTCTGCCAGCCGCGCGTGATTGAATCGCCGGAGATAAAGACGGTATCGGGGCCGCGCATATAGCCTTCCATAAAGCCATCTATGTCGCCGCGATTCCACGCCGCGACCTGCGCGTCAAGGACTGCGCGCACCGCCCGTATAATCTTTGCATCGCGCGCCGTTTTTGATACAGCACGGTTTTGCTGGCTGGAGTTGAGGCCCATTGCGCCGATGGATGCCGCGAGCGCAGCAGTTGCAGCAGCAGCGGCGACCAGTACGAAGAAGCGTCTCATAGCGACTGGCTCTTTACTCTTGAATGTCCAGGGGATCGGTGATGAATATACTTGTAGTGGCCGTCCGGGAGCAACTCCGCATGGTCGAGAGGCTCGGCTACAGTGAGACGACTTGCCCGTCCCAAAGATCAAACCCCGGCACGCTGTTCGAGCCACGCGCGCGCGTCGTCGCGCATCTCCGGCACGATCTCGTGGCCAGCATCATAGCTCTTCAATTCAACAGACGGAGAGCGCTCCTTCAGTTGTGCGCCGTAATCTTTGACCCGCTCCGGCGTGTAAAACTCGTCGCGCGAGCCGCACAGGTGAAAGACGGCCGCATCTGTCTTTTGATAATGCTCGCTCGTCTGCCAGTCGCCAGGCAACCCGCCGCAGATGCCTATGACACCACGCAGACGATTAACATGTGTAAAGGCGAAGCGATAGTTGAGCGCGCATGATTGCGAAAAGCCGAGCAGGAAGATATTTCGTGCGTCGGCCACGCCCTCGTGCGTAAATTTATGAATCAATTCAATGATGGCCCGGTGATGTATCGAGACCGACTCTTCCGGATGAAAATTCGTCACCCAGCCGAACCCGTAGCGCAACGGCCCGCCCGTTTCCCTTGGCTCCTTCATATGTTGATGAAAGCCTTGCAGCGAAGCGACGGCGAAGTTTGAGGGAGCAATCGAGCGCCCCTCGCGCATCATCTGCCTCTTATGAGCGCCATAGCCATGAAGCGCGATCAGCAGCGGATGCGGTTTATTATCATCCGGCATGTAAAGGTCGTAATAAAGCTTGATCTCGGCCGGGATAGTAAGGTCTTCGTTTAAGATTCTGTCATTCACGCTCATAGTTGAAAGCTCTCTCGCTTCTTCCGTCCGTAAAATGAGACCGCTTCTCGCTCCCATAGTTAACACCGAACTCTTGATTTAACTTTGTGCTTGAAGAAAACTTCAACGAGGTTATAATACTCGCAAAGGAGTAACAACTTATGAGCGAAGACCTCACACAGCCGTTGCCGAATGACGGCGTCCAACTCATTCTCGCAAGCCTGGAAAATCTGAATGGCCGCATGACGTCCATGGAAGACGGAATGACCGGGCTCAAAAACAGAATGACGACGCTGGAAGATAAAGTTGACCGGCGCTTGCAGGAAACGCGTCCCATCTGGGAAAAAGTCTTAAGACGCCTTGACGGAGTTGACGCGCGGCTAAACTCGATTGAAGCACGCCTTGATCGGATTGAAGCCCGCCTGGATTCGATTGAAGCGCGGCTTGATAAAGTTGAATCCGAAATCTATAGCATCAAGCGCAACTTCCGCGTCTTTTTAGACGAATCCCTCAAAGTAGAAGACAGGCAGGAAGACCTGGACGAGCGTGTGACGAAGTTGGAACCGAAGCCAACGCAATAATCTCCCTAATTCAGATAACCGTCAGGCTCATCATCTTTTTCTTCCAGCGCGATGGGAAGCAACGCGGCGCTCTCCTCTTCGAGTGTCCAGATGTCATAAAGCTCCGGCGGTACTTCCGTAACGAAGCGCGAGGGTTTCTGCACCACCGTCTGACGATTGTAATCCGTAATCATCAGCGGATAGGTGATGTAGAGTTGATCCTGCGCGCGCGTCAGCGCGACGTACCACAACCGTCGCTCCTCTTCTTCTCCTTCGGCATCACGAAGCGAGCGCGGGCTCGGAAACTTTCCGTCAGCCGCCCAGATCAAAAAGACCGCGCGCCATTCCAGGCCCTTCGCCTGATGCACGGAGGTGAGCGTCAGCAGCTCGTCCTCTTCACCGCCCATCACGACATCTTCGCCCGTGACCGCCTGCGGCGCGCCGTAGCGTTCGGTCGAGAGCAGCGCCAGCTCGGCCAGGAATTCTTCGGTCGAGTTATAACGAGCGCTGTAGCGTGCCAGTTGACGCAAATCTTCAAGGCGCGCTTCGGCGTTCTCGTAAGTGTTCGCGAGATGCGCTTCATAGCCGCGCGCGAGGATGATCTCGATCTGCTTGGCGGGCTGGTGGCGCGTCTCGTCCTCGACCAGACTGTTGATGAGCGCGAGAAACTCCGTCCAGCCCTGTCCGCGTCGCGGCGCTGGTTGAAAATCGGCCGTGCGGACGAGCGCGAGCGGGGCTGGCGCGTAGGCCAACTGCTCCCAGATTCTGTTGGCGGTGCTCGTGCCGATCTGCGGGACAAGACGAAGGATGCGCTTCCATGCCAGCTCGTCCTTCGGGTTGGTGATAACGCGCAGGTAAGAGACAACATCTTTGATGTGCGCCTGCTCGAAAAAACGCACGCCGCTGCGTATGCGATAGGGAATGCCGCGCCTGGTTAGCTCAAGTTGCAATTCGAGCGAATGATAATGCGAGCGATAAAGCACGCTGATCTCTTCGAGAGGGATGCCTTCGTCTCTAAGCTCAAGGATGCGCGCGGCGATGAAGGCCGCCTGCTGGTCTGCATCATGGCAGGGCACGAGCGCCGGGGCGATTCCCTTTGATGGGCGCGCGGCGCGCAGCACCTTCGGAAACTGTTTGCGATTCGAGGCGATTGATGCGTTGGCGAGCGAGAGAATCTCAGGCGTCGAGCGATAGTTGATTTCCAGACGATAGAGGCGCGCTTCGGGGTAACGCTGCGGAAATTCGTAGATATTCGTAAACTCTGCGCCGCGCCACGCGAAGATGCTTTGCGCATCGTCGCCGACGACCATCACGTTGCGATTTTTGGCAGCCAGCAGGTCAATGATCTCCGCCTGAAGCTTGTTGGTGTCCTGGTACTCGTCCACCAGTATGTGCTGGAACTGCTCGGCATAAATGTTTGCGATCTCTGTCTTCTCGATGAGAAGACGCTTCCAGTTGAGCAGCAGATCATCGTAGTCCATCACGTTACGCTCGCGCTTGCGCTCCATGTAGATCAAGTCCACGCGCTTGACTGCTTCGCTCAACGGCTCGAAATGTGGAAAGCGCCGCGCGATCACTTCCACGATGGGCTGATCCGTGTTGTTGGCGTAGCTGATGATGTCCTGCAAGACTTCTGCTTTGGGAAAGCGCCGCGCACGGGTGTCAATGCCCGCTTCGTCCACGCAGACGGAGATAAAATCGCGCGCATCCTCGGAATCCAGAATAGTGTAGTTCGATTCGTAGCCGAGAGACGCGCCGTGGCGGCGCAGCACCAGATTGGCGATGCGATGAAACGTCCCGCCCCAGACGCGGCGTACATCGCCGCCCGTGGTCAAACTCTCGACTCTGTGCAGCATCTCTCGCGCCGCGCGGTTGGTAAACGTCGCGAGCATAATGCGCGACGGCGCGACGCCCTGCTCGATCAGGTACGCGACGCGGTAGGTGATGACGCGCGTCTTGCCTGAGCCCGCGCCCGCGACCACAAGGGCCGCGCCGGGGCTCGCGGTCGCCACCTTGAACTGCTCTTCGTTCAGCTCAGCGCGATAGCGCGCTAGCCTTTCGGGCATCGCCTCGGCGGGCCGCTTAATGACGTAACGTTTCATGACCAGCGCTCGCAAAAAACCTTGATAGGATTCCTCGTTCATCCTACTTTATACACGTGGCCCGCATCATTTTTTTGTTTTACTTTGTGGCGCGTTATTCTCCACGATGGCGAACAAATGTTTGATCCCGCGCACGATGAGCATGCCGTCGGAGATGGCCGGAGTCGCCATGAGAACCTCACCCATCGGATTGATTGAAAGAAGCTCATGCTTTGGCCCGGCTTTGACGACGAAGATTTCACCGTCTTCGCTGCTCAGATAAATCTTTCCATCGGAGGCGACCATTGAGGCGGTGAATGCGCCGCCTCGATCAGCCAATCGCTGCTGGTAGACGCGCTCGCCCGTCTTCGCGTTATAAGCAGTCATCACGCCCTGATTTGAGCAAACGTAGAGCAGATCAGCGTAGACGATAGGCGTCGGCATGTAGGGGCCGCCGCGTTTCTTACTCCAGGCAATGAACTGATTCGACTCTGTGCCTTCTTTCAAAGTGATGTCGCCGGTGGCACCGGGCCGGATGGCGTAGATGGGTTGGATAGGAGCATAGCCGCTGGTGACGTAAATCAGATCGTGCGCGACGAAGGGCGTCGGCGTCGTGATCTCCGAGTTGGGCGTCAGCCGCCACAACTCCTTGCCCGTCGCAAGGTCGTAGCCGCGTATGGCTTTCGTCCCGTTGGTAATAAGCTCCGCCCGCCCCTTGCCCTCATAAACGGTCGGCGTGGCCCATGAAGGAATCTCTTCACGCGAAGTCTTCCAGACCTGTCTTCCTGTCTTGATGTCATAAGCGGCGATAAAAGAATCTTTCTGGATGTCTGCCTGCAAGATGACGAGGTTCTTATGGATGATGGGGGAGCTGGCGTGCTCCCACTGGTAATCAGGATCATAAAACCAGCCCGCGTCGAGCACGCCCAGGTCTTGCTTCCAGAGAAGCTTGCCATTCAGGTCGTAACAGTAGAGCCCTTCAGAGCCGAAGAGCGCGATGACGTGTTTACCATCAACTGCCGGAGTCGAAGATGCATGCGTCGCCTTCGGATGACGTTTGACTTTGGGCACGCCTTCGTAAGCCGTGTGCTCCCAGAGAACTCTGCCCGTTTGCTTGTCGAGGCAATAGACCTTCCATGTATGCTTGGAATTTTCCTTGACGGGAGCAACATCGCCGTAAAGTCCAAATCGCGTCTCCTCTTTCGGGTTGACGCTGATGGCGGTCGTGATGAAGACCTTGTTGCCCCAGACAACAGGACTCGAATGTGCTAGCCCCGGAATCGGAACCTTCCATCGAACGTTAACAGGCTTCTCCCCGTCCCACTTCAGGGGCATCCCTCGTCCTTCGACCACGCCGGAAGCTACAGGGCCGCGAAACTGCGGCCAGTTCTGCGCGCTTGCATTAGGAGAGATTAGACAAAGGAAAAGCAGGTAAAGTGCGAGTCGTTTCATTTCGAGAACCTTTCATCTGTTTTCAGTTTTCAGTTTGTTTCCATTGATTGAGTGCGTGCCAATCGGAGCTATGACAAACTGAAAATTGTTTACTGATCTACTTTCTTGAATTGCGTTGTAGTCTGGCCTTGCTTGAGAGTGAAACTGGTGGTTTTGCGGCCCTCGACGTTGAAGGTGATAACGATACCGTCGAAATCCGTCGGCCTGAAAGTAGTCTTGTCCACCGCGCTCAAGCCGATTGGAGTCTGGCCTGTCCGAATAACGAAGAGCTTGCCCTCCTTGAGCGTGACGGCGATGTCGGATTGCTCGCTTTTATACGTTCCGACGTAAGATTGCAGTGTCTCGGCATCCACAGTGGGCGGCGGGACAGCCCCGGCCTTCTTGAGCATCTCCGTGATCTCGGCCCTCTTTTCGTCGCTCATAGTGGCAGCGAGCGCGGCTGTCAGCGTTTCGGCTTTCGCTCCGCCCCGGTTGAGCGCGACGCGGACGAGCGCCGTGTCGCCTCCTCGCGCCCCTGTCATCAGCACTTCGTCCACGCTCTCCGCGCTCTTTTCGAGCAGTGCACCCACAACCTCAACATGTTTGTTTTCCAGTGCCCAGGTCATCGCCGTCGCGCCGTAGAAAGTATCTTTCACGCTCACGTCCGCGCCGCGCGCAAGCAGAAGTTTGACGACCTCTATATGGCCCCGCTCGGCGGCTTTGAAGAGCGCCGTCGTGCCGTAGCGGAACTTTGCATTTACGTCCGCGCCCTTATCTAAAAGAGTCTTGACCGTCACGGCGTCGCCTTTGCGCGCGGCTTCCCAGAGTTGATCGTTAAGCTCCTGACTTCCGGCCTGGGCGCAAACCGTGAGCGGGAAGACCATAATTAAGGACAGAAGGATGATTTTTCTTGGTGACATGATTTTCACTCCTGGTAAGGTCACGCTCATCGTATCTCTCGTAAAATTTATTATACACATCCCGCGGTGCCAATTTGGCGCGCGAAAAAGCCATGCTCTGTTCGTTTTAATTACGAACTTCGCCGCCGATAGGTTTGACGATTTTAAGCTGGCGCAAATGAGCTGGCGCGAATCGCTTCAGACGGTGCTCGCTTTCTCCGTTCCTTATCAAGTCCGGCATGGCAGAGACGAGTTTGTCCGGGGACATGCACATATCAATGGCGTCGAAGGCTTCCGGGGCCCGGCTAAAACACGACTCGTCAAGTTCAAAGGGATGAGCCGGTCAACTTTCTCTTTGCACTTGAAGGAGCGAGGGTTCGGGTTCAATCATCGAGATCAAAACCTTTACAAACTCCTGTTGAAAATCACCAGCTCAGCTTTCTTTAGCTGGTCATGACCATTAAGTATTATCATAAGCTATTTTCGAGAGATGAAATAAAGAAATCTGATTATGCAACATTCAATGCTTCGTTTGATCGCCTTCTCTCTGATTCTTCTTTCTGCCTTTTCGGCGAGCGCTTCCCAAATGAGTGCCGCCGTCGTCGCTTCCTTGCAAGAAGCTTCCGGCCAAAACCCAAACGGTCAGGCCCGCGCTCATGGTATCGAAGGCATCTGGCTAGGTACGCTCGATGTCGGCGGCGTTAAGCTGCGGCTCGTCCTCAAAGTATCAAAAGGCCCGGACGGGAAATTCTGGGGCAAGCTGGATAGCCTGGATCAGGGCGCTAACGATCTGCCGATTGATATGATTGGCTTCGATGCGGGACGATTGCGCTTTGAGATGAAGGCGCTGGGAGCTTCCTTCGATGGCACGATGAACAAGGAGGGAACGGAGATATCCGGTCAGTTTCAACAGGGCGGATCGCTCCCCCTCGTCTTTAAGCGCACGGATAAAGTTCCGACGCTCAATCGCCCGCAGGAACCGCAGAGACCCTTTCCGTACGACGAGGAAGAGGTCGTTTACGAAAATAAGAGAGACAATATAAAGATCGCAGGCACGCTCACGCGGCCACGCACGGGCGGGCCTTTTCCGGCGGTTCTTCTTATCACCGGATCGGGCTCACAGGATCGTAATGAAACTCTCATGGGCCACAGGCCATTTCTCGTTCTCTCTGATTACCTGACGCGCAAAGGTATCGCCGTCCTGCGTGTGGACGATAGGGGCGTGGGCGGCACGTCAGCCGGCACTCCCAATGATACGGTCGAGAACTTCGCCGCGGATGTTTTGGCCGGCGTCGCGTTTCTGAAAACGCGAAAGGAGATCAACCCGAGGCAGATCGGTCTGGTGGGTCACAGCGAAGGAGGAATGATCGCGCCGATGGCGGCGGCTGAATCGAAGGACATTGCGTTTATCGTGATGATGGCGGGCCTCGGCGTCAAGGGCGACGAGTTGATCCTGTCGCAGAACGAGCTGCTCTCGAAAGCGGGCGGCCTGAGCGAAGAGACACGCGCGCAGAGCCGCGCCCTCTACACACGTATCTTCGCCATTTTGAAAGAGGAGAAGGGGAGCGCAGCCGCCGGGGAAAAGATTCAAGCGGCTCTCAATGACGCGCTCAGCCGGATGACTGAGGAACAGAAGCAGGCGTTTAGCCCGATCAAGTCAATTATTGACGCTCAAACAGGGATGTATGTGACGCCCTGGTTTCGTTACTTTCTACTCTATGACCCGCGACCCGTCTTGATGAAGGTCAAATGTCCCGTCCTCGCCATCAACGGAGAGCGGGATTTGCAAGTCCCGGCGGAGGAAAATCTGGCAGGCATCCGTGATGCACTCAAGGCCGGGGGCAACAAAGACTACACGGTCATTCAACTGTCCGCTCTCAATCATCTACTCCAGACCAGCAAGACCGGCGCTGTCTCCGAATACCTGACGATTGAAGAAACCATCTCTCCTACCGCGCTTGAAACCATCGCCAACTGGATTCTAAAGCGCACCACTCAACAAAACAGGGCTGCGCCGCGCCCCGACTGAGCACTCTCTGCCCGGTGAGTTGTCCGAAGGTTTGCGCCATCATGCATGCATCAATGAGCGTGGCATTGCATTCGTGCCGCGTCGTAGCTTACGATGTCATCAGGCGAGCCTTTTGCATAAACAGTTAAATAAGCGAGGTATCAAACGATGAAGTTTCCAGGCGGCATGAATATTCAGCAGATGATGAAGCAGGCGCAGGCCATGCAGGAGAAGATGGCGAAAGAGATGGACGAGCTGCGCGTTGACGCTTCATCGGGCGGCGGCGTTGTCAGCGTGCAGATGCGCGGCAATCACGAGATCGAGTCGCTCAAGATAGATCCGGAAGCCGTCAAAGAAGGCGATGTCGAGATGTTACAGGACATGATCGTCGCGGCCATCAACGAGGCCAATCGCAAGATAGAAGAAGCGATGAAAGGCAAGCTCGGCGGCATGCTCCCGCCAGGACTACTCTAATTTTGGATTTTGGATTTTGGATTAGCGAACGAATGCTGAAGACCGCTCTTGTTCCTGCCCACGATTCTTCAATCCAAAATCCAAAATCTAAATTCCAAAATGTTAGACTACGCCGAGTCAGTCACTAAACTGATAGACGAGTTCAAGCGCCTGCCGGGCATCGGTCACAAGACGGCGCAGCGGCTCGCCTTTCATATATTGCGCACGAATGAAGCGGATGTCGAGCGCTTTGTCGAGGCGCTGCGCGAGGTCAAGCTCCGCATTATTTTCTGTTCCGTCTGCAATAATCTGACGGATGTTGATCCCTGCCGCTTCTGCACGTCGCCATCGCGCGACCGCTCAATCATCTGCATCGTCGAAGAGCCTTACAATCTGGTCGCCGTCGAAAAAACGCGCAGCTATCACGGCCTTTATCACGTGCTGCACGGAAGCCTCTCGCCGATTCGCGGTATTCGCCCGGATGATCTTCACCTGGCTAATCTGCTGCCGCGCCTGAGACCGGAGAATAATGACGGCGTGGAAGTGCGCGAAGTTATTCTCGCCACCAATCCGAACACAGAGGGCGAGGCGACCGCCAACTACATCGGCCATCTGTTGAAGCCGCTCGGCATGCGTGTGACGCGGATCGCGATGGGCATGCCGGTCGGCAGCGACCTTGAGTACGTGGATGAAGTGACGATGGACAAGGCGCTTGCCAATCGGCACGAATTTTAAGACGGGACGCGATTGTTGTGATGGCAACCACAGGGGAGCTACAGGGTCTTACCGATTTCCTGGCGGAGACGCCCGCGACCGTCGAGCGGCTGGTAGAAGGTCTGACGGACGAGGACTGGCGACGGCGTGTGCCCGGAGCGGAGTTTTCCGTCCTGGAAAATATCTGTCATCTGCTGGACATCGAGCGCGAAGGCTATGCGGTGCGCATCGAGAGACTTCTCAAGGAAGACGCCCCTGTGCTTCCGGACATTGACGGCGGAAGGCTTGCGCGCGAGCGCGACTACAACAATCAGAATATAGAGACGGCGCTCGAAGCTTTTACGCGCGCCCGCCAAGGCAATCTCAGCGTCCTTAAAAGCCTCAGCTCCGATCAACTCGAACGACGCGGCACGCTGGAAGCGGTCGGGCCGATCACGCTCTCCGAATTACTACTGATGATGCGCGCGCATGACGACGTTCATCGCCGGGAGATCAAGGAGCTGCGCGACCACTTCTCAGGCCGCCGACCAGAATCTTCCTCAAAATAAGGATGGCACGCGCGCTCTCCTTTGCTTCCAGCGCCGACCATTCCCGCTTTTAAAACCGCACATGCTCTTCGGGCGCACCATCTTTGCAGGTCACACACAGGTCTGAGGTGTCATACATTTTAGACTCAAACTCAATAAGCGATTTGACCGGCACTCCGCCAAGGGTCTCCGGCGCGGACGTAAAGCGCACGATGGAACCGCAGCCGATGATCTTCGCGCCGAGGTCTTCGACGAGCTTGATCGTCTCTTCAATAGCGTGCCCGCTCCTGATAATGTCATCCACGATAATGCAAGGGTTGACTTCGCCCTGGTTGACATACTGGCGAAACATGCGCTTGCCGTCCTCTTCCCGTTCGGCCCAGTAAATCTGCTCGGCATTGAGGGCCTCGCGGACGCCGAAGGCGACGGGAATACCGCCGGAGCTGGGAGAGATGACCGCGACCTTCGGCAACTGGCTGGAAATATCCCTGTCTATACGGAACTTGCGCGAGAGCGCGACCGCCAGCACACGCGCCGTATCGTAATAACGGAAAGCGAGCGGCATCTGGAAATAATGCGGCGTGTGCTTGCCCGACGGATAAATGAAATGGCCTTCACGGTAAGCGCCCGTGCGCTTCAAGATTTGCATCACGATCTCGGGTGATGGAATCAGGTTCACCATTTTCTACTCTCCTATCAACGCTAAAGTTCAGATGTTGGATATTAGATGTCGGTGATAAAGATTAACACTGACATCTAACATCCGGCATCTGCTATTTAAAGGGCTACAATCTATCGTTGCAACGCACGCTCGATGATCCGGCGTTGATCGCGCCCTAATTCTTCGGGCAGCGCATCGAGCGCGAACCACTGTGTGTGTTTGATCTCCAAACTCTTCGCCCCTATGCTTCCACGCGGGCGCGAGCGAAAGATAATCTCGACCTGGCTCGGTCGCTTGAGCGTGCGCACGAAAGCCAGTTCGGTGCGTTCAAGCTCCAAGCCTATTTCTTCACGCAGCTCGCGACGGATAGCCTCTTCCGGCTGCTCGCCTCGTTCGATAAAGCCGCCGGGAATACCCCAGCCGCTCCCAGCGCGAAAGACATGCTTGAGCAGGAGCACGCGTCCCTCTTCGTCCTCAACAACCGCTCCGGCTGTTACCGTAAAACGCGGCTCGACCAGACGCACGCTCCAGCGACGCAAACTCCCTGGCGCGAACCTCCATAGAGCACCGAGCATTTTTTTCAACATGCGCGCCCAATATATAGGGTAAAAGGCAAAAGGTAAAAGGCAAAATAAAGGGAAAAGGTAAAAGGCAAAGGGAAAAAGTGCGGCCGCAGACCGCTTTTATTCAAAGTGCTTTGATCATTACTTTTGCCTTTTACCTTTTTCCCTTTGCCTTTATAGTAGAGCCATGTCAACTCATCCATCCGATACCGAAAGCACACGGACGACGGCCAAGGAAGCGCCGACCGCACAGCAATCATCACAGCCCGGTGTGCCGAAGAAGATCACCAACGCTCAGACCGTCTGCAACGAGAAGAACGAGAAGGGCAAATTGTGCAACGGGTTTTTGAAGCAGTTGCGCACGGGCGGCGAGGAAGCGAAAAAGCATTTGCGCGGCGACGACGTTTTGTTCAAATGCCAGACCTGCGGCGCACTCTACATCGGCCCACCGCTCGGCCACGTGCGCGATCCCAAGAAGCAATCGCGCTTCGTCGAAAAAGATTTGATGGCGATCCTGCAAGCGGCAGGCGGAACGCTTCCGGCCTTTAAGATGTCCGAGCGCGGCACGCTCGTCCCCGTCGAAGACAATGCGCATCACGTGCCCGCTCCGGCCGCAACGGCGAAGCCCGCGCCCACCACGACATCAAAACCCGATTCCGCCGCGACACCAAAACCCGCGACTGCCCCAATCGGCAGCAGCGCGCCCGCTAATCAAGTGCGCGATTCCTCCGCGCAGGCCGACGCGCATCGCCCGGCGGCAGAGGCACAGGCCGCGACGGGCCAGGCATCAGCCGCGCCGATGAGTCCGGCGGCAGCCACGGCCTCGCCCGCGGCCGGGGCCGAGACGGTCGCAGACCTTGCGCCCGAAGCTTCAACCGAACTCACACCCGGCGCTCCGCCCGACACACGCCAGAGCGCGACAAACGATTCGTCCGGCGCTGTAGCTCCTTCAACAGAGACCGGAACGATAGAAAAGTAATCGCACTGGACAGAAAGAGAAAGGGCGCTATAATCACATTCTCGCGCCCTTTCTCTTTCTACTGATTGTTCCAGACTACCTGCTCGTTTCTCTATACACTGGATCGAAGGTGCGCGTCGTGTTTTCCGTGACGCTTGGAACAGATTCGAGCGGCGGAGCGCTGAGCTTTCTCTGTGTTTGTTTGGGCTCGGTAATCTCTATCCTCTGTTGCACTGGCGTGTTCGCGCCTGCCCGCAAAGAAGCGTTGATAATGCGGGACATTTGCCAGAGCAAAAGAACGTCCACAATAACGATGGTAATCATGCCGAAGAAGATCAGCATCATCGCCTGATCGTGCGGGAAACCCTTTCTCGCCAGCTCGCTAGCGCCCGCCACCAATGCAGCAAAACCTCCGAGGCTCATCAAGGCGACGAACCCGCCGAGGATCAACGTTGGCTTGACCATACTAAAAGACGGAGCGGTTGCCAGCGCCTGCGTGTTGAGGGTAGCGCCGCAGCGATTGCAGTAGTTCAGCCCCTGTACGGATTCAGTGCCGCAAGAAGAACAATACATGATGGCCTCCCATGACGAACAATCAAACTTATTAAGACGAAAGGAAGATGGCTCTTAATCAAAGCCCGCCGGGACGGTGTGTGTGTCCGGGCCGATGGAAATTCCTTTAACTAGCCTTTCTGGCTAAATTCAGATACGAAATCCGGTCGTGAGAGGTTCGAGGTAAATAGTCGCCACAGAGTCCGGGCCCGAGCCGCAAAACGAAAGGCGCGCATCAGCCCGCGTTGATGATCAATCCCTCGCGATCAATCTTCCAATCCAGAATCTCGACGCCCTCTTCTTCGTCGAGCGCGCTCTCAACATCGCGCCGCCTGCCCTCCGTGCAGAAGAAGGCGATGCAGCCGCCGCCGCCCGCGCCGCAGACCTTGGCCGCCTCCGCGCCATTCGCCAGAGCCTTTTTCACCAGCATATCCATCTGCGGCGTCGTCACTCCGGGCGCGAGACGTTTGCGATTCGGGTGTGCCCGGCGCATCGTTTCGCTGACTCCTGCCCAGTCACCCGCAAGCAGGGCTTCGCGCATGAGCAGGGAGGAATCGCGTATGCCGTCGAAAAGCTTAAAGAGTTCTGCATCGCCGTCAATATGATTCTTGGTGATCTCCCAGTTGTTCGTCCCAGACAGGCGCGGCTCGCCCGTATAGCAGATGGCGATGCGGCGTTCGAGCACCGACTCGTCAACCTTCAAGGTTTCGCGCTCAATGCCATCGGGGCGAAAGTGTATGCAGGACGTGCCGCCGTAAAGCGCAGAGTAGTAGTCCTGAAAACCCGCCGGGACTTTGATCACTGTGGTCTCGATGTTGGCGGCTAAGGTGACGAACTTGCGCTCGTCGTAGCGATCTCCGACCAGCCGGTTGAGCGCGCCGATACAGGCGATATTGAGCGCGGATGATCCGGCAAGACCAGCGCCCGCCGGAGCCTCGCTCTCCGCTGTGAGGTGAAACCCGACGGTCGGTTTGAAGAAATGGACGAGCTTCGAGATCAATTCCAATCGCTCTTCGCTGATGAGGTCTTCGATGGCCGCCAGCTCGGTTTCGAACATGACCTGACGGTCGCGCGATTCAAGGATAATACGCCCGTCCTCGCGCGTCTCAATGCGGCAGTGCGCGCGCAAAGAGATGGCGAAGTTAACGGTCGAAGCGCCGGGATGAAAGAGATAGAGCGGCCAGATGTCAATCGTGCCTCCGGCCAGGTCAACGCGGGTAGGAGCGGATGATTCGATAATCAACGAAAACCTCTCGATTTTGGAATTTAGATTTTGGATTATAGATTAACGCTTCCCGTATCTTGAATCTTGGAATCAAAGCTTTCAACTGAGTCTCGCTCATCAATCCAAAATCCAAAATCTAAATTCCAAAATCGTTTCAGCCTCGTTTGTTCGGCCTGCGCCGTCGCGCGCGTGAACCTTTGCGGCGTGGAAGCTTCGGCTTGAAATGGATGCGCTCTTGAATCTCTTCCTTGATCTCGTGCAGCTTCTCCTGCGCGGCATGTTCAAACTCCTGTATCGCGGCCGGGTCGGCCTCCTCCACCTTTTTCGAGAACCAGAAGCGTTCCGCCAGGTAAAAGCCGAGGACGCCGAGGACAACGATCACCAGCAGGACGTAACCGATCTGGTGAAAGTCGCCGAGCAGGTTCGTGATTGCGCCGCTGAAGAAATAGCCGGCGCTCGTCAGGATTAAGACCCACAGAAAGCAGCTCGCAAAGCTCAAGCCGAGAAAGCGCAGGTAAGGCATCCGCCCGACGCCGTAGAAGACGCATGACGCCCAACGCAAGCCGTAAATATATTTCGAGAGAAAGATCGAGAGCGTGCCGAACTTATCAGTCAGACGCTCGATGCGCGGCTTGGCGATGCGGTAGAAGCGAAAACTGCGCACGCTTTTGCTGAAGCCGCGTCCCAATACATAAGCTATGTTATCGCCGGCGACTCCGCCGAGCGTGCCCGCCGTCAGCACCTTCAGGAAACTATATCCGTCGAAAAAATACTTATCGAAGAAGTGGCTGTGCGCCAGCACCCCCGCCAGCAAAAGCGTGATGTCTCCCTCCAAGATCGTGAGGAAGAACACAGCATATAGCCCGTACTGCCCTATCAGATCGTAAAAAGGATGGCTATCCATAAAAACCAGTAATCAGTAGTCAGTAATCAGTGGTCAGTTTAAGGCCAATCGCGTTCGGTTGACTGAAAACTGATTACTGACTACTGATCACTTTGCGGCGGCTTGACGACGAGAACGGGACATGGCGCGTGGCGAACGACGGATTCGGCGGTCGAGCCGAAGAGCATGCGCCCCAGTCCCGTTCGACCATGTGATGAAATAACGATCAGATCAACCCCGCGCTCACCGGCGACGCGGACAATCTCAGAGGCCGCGTCGCCGTGCGCGATCACCTCTTCGACCTGGAGTCCGGCACATTCATCGCATTCGGCGATCTTCGGCAACTCGCGCTCCGCAGAATCCGCCAACTGGTCGCTGATATCTGCAATCGGCAGCGGCTCGGCCATTCCCGTATAGCCGACGGTCGGCACAACCGGCTCAATTACATGCACGCAGATGATTGAAGCGTTAGCCTGGCGTGCAAACGACGTCGCATACGAGAGCGCGAAATTGGCGCACTCGCTGAAATCCGTCGGGAACAGTATTGATCGAATCTCCATTTTGGAATTTAGATTTTGGATTTTAGATTAACGCTTCCCGTATCTTGAATCCGGAAAGTCGGGGCGTTCAACTTGTGCTTGCCCGCCAATCCGAAATCCAAAATCTAAATTCCAAAATTACCGGGCTCATTCTACACGGACAGGGCATTGTTTGACACCCCCTCAAACCGTTTATTACAATAAGCGCGCTTCTTCGTACCTCCGGCACACACAATTGCAGAGAACCTCGTTTGAAAGCTTCGGGAAATATGACAAGTCCAAATATGGCGGCAGCCAACTTTATTGGGGTTGATCTTTCCGGCAAGACTATCCGCGCGGCCCTTGTGGCCGACGACGGTCGCTTGCTCGAACGTCGAGAGGCCCCACTTAGTGAGGATAATCTGACGGCGCAGGTGGCGCATCTCGTCACGGAACTGCGCGATGTCAACCCAAATACTGAGGCCATTGGCGTGGGCGTACGCGGGCTGGTCAACCCGCGCACCGACCGCGTTTATATCTCGACAGACCTCCCTTCGTTCGTCCATGCAGACTTTCACCCGGAGTTGACGGCGGCTACGGGCCTGCGCATAGAGTTGTGGAACGATGCGAACGCCGCCGCCTATGGCGAATACAAGGTCGGCGCGGGTCGCGGCAGTCGCGATATGTTCTACGTCACGATTGGCACAGGGATCGGCGGCGCGATTATTCTTGACGGAAGATTATGGTTCGGCGCTTCGGGATTCGCCGGTGAATTCGGCCATATCACGATTGATGCCGAGGGGGTCGAATGCGTCTGCGGAAATACGGGCTGTCTGGAGACGGTGGCCTCTGCGCCTAATATAGTGCGCCGCGCAAACGAACGGCTCTATCGCGACAACACATCATCGCTATCGAAACTCGCCCTCAATCGTGATTTCACCGCCGCAGACATCGCGCGTGAAGCGATAAACGGCGACGACTTTGCCCTCCTGATGATCGAGCGCACCGGCAAGTATATCGGAGCGGCGGTCGCCAGCGTGATCAATCTCCTGAATATCGAGCGCATTATCTTAGGCGGCGGCGTGATGGAGGCGGGCGAGTTGATACTCAATGCGATTATCCGCGAGGCCGGGCGGCGCTCGTTTCAACCCTGCTTCGAGGCGACACAGATCGCGACGGCTGCGCTCGGCACGGATGCTGTCGCCATCGGCGCAGCCATGCTCGCGCGCGACGCCGCGCTGCAAGAGGAGACAATGCGCTGACTCCCGGATAAGAGTCTCTTCAACGCGGCATCCTTCTCGTTTCACTCTTCAATAACTTCTCTCTTTAAGTTGAAAATACCGGTCATCGGCCTTAATACAAAACGGCTCTTCTTCGCCCTCTCTCTCGTCAATAAAATTTTTAAGATTGTGCGAAAGCGTACAGACCACGTTACTCTCAGACAAGTACACTAGCTTTCCTCTACGCGGCTTCTAAGGCAGTGTGGCTTCCTGTGTGGGCGGGTAAGTAACACGTTTGCGGGAGCGGCGAGAGGGAGATTTAAGGCTGGCCCGCACCGGCCTTGAAAAGGGTTTCAGTTGCGCGGACAAACTAGGCCGGCCGCGACTGGCGAACGAGCTGGGGAAGGTTGAGGGAGAGGCTTCGCGTTTGACGCGAAGCCTCTCCCTCTTTTATTGCCTCGCAAATCACTGAACGGCCTCAACCGCGAGGCGACGAAGCATGCGCTTCGGGCTTTTCGACCTCCTCATCTTCGAATCTTGCTTCACTAAGACGCGCCAGCAGCCACTCACGAAAGATGTCAGCTTCTCTTCCCTTGGCCGTCCAACGGGCGCGGTCGAACATCGTTAATGCCATCGCCAGCGCGTGATGCTGCCCGGCGCGATCCTGCGCCAGCTCGAACTGTTCATACAGATGATTGATCAGATCAACGCTTTCACGGGCCGTCTCTTCGTCCTTAAAACCCAGCTTGCCCGCGAAGAATTTTGAATAAACGTTCATCGGGTGCGCCGTCGAGGTGTAAAGGTCGAAGTATCCGCTGATCAAACCCGATTCCTGCAGGATAGAGCCGACATAGCTGGGTCTTGAGCCCGTGATGATCGCGAGGTCTTCCACCTCGTTCATCCCCGACAGGAAGAGCGAGAGGATCTGATCCTTCTTGCTGATGCGCCGTGGCCGCCGCCCCTCGCCGGATACCTGTTCCTTTCGATTCTGTTTGGTAGCCATCACTCCCTCCTTAATTTAATCCGGGCCTATTATCAAAAATCAGCTGGTGCAGATCAAGGAACGGCCGTTCCCTTACGGGACGTCAATAATTTCGAGCGCACTTCTTCATCCTTTCGTGTCAACTGGATATTAGTCTCCTGTTTTGTCAAGCGCAGCGCAAGAAAAATACATAAAGTGAAAACTTGCACATCGCGTCAAAAAGTAGTATCAAATGAGAACTTCATGGCAGTAAAAACCAGTGGGGAGAACAAGGCGCAGGTGTTCCGTGAATAAGGCACGCACACCTTGATACTTTTGTGTCCGTCTGTGACAGGATGTATGCCTGATAAAGACTATCCCTGTCTGTCCTTCGGGTTCGCTAAAAGGTTAAGAGGATAGGTGCGGCGCGATGCCCCAGATTTTTCATCATAGCACTAATTTTCTCGCCCGGTTGAGCATCTTCGGTGCCGTCTTTATTCTCGTCGCGGCCGTCTGGGTGCTGGCCGAGATCAATCGCTCTTCATGGAACACAGGCCAGTGGACGGAGCGCCAGCAGCCAGTACAGTTCTCTCATAAGCATCACGGCGGCGATGACGGCATTGATTGCCGTTACTGCCACACATCGGTCGAGACTTCTGCTTCAGCCGGCATGCCGCCAACCAAGACGTGCATGAACTGCCACACTCAAATCTGGGCCGATAGCCCATATCTGGAACCTGTGCGCGAGAGCTGGCGCACGGGCAAGCCCATCGAATGGACACGCGTCCACGATCTTCCCGATTACGCTTATTTCAATCACAGCATCCACGTCGCTAAAGGCGTCGGCTGCTCGACCTGTCACGGCAACGTCAACGAGATGCCGCTCATGTATCAGGCTTCATCGCTGCAAATGGAGTGGTGTCTGGAATGTCACCGCTCGCCCGAACGATTCGTGCGCCCCAAAGATCAGATCTTTAACATGGATTGGCGACGCGAGAATACTTCCGCCGCGCAGATCGCTGAGGGGCGGGAGATCGTCAAATCCAATCATATACGCGGCCCGGAGTCGCTGACGAGTTGTTCGACATGTCACAGGTAGCAGCCGATTAAGGATAACCAGATGTCTTCCACAGACCGTCATATAAATTTTGCCCTCATGCGCGACCGGATACTTGCCGATCAGAACGGCAAGCAGGAGGACGGCAAGCTTTACTGGCGCAGCCTGGAAGAGCTGGCCGATACGGATGAGTTTCGCGAGTTCGTCTCGCGCGAGTTTCCGCAGGCAGCAGAAGAGTGGGATGATCCAGTGGAGCGGCGCACGTTCCTCAAGCTGATGGGCGCATCGCTTGCGCTCGCGGGCCTGAGCGGATGCGTTTACCAGCCGCCGGAAAAGATCGTGCCCTACGTTATTCAGCCGGAAGAGATCGTCCCGGGCAAGGCACTGTATTTTGCGACGGCGATGCAGATTGGCGGCGTCGCCACGGGTCTTCTGGCGAAGAGCAACGAGGGGCGGCCGACCAAGCTCGAAGGCAATCCGGATCATCCCGGCAGCCGGGGCGCGACGGATGTCTTCGCACAGGCATCCCTGCTCGACCTCTACGACCCTGATCGCTCGCAAACCTTAACTTACCGCGAAGAGATTCGTCCCTGGTCCGGTTTTCTGGATGATATTAAAAAGGCGCTCGATGCGGCGCGTGCGCGACAGGGCGCTGGACTCCGTTTCCTGACCGAAACCGTCACGTCGCCAACGCTCGCGGCTCAACTGAAGGACATCTTCAAGGAGATGCCGCAGGCACGGCTGCATCAATACGAGCCCGCCGGGCGTGATAGCGCACGCGCGGGTGCGATGCTCGCCTTCGGCCAGCCCGTTAATACTATTTATCGCTTCGATCAGGCTGATCGCATCTTTGCGATTGATTCGGACTTTCTCTCATGCGGCCCCGGCAATCTTGTCTATGCACGCGACTTCATCGCACGGCGCAGGGTCGAGGGCGACCGGCGCGATATGAACCGTCTCTACGTGATCGAGACGACGCTCACGAACACGGGTGCGAAGGCCGATCATCGTTTGCCCTTACGTCCGAGCGAGGTAGAAGGCTTTGTGCGCGCCGTCGCCGGAGCGCTTGGCGTTCGTATGGGTGGGGGAGATCAGGCTGCCGGGGCCGGAGCATACGGCTGGTGGGTGGCCGCGCTTGCGCGAGACCTACAGCAGTCCAGAGGTCGTTCGATTATTATCCCCGGCGACGAGCAATCGCCCGTGGTTCATGCGTTGGCCCACGCGATAAACGATGCGCTCGGCAATGTGGGCAAGACCGTTACTTACACAGACCCGCTCGAAGCTTTCCCGGAAGATCAGATGCAATCTTTGCGCACGCTGGTCGCGGATATGAACAGTGGACAGGTCGAGACGCTCGTCATGCTTGGCGGCAACCCGGTTTATAACGCACCGGCTGATCTGAACTTCGGTGAGAGTCTTAAGAATGAGAAAGTGACGCTGCGCGTTCATCTCAGCACTCAAAGGGATGAGACTTCAGAGCTTTGCCACTGGCACATCCCCGAAGCGCATTATCTTGAATCATGGGGCGACACGCGTGCCGTTGACGGGACGGCCACGATTATTCAACCGCTGATCGCGCCGCTCTACGGTGGCAGAACGGCGCACGAGCTGCTCGCGGTCTTTTCGACGCAGACGGATCGCAACGCCTACGACATTCTGCGCGCCTACTGGCAAGGACAGATGAATAGCGGCAGCGGCCAGACGACAGGCGCTACTGCGGGTCAGGCATCAACCGCAGGAGCGGCGGCAGGCGCAGGAGGAGGAGCAGCAGCAGCAACGGGAGCAGGAAGCACAACGACTACTGCCACCACTGCGGCTGCGGCTCCCGCCAATCAAACGTCGAACACGTCGAGCGCAGGCGCAGCAGCATCGACAGCAAGCGCGTCCACAGACTTTGAGAAGCTCTGGCGCAAGGCCGTGCATGACGGTGTTGTTCCCAACACTGCGCTTCCCGCAAAGACCGTCTCGCTGAAAACCGATTGGGCCAACCAGCTATCTACTGCGACGCCTGCGCCAGCATCGCCCGACAGTGATGAGCTGGAGATAGTCTTTCGCACAGACCCGACCATTTACGATGGCCGCTTTGCCAACAACGGCTGGCTTCAGGAGCTGCCCAAGCCGCTGACCAAGATTACCTGGGACAACGCGCTGATCCTGAGTCCCACGACGGCAAACAAATTCGCTCTCAAGAATAATATCGGCGTCAAGGGCGGCGACGTGCTGGTAAGCACGGCCAATCTGAGTTATCAGGGGCGCACGCTCATGGCTGTGCCCGTCTGGGTTTTGCCCGGCCAGCCCGATGGGGTCGCGACTGTTCATCTCGGATACGGCAGGCGTCTGGCGGGCCGCGTCGGCAATGGCAAAGGCTTTAACGCTTACTCGATCCGCACCTCCGATGCGCCGTGGGCCAACCGTGGCGTGCGCCTGAGCAATACGGGTGAGCACTACGCGCTCGCCACCACACAGCTTCATTTCAGCATGGAGAACCGCGATATTGTGCGTTCAAGCACGCTCGCGGATTATCTGAAAGAGTCTACAGCCGAAGGCGAACACGCGCGCGATTCGGAGGACAAGCCGGGTCAGGACGCATCCATGTACCCGCCCTACGATTACTCTAAGGACGCGGCGTGGGGTATGGCGATTGACACGACCAGTTGCGTCGGCTGCAACGCCTGCGTGATCGCGTGCCAATCCGAGAACAACATCCCTGTCGTCGGCCAGGAGCAGATCAAGCGCAGTCGCGAGATGCACTGGCTACGCATTGATACCTACTTCAAGGGCACGCCAGACCATGTGGAAGGGGTGGAGTTTATGCCGCTGCCTTGCATGCACTGCGAGAATGCGCCGTGCGAGCCCGTTTGTCCCGTGCATGCGACCGTTCACGATGCCGAGGGCTTGAACGTGATGGTCTATAACCGCTGCGTGGGCACACGCTACTGCTCGAACAATTGTCCTTACAAAGTGCGGCACTTCAACTTCTTTCTTTATCAGGACTGGACTACGCCGACTTACCAGTTGATGCGTAACCCGGAGGTCTCCGTGCGCTCGCGCGGCGTGATGGAGAAATGCACCTACTGCGTCCAGCGTATTCAGTTGGCAAAGATCGAGTCGGACAAGGAGGGTCGTCCCATCGCGGACGGCGAGGTCGTCACCGCCTGCCAAGCCGTGTGCCCGACAGAAGCCATCGTCTTCGGCAATGTGAATGACCCTAAGAGCCGCGTCGCGCAGCTTAAGGGGGGGAAGCGCAACTACGGACTCCTGGCGGATTTGAATACTCAGCCGCGCACGACCTATCTCTCGTCGCTGCGCAATCCCAACGAGGAGATCATCGGGAAGGCCCAAAAAGAAGATCATGCCAGAAGTTGATGAGCCACATGAAGACGTGCGGATTCACGGCACATCCGTGCCGGTGATTGGGCCGGGTCACACCTTCGGCTCGGTCACTGACAAGATCAGCGAGCTTGTGCTTCGCCGCCGGACGCCGGTTTACTGGTTCATCGGCTTCGCGCTCGCCTTTATGCTCGCGCAGGTGCTTCTTATCACAATCACCGTTCTCGTCTTTAAAGGCATAGGCATCTGGGGCAACAATGTTCCGGTCGGCTGGGCCTTCGACATTATCAACTTCGTCTGGTGGATCGGCATCGGCCACGCCGGAACGCTGATCTCGGCCATCCTGCTCCTGCTTCGCCAGGAGTGGCGTACCTCCATCAACCGCTTTGCGGAGGCGATGACGCTCTTCGCCGTGGCCTCCGCCGGTCTCTTCCCGCTGCTTCATACGGGAAGACCGTGGCTCGCTTACTGGATGCTTCCCTACCCGAACACGATGGGCATGTGGCCGCAGTTCCGCTCGCCCCTGATGTGGGACGTGTTCGCGGTCTCGACCTACGCGACCGTTTCCGCGCTCTTCTGGTTCGTCGGATTGATCCCGGACTTTGCGACGCTCAGAGACCGGGCGCGCAGCCGTCCCTTCAAGATGGTTTACGGCATGCTCGCGATGGGCTGGCGCGGGAGCGCGCGCCACTGGCATCGCTACGAGACGGCGTATCTGCTTCTCGCGGGGCTGGCGACGCCGCTCGTGCTCTCCGTTCACACCATCGTCAGCTTCGACTTCGCGGTAGCACAATTACCGGGCTGGCACGCAACGATCTTTCCGCCCTACTTCGTCGCCGGAGCGATCTACGCCGGCTTTGCGATGGTGCTTCTTTTGACGATCCCGCTTCGTAAACTTTACGGGCTCGAAGACTTCATCACGATGCGCCATATAGACAACATGGCGAAGGTGATGCTCGCCACAGGGCTGATCGTTTTTTATGGCTACTTGATGGAGATATTCTTCGGCTGGTACAGCGCCAATACTTATGAAGAGTTCATGATCACGAACCGCATGGTCGGCCCCTATGCGAAATACTACTGGATGCTAATTTTCTGTAACGGTCTTGTGCCGCAGCTTCTCTGGTTCAAGCGTTTCAGAAGGAGCCTGCTGATCGTCTTTGCTATCTCCGTCATCGTCAGCATAGGCATGTGGCTGGAACGATTCGTCATTATCGTCACGAGTTTGCACCGCGACTTTCTGCCGTCATCGTGGGGCATGTACTCGCCGACTGTTTGGGACTTCTCAATGTTCTTCGGGACCATCGGACTGTTCTTCAGCCTGATGTTCCTCTTTATACGCTTCCTGCCGATCATCTCCATCTTCGAGATGAGAACGATCCTGCCCGAAGCAGAGGTCGAGGAGGAAGCAACATAAAAGCAGATGTCAGATGCCGGATGTTAGATGTCAGTCAATGACTTTTACCAGCATCCGGCATCTGACATCTGACATCTGGGGTTTTTTATGGCAGCACATCCACTTTACGGCCTGATGGCTGAGTTCGATAATCCGACCGATGTGGTCACGGCGACGCGCGAAACATGGGATGCGGGCTATCGCCGTATCAACGCTTATTCGCCGTATCCGATTGAGGAGCTATCGGAAGCTCTTCACTTTCATACTCGTTTGCCATTGATCGTTTTGATAGGCGGCATCATCGGCTGCATCGGCGGCTATTTGATGCAGTATTACATGGCGGTCATTGATTATCCGATCAACGTCGGAGGCCGCCCCTATCACAGTTGGCCGTCCTTTATTCCGATCACCTTTGAATGCACTATCCTGGGCGCGGCCTTCGCCGCCGTCTTCGGCATGCTGGCCTTAAACAAACTGCCGCAGCCTTATCATCCCGTCTTCAATGTGGAGCGCTTTGCGCTTGCCACGCGCGACCGGTTCTTTCTGGTGATCGAAGCAGACGATCCCAAGTTTGACCGCGAAGAGACGAAGATGTTTTTGTCGAGCCTGTCGCCGCGAGAGGTAACGGATGTCGAGAGATAAAGAGAAGGCAAAAGGCAAAAGGCAAAGGGTAAAAGGTGCGCGCGGTCGCAGGGCTTTTCGCTGCTTGCTGCTCACTGCCTGCTGCCTGCTTTTCTTCACAGCCTGTCGCCAGGACATGCAGGATCAACCGCGTTACGAGGCTTACGAGGCGAGCAAGTTTTTCAAGGATGGTCTGTCGTCGCGCCCACTCGTCGAGGGGACTGTGCCGCGCGGCTATCTGCGCGCTGATGCGCACCTTTATACGGGCAAAAAGAGTCCCGGCGCAGGCGGCGCGAGCAGCAGCAGCAGCAGTAGCAGTAATAATAGTGGTGGTGCCAATACGCCGACGGGCACGACAAATTCCAATGCACAAACGGGCGCGGGCGGCGCTGCGCCGAAGAGCGGCGGCGCGATGTTTCCGGACGATGTAGACACGTTCCCTTTCCCCGTCACGGCGGAGATGGTCGCGCGCGGGCAGGAGCGATACCAGATTTTTTGTGCGATGTGTCATGGCGCGACGGGCGTGGGCGACGGGATGATCGTCCGGCGCGGCTACAAGCAACCGCCTTCTTACTATACGGAAGATTTGCGTAATGCTCCGGTGGGCCATTTCTTCGATGTCATCACGAACGGCTGGGGATCAATGCCGAATTACGCTCAACAGATTCCCGCGCAGGACAGGTGGGCCATTGTCGCTTACATACGCGCGCTACAGTTGAGCCACCCGGCGACGGAAACGGATACGAGCAATCAGGTGAGGGCGCAGCCAGCAGAGGGCGGAGGGCAAAGATAGGGATGAATGCTGCGTACACAACTCCGCCGGAGGCCGACCGCTACGGGCGATTGTCTTTGATCGTCGGTCTGGTCTTCACGGCAATTCTGGCGCTGGGCTTTTTCTTGAGCCCGCGCGAGATGGTCTTCCGCTCTTACCTGCTGGCCTATGTTTTCTGGATCGGCATCGCTCTCGGCTGTCTCGCTATCCTGATGCTGCAACACCTGTCGGGCGGCGCGTGGGGACTCGTCATACGGCGCGTGCTCGAATCGGGGACCCGCACCTTGCCGCTAATGGCGATACTGTTTGTGCCGATCATCTTCGGGATGGGCTATCTCTACGAGTGGACGCATATTGATCAACTGGCGAACGCCCAAACGCTCGAAGAGCAACATCTGTACAAGATACTGAAACATAAGAGCGCCTATCTCAACGTGCCGGGATTTCTCCTGCGCACGCTGCTCTACTTTGTGATCTGGGGCGCGCTCGCCTATCTCTTGAATAAGTGGTCGAGCGAGCAGGATCGAACGGCCGAGCGGCGCTTTACCAAGCGGTTGCAGGCCATCAGCGGGCCGGGGCTGGTGCTTTTCGTTTTGACGGTGACGTTTGCGTCCGTGGACTGGGTGATGTCGCTCGACCCGGAATGGTTCTCGACCATCTTCGGCCTGCTGTTCGTCGCCGCCTGGGCGCTCAGCTCCTTCGCCTTTGTGATCGCGGTGATGGCGCTGCTCGCGGCGCGCGAGCCGCTCTCGGGCGTCGTCCTCCCCCGCCACTTTCATGATCTGGGCAAGCTGCTGCTGGCCTTCGTCATGGTCTGGGCCTATTTCTCTTTCTCGCAGTTCCTGATTATCTGGAGCGGCAATATCCCGGAAGAGACGCGCTGGTACTTGTACCGTATGCGCGGCGGTTGGAGCTTTGTGGCGCTCCTGCTCGTCATCTTTCACTTCGCGCTGCCGTTTCTTCTGCTGCTCTCGCGCGACTTGAAACGTAACGCGCGGGGGCTGGCGATGGTCGCCGGTCTCGTGCTCTTGATGCGACTGGTTGACCTGTTCTGGCTGATCGCGCCCAAGTTCAGCAAGGGCGATTTTCTTATGAGCTGGACGGATGTGGTCGCGCCCATCGGCATCGGCGGATTGTGGCTCGCGTTCTTTCTCTGGCAGTTAAAGCAAAGACCCTTGATCCCCTTCAATGATCCGCAATTGCCGGAAGTGCTTGAAGCGGGACAGCACGCGGGACACTAGAAGAGCAGGGATGAGGGATGAAGTTAAAGACAGAGAATCTTCTCTTTGGAGTTTTTTCTTTGAGTTGTCTTTTTTCATTCCTTTTGTCGCATTCATTGTTTAGTTAAGGAGCAATTGGTTTATGGCAAGGCATGGTCGGCGCGATGATATACACGAAACGCCGGACGTTTCGCATATCCAGAACCCGGATGTCACTCACGAAGAGAGCGATGTCAACGTCCGTGCAATCTTGCAGTTTGTTCTGGGGCTTCTGATTTTCGCGGCGGTCGTCCACGTGTTGATGTGGTACATGCTCAAGTTTTTCGAGGCTCGTCAGGATAAACGTACTCCGCCGCCCGCTCCGATGGCCCTCACGGATAAAGAGCGGCTGCCTCCTGAGCCGCGCCTTCAGGGCGCTCCTGGCTTTGGCGTTGATCTGGGCGAAGGACGCCGCGAGGATTTGTCTTTGAAAGAGCCGACCGCCGAGATGAAGGTCGTCAGCCGTCAGTGGGACAAGATTCTCAGAGAAGGCCAGAAGGATCAGAACGGCAATATAATCGCCATTCCTATCGAGGAAGCGATGAAGCAGCTTGTCGAAAAGGGGCAGCCCACGAGGCCGCAAACAGAAGGAGCGCCTGCCATGGTCGGCGGCATGGATATACCTTCGTATCAAAGCTCCGGGCGGAAGATGGAAAAGAGAGATCAATGAAAGCGTTAAGCAGTCAGCAGTCAGTAATCAGTAATCAGCAACCAGCGACGAAACCGGCGAGGCTCGCGCTTCGGTTGTCTTTTCGTCCCGAATTCCGCTTATTGCATTTTCTCTTTTTACTTTTACCTTTTACCTTTTTCCTTTTTCCTTCCGTCACGATGGCGCAGTCTCGCGTGCCTGTGCCGAGCTACGGGCCGATGCGTGAGAGGCGCGATCCGCAGCAGACGGGCTTGCCTCCGGCGCTCGCTGCGGTCGGGATTGACCAGAAATTGGGCGCGCAGATTCCGCTGGATGCGACATTTCGCGATGAGGCTGGGCGCACAGTAGAACTGCGCGAGTATTTCAGCGGCACGCGACCCGTCATCCTGGCGCTCGTCTTCTACGAATGCCCTATGCTCTGTAACCAGATATTGAATGGTCTCACGTCAATGATGAAGGGCATGGCGCTCACGCTCGGAAAGGATTACGACGTTCTGACCGTGAGCTTCGACGCGCGCGAAGGGCCGGAGCTTGCGCGCAAGAAAAAAGAGACCTATTTGCAGCGCCTTAATCGTGCGGGCGCTCAGGAGGGCTGGCATTTTTTGACGGGCGATGAGGCCAATATCAAGCGGCTGACGGAGGCGGTCGGCTTTCGCTATACCTACGATGCGCAAACAAACCAGTTCGGGCACGCCTCCGGCATCATGGTCTTAACACCCGCCGGGATAACGTCTCACTACTTCTATGGTGTGGAGTATGCGCCGCGAGACGTGCGTCTCGGCCTCGTCCAGGCTTCGGCCGGTAAGATCGGCTCGCCCGTGGATCAAATACTGCTCTATTGCTATCACTACGATCCTGTGACGGGGAAATTCTCCTGGGTGATAAATCTCTACAGGTGGGCCGGCGCGTTGACGGTCGCAGGGATGCTTGCGCTGCTGCTTTTCCTGCGGCGACGAGGAGGAAGAGGGCAGGGCTCTGTAGCAGCAGTAACAGGAGCGCGGGTGAATCAGGGAGGTACAGCTTAAGCTCATGCAGTCTTGGATTCCATTTCCGGATTCCGCTTCGACCTTCGCGGGACAGGTGGATGCGCTCTACTTTTACTTAGTCGGCGTAACGACATTTTTTACGGTGCTGATCTCAGCCACCATTATTTTCTTTGTCATCAGGTATCGCCGCCGCCTGCCCTTTGAGATTCCGCGTCCCATCGCAGGCTCGATCAAGCTCGAATCTGTCTGGACGGTGATTCCGTTCCTCATCGCGATGAGCATGTTCGTGTGGGGCGCGAGCGTCTATTTCACCCAGTACAGTATTCCAAAGGACGCGCTCGAAGTATATGTCGTCGGCAAGCAGTGGATGTGGAAAGTACAACACATTACGGGGCAGCGCGAGATCAACGAGCTGCATGTGCCCGTCGGGCGCAAGATCAAGCTGGTGATGACGACAGAGGATGTCATCCACAGCTTTTTTATCCCGGCCTTTCGCACTAAGGCCGATGTCGTGCCGGGTCGTTATACATATCTCTGGTTCGAAGCGACCAAGCCCGGGCGCTATCATCTTTTCTGCGCGGAGTATTGCGGGACGAACCATTCCGGCATGGGCGGCTACATCGTCGTTATGGAACCGACGGAGTATGACAACTGGCTGGCCGGTAATCTGAATCAGGAATCGCCTGTCGCCGCAGGCCAAAGACTCTTTACAGAGACGCTCGGCTGCGCCTCCTGCCATAAGGAGGACGGCAGCGGCGGGCGCGGGCCTTCGTTGATGGGACTCCTCGGCAGCTCGGTGCTGTTGGAGGGCGGGCAGACCGTGACGGCCGACGAGGATTATATACGCGAGTCCATCCTCAGCCCGCGCTCCAAGCTTGTTAAAGGTTTCCAGCCGATCATGCCGACCTTCCAGGGACAGGTCAGCGAAGAGCAGCTTTTACAGCTTATCACTTATATTAAGTCGCTCAGTCCGGCGGCCAGTTCCGGTATTGAGACGACCGCGCCCGCGCGCTCGAATAATCCGCAGACAGGCCCGGCGACTCCCGAAGCCATGGGCGCAAGCGGGATTGATGCGCAGCGGTCGAATCCCGTGGGCGCGACTCCGCCGACAACCGCGAGGCCGACCACGACGACGACGCCTCCGCGCGCTAACAGCAACAGGTCGCAGTAGTATTTCCAAGTAATAATTTTTAAGAATATGGAAACAACAGTAGCAACATCAGCACCGTTCGAGCCAGTCACGCCGACCGATGAGCGCATCAATTATCTCAACGCGCAATACGGTCTCAAATCCTGGCTACTGACGAAAGATCATAAGCGCATCGCCCTGCTCTATCTGGGTTCGATCACGCTCTTTTTCTTTATCGGCGGTCTCTACGCGATGGCGATCCGCCTTGAGCTGCTGACGCCGCAGGGAGACCTTGTCGAATCGAACACCTATAACAAGCTGTTCACGCAGCACGGCATTATCATGGTCTTCTTTTTCCTCATCCCTTCGATACCCGCCGTGCTGGGAAACTTTCTCATCCCCATCATGATCGGCGCGAAAGACCTGGCATTCCCCAAGCTCAATTTGTTGAGCTGGTACATCTATGTTTTGGGAGGCATCTTTACGCTATGGGCGCTTTTGAACGGCGGTGTTGATACCGGATGGACTTTTTATGCGCCGTACAGCTCCACTTTCTCGAACTCTTATGTCGTCGCGGCCGGCCTCGGGATCTTTATCAACGGTTTCTCGTCAATCCTGACGGGCTTGAATTTTATCGTCACGATTCATACGATGCGCGCGCCGGGCATGACCTGGTTTCGCCTGCCGCTCTTTATCTGGTCTCATTACGCGACGAGTCTCATCTTTATTCTGGGCACGCCCGTGATCGCCATCACGATTTTGCTGCTGGCGCTTGAGCGACTCGCGCACATAGGCATATTCGATCCCAAACTCGGCGGCGACCCCGTGCTTTTCCAGCATCTGTTCTGGTTCTACTCGCACCCGGCGGTCTATATCATGATCCTGCCCTCGATGGGCGTCGTCAGCGAGTTGATCGCTAATTTTTCCAGAAAGAATATCTTCGGCTACAGCTTCGTGGCTTTCTCATCAATCGCGATTGCGGTCTTCGGCTTTCTCGTCTGGGGACACCACATGTTTGTTTCGAGCCAGTCCATTTACGCCGGATTGGTCTTCTCGTTTCTGAGCTTCGCGGTGGCGATTCCCTCGGCGGTCAAGGTCTTTAACTGGACGGCGACGCTCTACAACTCTTCGATCTCGTACGATACGCCGATGCTTTATGCGCTGGGCTTTATCGGGCTCTTTACCATCGGCGGTATGACGGGACTATTTCTGGCAGCGATGGGAGTTGATGTCCATGTCACGGACACTTACTTCGTCGTCGCACACTTTCATTACGTGATGGTGGGCGGAACATTAATGGGTTATCTGGGGGGCTTGCATTACTGGTGGCCCAAGATCACCGGGCGCATGTACCCGGAAGGATGGGGAAGGTTTGCGGCGCTGGTGATCTTCGTCGGCTTTAACCTGACTTTTTTCCCGCAATTCCTTTTGGGGTACATGGGCATGCCGCGCCGCTACCATGCTTATGCGGACGAGTTTCAGGTCTTGAACGTAATGAGCTCTGCGGGCGCGTCCATCCTCGGCCTGGGGGTGCTGATCCCGATGGTCTATCTTATCTGGTCTATGCGCTACGGTCGCATCGCGCCGGCGAATCCATGGATGCTGCCGGGCCTTGAGTGGCGCACGGCTTCTCCGCCGCCGACAGAGAACTTCGTCGCCACGCCCGTCGTGACGTGGGAGGCATACGAGTTCGCGTCGCCCGAAGAATTACAGGTCATCGGCAAGTTCGAGCCCGGAGACCGGCCCGATCACCCGATAGCGGAGAGATAAGAGCAAGGATGAAGGCGGAAGGCGGCAACGATGAAAGTAAAGCGCGGTTGCTCAGTTTGAGCCATTCATCTTGAACAGCAATTCTTTCATCCTTCATCCTTAGATTTAGGGGAGCAAAAAAAGTTGGCTACGAGTCATGTAGATGCTGAAGCGCACGCGGCGCATCACCCGGCACTGGCGCACCATTTCGACAACATGGAGCAGCAGCGCGAGGCCGGGAATCTGGGGATGTGGATATTTCTCGCCCAGGAGATCATGTTCTTCGGCGGGCTGTTTCTGGCTTATACCCTTTACCGTTCAAAGTTTCCGGAAGCATTTGCGGCTGCCAGCAATCATCTCGATTGGAAGCTCGGAGCCCTGAATACGGTCGTGCTGATCGTGAGCAGTCTGACGATGGCGCTCGCCGTCTATTTTGCGCAGACGGGCGTTCGTCGCCTTCAGGTTATCTTCCTGATCGTGACGATGATTCTCGGCACGACGTTTCTCGTCGTCAAGGGTGTGGAGTATCACGAGAAGTATGTGGACAATCTGATTCCTGTGGCCGGAGTGTTCCAGTGGAAGGAAGCGTTGCCGCCCAATGTTACGCCAGAGAATGTACAGATGTTCTACTGGATTTATTTCGCGATGACGGGATTGCACGCGCTGCACATGATCATCGGTCTGGGCATACTGGCGTGGCTTATCTATCATGCGTGGCGCGGGCGCTACACGCCGGAGTATCACGCCCCCGTTGAGATAACCGGGCTCTACTGGCACTTCGTTGATATTGTCTGGATATTTCTCTTCCCGCTGCTTTACCTGCTCGGCAGGCACGTTGGTGGAGGGCACTAAGGGGTTCTCAAATATGTCGGAACATATCGTCTCGAAAAAGGTTTACTTTCTAATTTTCGGCGCGCTGATGATCGGCACACTGCTCACGGTGCTGGCGGCATTTCGCGATCTCGACAACCTGTTCACGGGCGCGAACACGGTCGTCGCTCTGACCATCGCCGTCGTCAAGGCAACGCTCGTCGTGCTCTATTTTATGCATGTGCGCTACAGCTCGCGCCTCACGTGGGTCATCGTCATCGCGGGATTTTTCTGGTTGGGAATCATGTTCGCCCTTACCTTCGGCGATTACTGGACGAGGCCGCCGCGTCCGAGCGAGCCGGAGACCGTCAATGAACGCGCCAAGTAGCCGGAAAGAAGGCAACCGGGACGGGCAAAGAGAACAGGCTTCAGAGTTTCGATTCTGAAGCCTGTTCTGTTTTTTGCCTGAGTGCGAGTCCGCCCAAAATACACTTCGCCATGTGCGAGCGTCGGCGCAGGAGGAGAAGTGCTGACGTTGAGTTTTGAGGTGTTCCGACAGATCGAGCGACTATTTCGCTTGCACGAATTTCGTATCCTGAACCAGCAGTTGCTTATTGCAGCCGGGACAGTTCAACTTGATCGTCGCGTCCGATGTCTTGATTGATGTCCCACAGGAAGGACATGCGCCCTCTACACTATGCCCGGCAAAGATGTCGCGCATCATGAAGAGGGGAAGAATCAATCCCGCGAGGAGCAGCGGAATACCGAACAGCAATCCCGCGCCAGACCCTTCGCCGAGAGTCAGGCTCAAGACCAGCCCACCGATGAACAGGATCAGGCCCAGCCCAATCGCGAACGAAAACCCGTAAGCTCCATCGAACGTGCGTCCGGCTTTAACGGACGCGGGTCTCTTAACTTCCATGAATCTCGAATCCTCCACCTTATCGGTTTAGCAAAATAGCGTTATGTATGGAATCAGGCGGAAAGTCGAGTGCATAACCCGGCTTATATGCTGGGAAACTTATCACAGGCGGCAGCGGCGCGACAAGACTTGAGTTGTAGGAATCGAGCGCTGCTCCCTCCGCCGGTTTGAGCCTGACTATCAATGCTGCTAAAGTATTTGGTTTCAATAGAGAGGTAAATTATCAACCGGGACGACTATCAGCATGAATAACGAAACTCTTTTCCAGAATTTTCTAGATCAGCAGGACGAAGCCGAATGGGGCTTGGCCGTCCAGGCACTTCTGCCTTCCATTCACGAGGTGGATCAAACGGCCATGCAAATCTGGTTCGCGTTCTACCCCATCAGCCTCTTTCGTGCGCTCCGGCAGGCGGAAGACCCTCAGCTACTTGCCAGCCGCCTTCTGATCCAGGGCAAATATCTCCTGCGCGATCAAATAGATTCTTCACACAAATTTCTATACGGTCATCGCTACTGGCCGGAGGTTAAAAAGGGTGTTGCGGAGCATGCAGCATCATTTGATGAGGTAGCGGCCACAACTCTCGCCGATCAGATACGCACGGTTGCGCGGAGTGTTGCCGGGCGATTGAAAGTCGAAGAGCCGCTGCTTTTGGGAATTGTGGCCGTCGCCTTTATGACTGTTGCGCAGACCGGGCTGGAAGCATTCGTGGCCGCGCCAGGCGCGATCAGCATTGATCGGAAACACGCTCGCAAATCGCCGGAACAGGTTTTGAGCGAGCGCGCGCGGGATGACGGCCAGGGACTGCTCGGATTTTTGAGAACGGTGGACAGCCAGTGGACTGTCACTTACGACGAGAATGAGCAGAGCGCGCACTTCAAGGCTATTCATGAGGAAGAGATCGCTTCCGCCTCGGCCAAGGATAAATCACGCGAGTGGCGCGCCCAGGATCAGCGTTGCATAGAAGGGCCGATCCCCGTCGAGTGTCGTTCGGCCTCCTGCGGCACATGCTGGGTCGGAGTGCTCGGCGGCTCGGAGAAGCTCACGCCTGTCAATGCGTTCGAAGGAAAAAGTATCAAGGAGTTCGGTTACATCAATACGGAGGAGCCGAAGCCGATCATTCGACTGGCCTGCATGGCGCGAAGCACCGGCGCTGTCTCAATCGTCATTCCGCCCTGGAATGGCGTCTTCGGCAAATACCTGCGAGAGAAAAAGGCGAGCCCGGCGGAAACCACGAGCGAAGCCGGCAAATAAAACATCCTTGCAGGAACATTGAAGAGATTCGAGAAAAGCCGTGGAAGCCGGGCGCTTGCGGCCTCGCCAGGCTTTTTCCATGTATAGAGCTTGATCAAGTTGCGCGAGCAAGAGAGAGCGTCAAGGCAGGCGGCGGAGCAGCGACGAGACACAGACCGCGCTCCATTTGGCCTGTCGCCGATCCTGCTTGTCCTCCTGGCGGCGCTTCTCTGGAGCACCGGCGGTCTCTTTATCAAGTGGACGACCCTTTCGGCCTTTGAGCTTTCGTTCGGGCGCTCGCTTCTGGCAGCCCTGACCGTCGCCATCTTCACGCGCCGCGAAGGGTTCGGTATAAATCGTCTGACCGCGCTGACTTCTGTGCTTTACGCGGCACTACTCCTGCTCTTTGTCCTCGCCACAAAATTGACGACCGCCGCAAACGCTATCTTTCTGCAATACACCGCGCCCATCTACGTGCTGCTGCTCGAGCCCTTTCTTTTCAGGGAGAAGTTTCGCGTCGGTGACCTCGCGGTGGTCGCCGCCTGTATGGCAGGCATGTCGCTTTTCTTTGTGGGCCAACTGAGCGCCGCAGATGTTCAGGGCAACATCGCAGCTCTCTGCTCCGGTCTCTGCTTCGCCTTCTACATTCTGTTGCTGCGCCATCCTCGCTCAAGGGAGGTCAACCGCGCCTCGTCCGTCATCTACGGCAATCTGCTGCTCCTGCTTGTGACTGCGATAGTGATCGTCATTGATCCGGCGAGCCTGCGCGCGGTTCTTCACGCGGGCGCGCGTGATCTGGCGGCGGTCGCTTATCTCGGCGTTGTTCAGATCGGGGTGGCTTACACTCTTTTTACGCTCGGCATGGCGCGCGGCGTTCGCTCGCTCGATGCCGGAATCGTCGGCTATATAGAGCCCGTGTTGAATCCCGTCTGGGTCTTTCTCTTCCTCGGAGAGCGCCCGTCGAAGTGGGCCATCACGGGCGGCGCGATCATCATCACAGCAGTAATCTTCCATACTATTCGCGGCGCGCACAGAAGGCGCGCCGCGACGTTACCCTGAGCGGTCTTAGAGCATCCACGTATCGCGGTTGGCGAAATAGGTAGGCGAACCATTCGGATGATGCAGGCGAAACTCTTTGTAGCGCGCGAACAGTTGTTGATATCTCTTATCGGAAGAGCGCAGGCGCGCGTGCGGTATCTCGCGCAGGTGGTTCTCCACCTTCCAGAGATTATTTGCTGAAAAGCGCCAGTCGTAACTACCCAGCGCGTACAGATTGGTCGCGCCATAGCCTGTGATCCGTCCCGTCATATCAACATACGGTTCAAAGTAGCTCCAGACCAGATCGCGAAGAGAGCGAAAGATGGGGCGACGCCCGTGCAGCCCCGTGTCACGCGAGCGCCCGACCGATCCCCATAGGCCGTTCTTTTGAAAGATGAAGACGACATGATCGAGCTGATCCTTGGATTCGAGGCTGAGCACAAGCGGCGGGTAGCCATGTTGTTCCAGAATCACAGCCGCGCACAACGCAGCTTCCATACAGTGCGCCTCGCCGCGTTTGAGCACTTCGCGAAACGAACGCTGCGTCCCGCCCTCCAGCTCCCAGTTATAGGGGACGCTGCGCAGGTAGCGCTGAACTTGTCTCGGCGTGGAGAGCGATTGGATCAACCCCCACTCTCTGGCGGTAAAAGCGTCTCTGCCCGGTGCGTTCATCATCACAAGAGCTATTAACAGAAGAAGCGAGGAAAAGGCAAAAGGTAAAAGTGAGGAAGGGTTTAAGTTTCTTCTTGGTTTTGCATTTCGACTTTTTACTTTTGCCTTCTTCGTCGCTGTGCCTTTCTTGTCGGAGACTGTGGGATAATGTTAAAGTGCTTGACTTGATACAGCCCCCTTCTATTGATGTAAACACGGACGCGCGCCGGAAGAGCCACTTTCGTATTTGATGATCTCATCTATATCAACGGGCGTAATTTCCCGGGCCGGGTTCTGATGCTCGAAAAGCGCTTCACGGATTCTGACTATTAGCAATCATTTATGAATATGCAACCACAACCATCACCCTTTCAAATGACACGCGCAGAGCAGGAGGCGGAAACAGAGGCTCGCCGCTTGACCGGGCAGATCGAAGAGGCGCTCGCGGCCGTCGCGGTGCGTTCAAATACCGATGCGGATGGTCTGGAGGCGTGCGCTGATCGCCTAGATCGCGCCGCACGCGATCTGGTAGTCGCCCTGCGCGAGCTGGCGCTCGAACGTCGCCTCGCTCGTGAATCTTCCAACTGACGAGCCGCGCCCGCTTTCGCACTTTTTATCCATTATTTCGATTGGAGTAGCTATGACTTCGCTTAAAAGAGAGTTAGAGACTGAGCATAAGGGTCGTAAGCGCACCCGCTACGAGCTGGACAATTACGGCATCACGGGGGCGGCAGCCGTCTATTGGAATCTCAACCGGCCGGAGCTTTGTGAAGAGATCGCGCGGCGCGGTGAAGGCATCTTCTCCGATCACGGCGCGCTCATCGTTGACACGGGCGAGCACACGGGTCGCGCCGCCAAGGACAAGGCCATCGTCCGTGAGCCCGCGAGCGAAGACAAGGTCTGGTGGGGCGAGGTCAACAAAGAATTCTCGACGGAGAAATTCAACGCGCTCAAGGATCGCATGATGGCCCACACGAAAGGGCGCGAGCTGTTCGTGCAGGACACCTTCGCCGGAGCAGACCCTAAATACCGTCTGCCGGTGCGCATCATCACGGAGTTGGCGTGGCACTCGCTCTTTGCGCGCACAATGTTTATTAATGACGACAAGACGGATGCCATGCACCAGCCCGAATTCACCGTCATCAATATCCCCAGCTTTCACGCCGACCCTGAGCGCGACGGCACGCGCTCGTCAACCTTCATCCTTGTTGATTTCAGCCAGAAGCTCGTCTTGATCGGCGGCACGTCTTACGCAGGAGAGACAAAAAAGAGCGTCTTTACGATTCTCAACTACCTGCTTCCACAACGCGACGTGATGAGCATGCACTGCTCTGCAAACGTCGGCGAGGCGGGCGACGTGGCGATCTTCTTCGGGCTCTCAGGCACGGGCAAGACCACGCTTTCCGCAGACCCTGAGCGCAAGCTCATCGGTGATGATGAGCACGGCTGGTCAGGTGACGGCGTCTTCAATTTCGAGGGCGGCTGCTATGCCAAGGTGATACGTCTTTCGCCGGAAGCAGAGCCTGACATTTATCGCACGACGCGCATGTTCGCGACCGTGCTGGAAAATGTCGTCTATGATCCGGTGACGCGCGCGCTCGATCTCGATGATGCCTCAAATACGGAGAACACACGCGCCGCATATCCGCTGGAGAGCATTCCGAACATCATGGCGGAAGGCTACGCGGGCCACCCGAAGAATATCATCATGCTGACGGCGGATGCCTTTGGCGTGCTTCCGCCGGTCGCGCGCCTCTCGCCCGAACAGGCGATGTACCACTTTCTTTCCGGCTACACGGCGAAGATCGCGGGCACGGAAAAAGGTTTAGGCCTTGAGCCTGAAGCGACCTTTTCAACCTGCTTCGGCGCTCCCTTTATGGTGCTTCATCCGGGCGTCTATGCAGACCTGTTGGGCAAGCGCATGGCGGAGCACAAGGCCAACTGCTGGCTCGTCAATACGGGATGGTCGGGTGGGCCATACGGCACGGGCAAGCGCATGAAGATCGCCCACACGCGCGCCATGATCCGCGCAATCCTTAACGGCACGCTCGCCGATGTCGAAACCCGTCCCGATCCTTTCTTCGGCGTCGGCGTTCCCGTCTCCTGTCCCGATGTTCCGACAGAAGTCTTACAGCCGCGCAACACCTGGGCAGACAAAGCGTCCTACGACGAGAAAGCGCGCGACCTCGCGCGCCGCTTCAACGAGAATTTTAAGAAGTATGCGGGCGGGGTCTCGGAGGCCGTGCGCAAGGTCGCGCCCGTGACGGATTAGAATTGAAACAGTAGCCAAGTTAATAAAGGGGCGGCTCATGTGGCCGCCCTTTTTGTAATTCCAAAGTTGCAGCAAAGATTTAGCTGGCGTCCCCGCAGAGCTTTTCAGTCAGTTAGAATATGCACGGAAAGCACTTTGAGGCGCTGGTCGCCATCGCGCACGAGGTTTATGTTAAATGGAAGAACGTTAACGTAGATGATGCGCGTGCCCGCCGGGTAGCCGTAGAAATTCTCGCCGAGAATGTTTACGCGCGGTTGCAGCACATCACTATTCTCCGCCGCGCCTGAATTCGCATCGCTCTGCCGGCCCCTGGCGATCTCGCTGGCCGGGAGCGTTGACGGAAATATCTTCAGGTGATCGCGCAGATGAATGACCGCCTGCTCTAAGGTGATCGTCACGCTGCGCAACTGCTCGATGGTCTTGATAGTTTTTGCATCCGCTTGCGCCTCTGCGCTCTGGTCAGGATTCTCTGTTTTGCCCTCCGCATTCTCTCCCAGTTCCTCTTCCAGAAGCACATTCGTACTTTTGAGCAAGTTCCAGATGTTGGCCGGGAGCGCCTCCTTCAAATCAACTTCTACGTTTTGCTCCCCGGACAAATTGATGGACGTATAGACTTCGTAGAGGCGGAACATAAGGTGCAGGAAGTTGGTCATCGCGACGTAGTGCCGTCGCAACTCAAGGCTGTTTTCCGGCGCGAGAAGGTCAGGCTCAAGGTCTACGAGAAAGAGCATCTGTGGCTCGTGTCGCAAGCGGTCTGCAAAATCGCTCACGAAAAATTCATTGATGAGCGGCTCGATGTCTTCAGTCTCCAACCAGCGCCTCGTCAAGAGAGTGACAAGCTCCCGCGCCTCTCGTTCCTCTTCCGCAGTAAGCTTCTCGTCTCCCGGTTCGGCAGATAAGTCATTCGACACGTGCTGCGGAAGGGCAGTCGCCGTCACCACCAGGGTGATCATAAGCAGCAATGTCATAAACGTTCGCAGATTCATGTGGAATGTCTTTCTCCTGCACAAAGCTCGCCGTTAAGGCGGTGGACTCCGGACGCGAGCGAGCCCGGAGTCAAGCAACAGGGCCGCAATCGAAATCACACACCCGGCTTGATGGCAACGCGCGTGCCGCCTTATAACTCCCTTTTAAAGCCGGGTCATGCCGAATCTCCGGCTACCTTGAGCGCCATCTACGAGCGCCATCTGAAAGAAAATCGCGGCGCTCGTACCAGATGAGCGATGTGATAGACTTTCGAGAACCAAAGGCGTATCGTGTGACGATTTTGAAAGAGCCTCGACGGTGAAAAACCGATGACCGATCAGCCGGAAGATTTCACAACGCAGCGGCGCGACATCAACCCGTCGGAGCGCGCCAGCGCGCACTCCGGCGCGTCGCTAGAGCATCAAGGTCATTCCGAGAGTGCCGCGACCCTGAAGACAGTCGTCGAGATGGTGCGACGCATTATGCGCGCCGATACGACGAGCGTCGCGGTTTTCTCACTCGCCGATAAAACCATCGTCTGGAAAGCCATGAGCGGCTTTCGCTCCGTTGCGTTCGCAGGCGAGCAAAGTCTGACGACGCCCCTGCGCGGCCATTCTTACGAGACGGCGGCAACGTCGGGCAATCTCGTGATCGTCGAAGGCATCGGCGTGCGCGATGATCTTCCCCCCGAAGATTTCCCCGTACATAGCGCCGATGGCGTGCTTAATGTCGCCATTACTCCGCTCAAAGCGCGCGGTGAGATGCTCGGGGCGCTGATGGTGGGTTATCGCTCGGCGCATCATGTTACGGATGAAGAGAAGGGACTGCTTGAAGACCTGGCCGAGATGGCCGCGATGGTGCTCGATAACGCGCGTCTGACTGAAACTGTAAGCGCCGGTAAGAAAATCTGGGAGCAAACCTTTGACGCGATACCTGACGGGATCATCGTCCATGATCATCTGATGCAGATCGTTCGCTGCAACGCGCATGCGGCGGAGATGATGAACCTCTCGCTCTCCGAGACAATAGGGCTCTCGTGCGCGGACGCTTTCGCGCGCATCTTTGGTGAGCGCGCCGCTGCCTATCACATGGGCCAATCAACGGGCACGGCCTCTTCCTTCGAGCTTCAGGCCGAAGATGGCCGCCGTTACCTGGTCTCGGTCGCGCCGCTCGACCAACCCGCGAGCCCCGGCGGAAGCGTCATCACGTGGAGCGATGTGACTGAGCTTTCAGAGATGCAGGAGCAGCTCTCGCGCTCGCGTAGGCTCGCGACCGTGGGCCAGCTCGCCGCCGGTGTCGCGCACGAGATCAACAATCCGCTCGCCGCCATCACCACCTGTGCCGAAGCGACCTTGCGCGACATACGCGCTCGCCCCGACACGGCAGCGATGGCCGACGAGCGAGAATGGTCATTCTATCTAGAAGAGATTATCCGCCAGGCACTGCGCTGCAAGGCGATCACGCGCGGCCTGCTTGATCTCTCGCGCCAGCGCCGCCCTCATCGCGCAGCCTGCGACATCAACGCGCTCGTGGCGCAAAGCGCCAGGTTGGCCCAGCAACGCGCCGCATCGGAGACGATCAAGGTCATAGTGGAGCTGGACGAAAACGTCGGCGAAGTAGCGACCGATGCCGGAATGGTGCGGCAGGTACTGGATAATCTCTTGAGCAATGCGCTTGACGCTGTCACGAGCGAGGGACAGATAACAGTCCAGACGCTGCGCGACGGCGAGCGCGTCGCCATCGAAGTCGCAGATACAGGACAGGGCATCGCGCCCGATCTGCTCGTGCGTATTTTCGATCCCTTCTTTACGACCAAAGACCCCGGCAAAGGGTCTGGGCTCGGCCTCGCCATCTGTTACACGCTCGCCGAAGCATTGGGCGGCGCGCTCACCGTTGAATCCAAACAACACGCAGGCAGCCGCTTTCGCCTCTGGCTACCAAGACGAGCACCGGAAAAGGAGGAGGCAAAACAATGAACGCTGGGCGATAAATGATAAAGTAAAAGCGTTAGTCTTTCATTCATTGTATCTCGTTCATTATTTCAAACTTATGAGTCGAAGAATTCGTGTACTGGTAGTTGATGACGACAATCTGTTGCGCAAGCTGGTGACGGATCAGCTCTCGCGCTCAGGATTTGAGGCAGCACCGGCGGCAAGCGCGCAGGAGGCTTTCGATGCGCTCAGGCAGAAGGACTACGATGTCGTTCTGCTGGACATACAGATGCCGGGACTCTCCGGCCTCGACGCGCTGCGTGAGATCAGAAAAATGGAGGATGCGCCGGAGGTGATCATGCTCACGGCGGATACCTCGCTTCCGACGGGCCTTGAGGCGATGCGGCTCGGCGCTTACGATTATCTGACCAAGCCCTCGACGCTCGACGAGATGGAGGCGATCATTCGCAAGGCCGACGAGAAGCGACGCCTCGTCAGGCAGAACGCATCTCTTCGCGCGGCTGTGCGCTCGCCGCAGGCCGACGATGGCGGCTTGCCGCCCGTTATCTACAAAAGCGCCGTCATGCAGGGGATTATCATTCAAGCGGAAGCTGCGGCGCGTCTGGATTCGACCATTCTCATCACGGGCGAGAGCGGCACAGGCAAAGATGTCCTCGTGCGCTTTATTCACGCCAGGAGCGCGCGCTCTGACTCGCCGATAATCACGATCAACTGCGGCGCGCTGCCCGAAGCTCTCTTTGAATCGGAATTCTTCGGCCACGAGCGCGGCGCGTTCACCGGCGCGAACGCGCTCAAGCGCGGACTCTTGGAAGCGGCTGACGGCTCGACGCTCTTTCTGGATGAAGTCGGCGAGATGCCTTTGCAGATGCAGGTTAAGCTTTTGCAGTTTCTCGAACAGGGACGCTTCCGTCGCGTCGGCTCCACACGCGATCAGGGCGCGGACGTGCGCGTCATCGCCGCCACCAATCGTAATCTGCCCGATGATGTCCGCGATGGACGCTTTCGCGCAGACCTCTTTTATCGCCTCAATGTCGTGGCGCTCTACGTTCCGCCACTGCGCGAACGCCCCGAAGACATCCCCGAATTGCTCGACTACTTTTTAGAGATTTACCGCCAGCGATTCAACCGGCCCGCCCTTGACCTCACCGACTCTGCGCGTCGCCGTCTGGAAACATACGACTGGCCCGGCAATGTGCGCGAATTGCGCAACTGCCTGGAACGGGCCACCGCGCTTTCGACCGGCGACCGCGTCGAGGCCGAACAGGTATTGCCGCCTTCGAGCGGAGGACAAAGCGGCACGGGCAGCCCTTTGGATCAACAATCAATAAACGCTTCGCAGCAGCAGCCGTCCACGCTCGACGAGTTGGAGCGCCAGCATATCCTTCGCGTGCTTAACGAGACGGGCGGAAACCGCGAACGGGCTGCTGCTATCCTTGGCATCTCCGCGCGCACGCTCTATCGCAAGCTGCGCGAATACGAGACGGCAACCGATTCAACAGACCTCGCGACGGAATCTGACGAATAGCTTTTCGCTGGTAACTCAATTCGTCATTCTACTGTTTGCGAATCGAAGGAGACCACGTTGAAAATCTCAGCCCTTCCGGCTTTCGTCATCTTATGCTTTTTGACGGCGACCAACGCCCCGGCGCAAACTCAGCAAAACCCGGACCCTTGCGACAACGCTCAGACGACAGTAGATATGGGCAACTGCGCGGGCGTGGAGTATCAAAAAGCCGATGCTGAATTGAACCGCGTCTATAAACAGTTGATGGCCTCGCTTGAGGATCGCGAATACGAAGCCGTTCTCAAGACAGCACAGCAGGCTTGGCTTAAATACAGGGACGCCAATTGTGATTTTGAAGCTTTCGGTAATCGCGGCGGAACTATCTATCCGGTAGTACACAGATCATGCCTCACGATGATGACCAGGGCGCGCACTAAAGAGTTACAGGAACAGATGGAACAAGAGGATCATTGACAGGTACTTTTCATGACAGCAGAGACGGCTGACGTGGTCATCATCGGCGGCGGCATCGTCGGCGCAAGCATCGCTTATCACCTGGTGGAGGCGGGCTGCCGCGATGTCCTGATCGTCGAGCGTGAAGGGGCACAGGGGCTCGGCTCTTCCGGGAAGGGGGCGGGCGGGGTGCGCGCGCAGTTTGCCACGCTGATCAATATTGAGATGTCGCTCTATTCGATAGACTTCTTCGCGCGTTTTGAAGAGACGACGGGCCATCGCTCAGGTTACAGACCGGACGGCTACCTCTTTGTCGCAACCAGCGAGCAGCATCTCGAATATCTCAGACGCAATCGTGAACGACAGATGGCGCTCGGGCTCCAAGGCGTAGAGCTGCTGACGCCTGACGACATCCACGCCGTGATTCCACAGCTCAGCATGGAAGGGGTGACGGGAGGAAGCTTCTGCCAGACGGACGGTTTTATAGAGCCTTTGAGCGTGCTGCGCGGTTTCACCATACGCGCCTGCGAGCGAGGCGCAAGAGTGTGGCTCGATGCGGAGGTAACGGACATAGAGTTGGAAGGCGGCGCGGTGAAAGGCTTGAGGACAAGGCGCGGACAGGTTGCGACGCGTGTGATTATCAATGCGACGGGTGCATGGGCCGCGGGCGTGGCGCAACTGGCGGGTGTCTCGCTGCCGGTCGCGCCGCTTCGACGCCAGCTTGTTATCACAGAGCCGTTCGACGCGTTGCCGAAGCCTCTGCCGATGGTCATAGACATGTCGAACGGCTTTCACTTTCGCCGCGAGCCGCCCGCCTCTTCATCTTCGGGCGTGTTGATGGCTTGGCCCGCGCCGGATGAGACGCAAGGGTTCAACACAGATTTCGATCCCGCCTTCATCGAGCGTATTCTGGCGCGCGCACGGATGCGCGTGCCCTGCCTGGCCGATGTAGTCGTAGATCGCGGACGCTGCCGCGCGGGGCTCTATGAGGTGACGCCTGATCATCACGCGATCATCGGCGCGGCTCCCGGAGTGCGTGGTCTTTATCTCGCCAACGGTTTCAGCGGGCACGGCGTCATGCATTCGCCGGCCACCGGAAGGATGGTATCGGAGATGATCATGGAGGGGCGCTCGCGCTCGATTGACGCCACGCCGCTTCGCGCGGAAAGATTCGCTGAAGGGCGCTTGCTTGAAGAGACGGCGGTTCTCTAACTGCGCTTGAACTATCTTTATCGGATGTGTGCTCCCTGTGTTAAAGATTTGCCGAAGGAGTTGAAGAGACATGAGATCAATTTCTAAGCAATCCGCTCACGCAATAGCTCTGGTTGGTTTGAGCTTGTTGCTCATCTCGCTCCTGGCATCTGGCTGCGACATAAAACCCTGGCGCAAGTTCGAAGAGAAACGCTTCGACTCGAAGACAGGGCGCGAAGGCGACGCGATCACGCGCGGCGAGATGGTCAAAGATTTAATCGGCGCGATGAGTTCTCTGATAAACAAGAGAGAGGACGGCGTTCGCGAGCAACTGGGCGAGCCTGATTCCAAAACGGAAGGGCGAATGGGCGGGCGCAAGCTCACGGCCTGGGTCTACAAGATCAGTTTCAACGTCGCGGGCGGTATGGATCAGTTCCTTGTCCTCTTAGATGATCGTTCAAAGCTCGTTGTCTTTACGCAATTAGGCAGCTCGGATGATCCGCCGTTCAAACAATAGATTAACCTTCTCTTTCTCTGGTAATTCCGAGCCGGCCTTTGTAATCCTCACTGCTTACGCTGACAAAAAGTCAGGGGGCTGACAAAACTTCAGCGCAGCCTGTCATCGGAGCCTCCCGCAAGCGAACGCCCCCGCCCTCTGTCCGCCAACACAACCCCTTATTATTGCAGCACTTACCCTTCCGCATGCGGGTCTACTGTGTCATGGCACAGGGCTTGTTAAGCACTTGGGGCGACCGCCTGATTTTTGACGGTCGCAAACCCGACGAACTAAAGGATGGAACGGAATGGCGCGTGTGATGATTTGCGATGACGACCGGGTAATGGCTGATCAATTGGTCGCTGCCCTTCGCGCTGCCAAGCACGAAGCGACGACGTGTCATCACACGATGGACGTTCTTCGCGAAGCAGATAAAGGGAGTTTTGATCTGATCGCATTCGGTATGGACATGCCCGGCTTCGGCGGATCGCGTGCCATTGAAGTGCTTCAAGAGATAGAGCCGTACGTTTCTCTGATCGGCTTTCACCGGCGACCTTCGGAATTCCTGCGCACGACGGCACACACGCGCCTCGCCGCAGTGCTTCCCCGCCCCGTTTCCGTCACCACCTTTATGTACGCCGTCGCACGCGCCCTCGAAGCGCAGCAGATGCGCGGCCTCACTTCGGCTCACAGCCTCTGACAGGTTCGGCCTACAAACCGCTTGGGCCACGCCCCCGGCCTCTCGCGAGGTCAGGAAATTAAAGGAGACAGTCATGATGAAGTTAAAGAACAAGACGCGCACGCTCGTTGCCGCAGCCCTCGGTCTGCTTTTATTGAGCGGAGCCGCCGCCTTCGCGCAAAGGCAGCTCGCGCACGCCGAGCGCGGTCGTCCCGATGTCAAAGTCTTACTCTCCGGCGCTATCGAGCGCGCGGGTGGTGAGCTTGTTCCCGTTGAAAAAGCCTCGACCGTAAATCCCGGCGAGATTCTTCATTGGACCATCGCATCTACGAACGACGGCGACGCCCCGGCGCGTGAGTACAGAACATTAGGCCAGATCCCGCAAGGCACAACGCTTATCGCCGGAAGCGCCACGGCCGACGGCGCGGCCACGGTCGTCTATAGCATTGATAACGGGAAGACGTTCTCGGCCACACCCATGGTGGAAGAGAAACAGCCCGATGGATCGGCCAAGCTCGTGCCTGCGCCGGTTTCGATGTACACGCAGGTGCGCTACGAATGGACAGACCCTCTGGCCGGAGGCAGCAAGCTCAACGCCTCCTACAAAGTGCGTGTCAAGTAATACGTCCCACACATAGGCAATCCAAGGCCCGCGCTTAAGCTCACGCCTCTCGCTCGCCTTCGACCGTCAACGGGTGACTGCCGTGCCCATCACACCAACTTTTTGAGGAATCAAGATGACTATCAGAGATAATTCCCCACGCAAGATCAGCGCCGCAGTAAAGCTCACTGTGCGACTTCTTGCTGTCCTGGCTCTCGCCTGTGTCCTTGGCGCTCCCGCTTTGGCGCAACAGACACCCGGCGGCACGGTGATCACCAATACAGCCACGGCCACCTATACTGACAGCTCGAGTAATTCTTACGAGACCAGGTCGTCGCCCGTTACTGTCACGGTCGCCAACGTCTCAGGTCTTGCGATTACGCCTGACGGTCAGGCTGGCCCAAGCATTGTGGCGGGACAGACGCCCGTGAAGTTTGTCTTCACCGTCACCAACCTCGGTAACTTCAATGATCAGGTGCGCTTTCTCGCAAGCGGCGGCGCTGGCACGCCCAGCGGCAGCATCCTGATGAGCGGGCCGGGCACGATCACGGATGCCTTTACTGATCTCAACGCTAATAACATTCAGGATGGCACCGAGGTCTCCCTGTTCGCTAACGGCGCAGTCGTTAACCAGGCGATCAACCGCAGTGGCGACGCGCTGGATGACTTTAACGTCGTCGTCGTCGTCACCGTCAGCAACGCTGCCTCAAGCGGGCAGACCATCAGAGTTCAACTCGGTAATGAGAACGGCGCATCGCCTTACGATAACGTGGCGACGACCGGAGCTGGCAATGAAGTCCGCACCGTCGGCGCTTCGGCCAACGGGGCGAAGCAGGCGGGCGGTGATATTTCCGCCGCAGTCGCTAACGACGCGCAGTTACAGGTCTCGCTGGGCGCTGCCCCTCTTGGCTCTGCCGCGCTCGGCTCCGACATCACCTATACGGTCGGCGTTTGTAATGTCGGCGCACGAGATGCCGCGCCCATTACGCTCTCCGGTAATTCAGGCGTCTTCATAGTGATGCCGATACCCGCCAATACGACCCTCAAGAGCGGTCAGGCATTTGCCGGTAGTCTGCTCACTCTCTATACCACTGATCCTTTGACGACCGCCCCGACCGCTGCTACCTGGAACACCGGAGCGATCCCGGCCAACGCCACTCGTCTCGCTTTCAGGGTGGCAACGCCGCTCCTGGCTAATTCCAGCCCATGCAGCGCCAGCATTACGATGATCGTGACAGTCAACACCGGCATCAACGCATCGAACCCGATCCGAATGATGGCCGACGCCTTCGCCAATAACAGCATCAGCTCGTTGATCACAGATCAGTCTGATGGACAATCAACGGGCGCGCAGATTCCGAACAAGGGCGACGGCAACGCGCTTAATCCGAGTGTTGTTCAGCCCAATGCGTCGAGCGGTACGCCCATCCAGACATCGCTCGCACAGGTCGGACAGGTGCTCAATGGCCCATTGGGCCAACCCGGCGCTGTCGGCCCAACAGACAACAATGACGACTACACCAACAAGAGTGTCAACACAGGCATCGCAGGAATCGCGCCCGGTGGCAACACCAATGCAGTAGGCAATGCCATAGTGTTCGACAACACTGTGCAGAACACAGGCAACGCCAACGATACTTTCACGCTCAGCGTGCCGGCGTATCCGGCTAACAGCACGGTGCGAATCAGCACCGATAACGGAACGACATGGACGACCATTGTCTTGAACGGAGTGCCGACAGGTGCGGCCAATCCGACGCTCGCCGTATCATACGGCAGCTCTGCTCCCTATAAGGCAGAGGTCACGCTGCCCTCAGGTATCCCCGTGCTCGCCGGTTACAACACGACGTTGCGCGCCACTTCCGGCAATACGGCCGGGGCGACCAACGACACCATTAACCGCGTCTACACAGGGTTCATCCGCCTCGACAAGTCAACCGTCGTTACCAACAGCGACCCGACCAAGGGCGGCCCGAACGATGCAGTGAACGGCGCCGTCATCGCATACACGATCACTTACACGAACATCTCCTCGACCAGCGGGAGTAACAACGGCCTGCTGGCCGCAGCCAGTGTCGTCATTACTGACCTTGGTACTGGTGTGAACAACTGGACTCAATACGCCACATACGTCGCGGGCTCTGCATCGAGCCAGTTGGTCTCTCCCGTTCCAACGTCGCCTTACGGCATCATTACCGTGACCGGGGCGCCGGTGGACAAGGTAGAGGTTACGCTGCCGGGCCTCGCGGCCGGCGCTTCGGGTACGTTTAAATTTAGCGTAACTATCAATTAGTCCGTCGAGGACTATGAAGATAGTTAGTGAAACGGCGCGGCTCAGACAGCCCTCGAGTACTTGCTCCGCTCAGGAATGCTTCAGCCGCGCCGCTTTTAACTTCAACAGGATAGGGATTCCACTCAGCATCTTTCCCATAGGCCGCCGATGTTAGTCGCCCCTTACAAAAGATTCGTCATCGCCGCCCTCGTCATCTCGGCTCTCGTCGCTTCGATGGCGACCGCCTGGGCGCGAGCAGCACAGGATGAGCGGACGGCTGCCGGCACGGCCATCTCGAACCGCGCCGAAGCAACCTACGAGGATGAAGCGGGAGCAAGCTACGGCACTGTCTCGCCGACTATCACAATCACTGTTCTCTCTGTCTCCACGCTCGTCGTGACGCCGGACGAAACAGTTTCTTCCGAAGCCGTCGGCCCGAACGAACGAGTGACACGCCTCTTTCGCGTCTGCAATACCGGCAACACGCCGGACTTCTACACGATCATGCGGGCAGAGGTGAATGCGCCCGCGACTATCCACTCCATCTTCTTCGATACGAATGCATCTGGCGGGCTGGATGATTCGGACTCGCCCGTGCAGGTTGGTCAAAGCATGTCTACGCGCACGCGCCAGGGCTCGTGCGTGGGCGTGCTGGTCACGATTGATACAAACGATTCCGCGCCGCAGACCGCTTTAACGATTCGTCTGACGGCGCGCTCTAATGTGGTGGCCGCCGCCAATGGAACGGGCGAAGACAGCGGCACGATTATCAACGTCATTGGTCAGGGCTCACAACTATCTTCACCCGATAACGTAAGCCTCCCTCCCCTGAAGACCGTTAACGGGCAGAGCCAGATGGTCGTCGCTCCGGGAACCCCTTTCACCTACACTATCGCTTTTCGTAATCATGGAGATGTTCCCGCACAACGGGTCGTCGTTGTGGACACGTTGCCCGCCGGAGTCGAATATGTCGCCGGTTCGCTTCATCTGGATGATCGCGCCCTGACGGATGCTGAAGACGCGGATGAAGGGAAATTCTCGCAGGGTCGCGTACAGGTCTTGCTGCCGCAGGTTGATCCGGGCCAGCTCGTCCGCCTATCTTTCAGGGCCACAATCGCATCGGGCGCGACCGCCGGTGTGGGTCTGGTCAATAGCGCCGTTATCAGCGGACAAAACGTTCGCTCCATCGCTTCGACCAACGCCGTGGTGTTGGTTGATCCATTCGGCACAGTCTTTTCGGGACGCAGCAACGGCGCGACGGCGATTCCTGGGGCGCGCGTGGAGATTCTGCTCGATCAGAATGGCGACGCGTTACTTCAAATCCCCTCCGGGCCGGGTTTTCCGCCCAACACGCAGAACGAGAATCCATACCTGACCGACGGGCAGGGCCATTACAGCTTCGCCTTCACGCCTGAGCAACTGGGCACAGCGGGCGCGCCCATTCGTTACTATATGCGCGTCACAGCCGCCGGCTACGTGACACGCATGCTTGAGTTGACCGCGCACCCGACGCGCGCCGGGCTCTTCGGTATGACCGTACACGCTCTTGACGATCAGCCTTTGGCCCGCGCCGGTCGGTTCGATCTGGTCAATGAAGATGTGCAGATCGAAGACCTCGCGGCCGTGGCGCTCAACGTTCCGATGTTTGAGCGGCGCAGCCTTGAGATCACCAAGACGGCAGACCGGCAGCGCGCCGAGATCGGCGACACGATTACTTATCGCATCGAGATACACAACTCGACAGCTGCGGCCATACATGATTTGACGGTACGCGACCGCTTGCCGGAATCTTTCCATTATGCCCCGGGCACGGCACGCATCAACACTGGTTCGACCAATAATACTTCTGCGGCCCAGGCCATAGAGCCTCTGATGCAGAATGGTGAGATGGTCTTCCACATTCCGTTGATTGGCCCAGGCGCGACCGCGCGAATTCTCTACCGCGTTCGCGTCGGCGCAAACGCGCGCGAAGGCTCGCAGGAAAATACGGCCGTAGTTCTGGGCGCTTTCTCGACAGGGGAACAGATTCAGACCCAGCCGGCACGCGCCTCCGTGCAGATAGGCAGCGGCGTCTTCTCCACGCGTCAGATGATCCTGGGCCGCGTCTTCGAGGATAAGAACGGTAACGGCCAGTTCGACGATACTGATCATCCGATGGCGGGTGTGCGGCTGTTTCTTCAGAACGGACAGTCCGTGGTGACGGATTCCGCGGGGCTTTATAACTTCCCATCACTGGGCGATGGAGCGCAGGTGATCGCGCTCGATCCCGTCAGTGTTCCCGCGGGCTACGCTCTCCTGGACGGAGGCTCCGTCTCAGGCCGTAGCTGGACACGCCTTCTTCGCACGCCTGTGGGCGGCGGCGCGCTCCTGCGTCAAAACTTCGCGCTCGTTCGCAACGAGTCGGGGCAACATGCCGCCTCTCAAGAGCCGTCTGCGGCGAGCACAATACCTAATGCGCCCCTGTCTGATGCTCTCCCCACACCTTCTTCCGCGTTGAGCACCGCAAGCGATAATAGAAGCGCGGGCCAACCTTCTTCAGACGCGGCCACGCTGAGCGCAGCGAATAATTCAATGGGCGCGACGCCGCCGCGCACGGCAGGCACATATGAGATCGCTTCGACGGAAACGGTCGAGCCGGTTGCGCCGGGCCAGGTGCGTGTGCTCTCGCCGACGGCGAATTCCATAGTGATGTCGCCCGCGATGCAGATCGAGGCGCGCGTCATGCTCAATTGGAGCATCCAGTTAGAGGTTAACGGCGAGCGCATCTCGGACAAGAACATCGGCCAGAGCCGCCTCGATCAAAGAAACAGCGTCTCGACCTTTACGTTCGTCGGTATCAATCTGCGTCCCGGCCCAAATCACCTGCGCATCACGGCGCTGAGCCCCGAAGGCGTTCCGGGCCGCACCGAAGAGATGACCGTTTTGGGTCGCGGGCCTGCCAGGCGGCTGGAGATCGTTTCCGAGAAGACCGAGATTCAGGCCGGCGGACGCGATTCAAGTATCCTGCATCTACGAGCGCTAGATCAGTGGGGCAGTCCTGCGATTGACGGTCAGGTGGCATTGTCGGTTTCTGCGGGTCGCCTGGTGGCAATTGAAGACACGGCAATAAGCGCGCCCGATTCCTTACTGCGGCGCGACTCTGTAAGGGCAGAACAGGGCAGCCGTGACGAGAGCGATATGCTCGTCATGCTGCAAGGCGGCGAGGCTTCGCTCAGGCTCGTAGCATCGGGCGCTCCGGGCGCGGCGCGACTGCGCGCGCAGATGGGCGACCTCGACGCACGCGGCGAAGTCCGCATTACGCCCGAATCAAGGCCAGCGATTCTCGTCGGTCTGGCGGAAGTGACAATCGGCAAGAGTGTCCCGGAAATAAACCTGCGCGGCGAAGAAGGAAATGTTCGCAGCCGCCTCAGCTTCTTCTATCACGGCAATCTGTGGAAGCGCTCGATTCTCACGCTCGCCTATGATTCTCAGCGACCGATCAATCGCACCGCTGGGCGCGACCGTCTTTTCCAGCTCGACCCGCTGGATCGCGTCTATCCGCTCTTCGGCGATTCCTCGACGCGCTACCAGACGGCTGAGTCCAACTCCAAGCTCTATGCGCGCATTGATCGTGGACGCTCCTACGCCATGTTCGGAGACTTTACTGCCGACATGGATGATCTGGCACTGGCGGGTTATGTGCGCAAGCTTACGGGCGTTAAGGTTCACGCCGAGAATTCTCAGGGAGACTTCGTGACGGTGACGGGCGCGCGTCCCGACACGGCTTTCGCGCGCGACGTTTTTCCGGCAGGGAGCCTCGGGCTACTTCGTCTCTCTCACGGCGAGATACTGCCGGGCTCGGAGACCGTTATCCTGGAAGTACGCGACCGCCGTAATCCTGAGATCATCCTCTCAAGCGAACAGCTCATCCGGGGAATTGATTACAACCTCAACCCGACGACGGGCGAGGTCTTCTTCCTACGCTATATTTCGACCTTCGACTACGCTCTCAACCTTGTGCAACTGGTCGTCACCTACGAGCACCGCAGCGACGATCATTCAACGGCCGTCTATACGGGTCGCGCCGTCAAGAATTTCGAGAGTCTGGGACTGCGTATGGGACTGTCGGCGGTCGTCCAGAAATCCGACCTCGGCTCTTTCGTGCTGGGCGGCCTTGACGGCACGAAGTCTCTGCCCAGGGGCGGCGAGCTTCGTTTCGCATATGCTCGCAGCCAGGGCGAGATCATGGGCGGTGGAAATATCTTCGATGCCGCGAACACAACGCATGACGGCAATGCTTATCGCGTAGAGCTTGTCCAGCCTCTCTCCTTTTACGAAGCGGTGGTCAGAGCGCGCTATTCAAACGCCTCAGCGGGTTTCTACAACCCGTTTGGCGCGACCGTAACTCCGGGCTCGCGTCGCGGCGAGCTTTCGTTCCAATTCAAGCCGCGCTCGAAATCCACTTTGCGCTTCGGCGTCACGAGCGAGCGTAATCGCACAGACGTTGTTGATAACACTCGACTCACGCTCTCCGCAGCGTGGGATCAGGTTATCAACGAGCGCGTGCGCTTTCATCTGGGATATGACCACCGTAGCTTTAATGACGAGTTAACGAATCAACAGACGGAGTCGAACCTTATTACTGCCGCCGTCGAAGTGCAGGTGACGGACAAGCTCAACCTCTCGGTCAAGCGCGAGCAGAATCTTGGCGAAGCCGACCCGACCTATCCGAACCAGACGACGCTGGCGGCAACCTATCAGGTCAGCCAGTGGACGCGCCTCTTCCTTACGCAGCGTCTCGCTTCAGCGCCGATCATTCCGATTGGCGATGTCGCTCAGACCGGCTTCGCCTTTACAGAGGCCCGGCACGAGACGGCCATCGGCGTCGAGACGCGCTTCGGCAAGTACACTTCGATGGTCGGTCGCTACCAGTTGGAAAACGGCATTAACGGCAGCGACAGTTTCGCCGTCATCGGTTTGCAAAATCGCTTGCCGATCTCCGAGGCGCTTTCGCTGGAACTGGGCTTCGAGCGCGGTTTCCATCTGGCGGGCGAAGGCGAGAGCTTTAACACCGCGACCTTAGGCTTCGGCTGGACGCCGACTGAGGACTTTCGCGCCTCGGCCCGTTATGAATTTCGTGATCGCGGAAGCGTGGGCCAACTCTTCGCCGTCGGCGCAGCGGGACGCCTCGGCGACGGCGTTACCGTCATGTCGCGTCTTCAGTTTACGATTGCGGATTTTGCCGGACGCAACAACTCTGCGCTCGACGGCACGGCGGCGCTCGCCTGGCGTCCGCTTGAATCAGACCGCACGGGGCTGCTCTTTAGTTATAACCACCGCTCGCTTGTGCAGGGCGGCATCAACGGCGCAGACGCGACGCGAGATCGTATTGATACTCTGGCGATGGACGGTTATCTTCAGGCGACGAGCGCGCTGGAGCTTTACGGTCGCGTTGCGCTACGGTTCAACGCCAACGGCCAGCCCGATCTGCCTTACGTCTCGACGCTTACTTATCTGACACAGATGCGCGCGCAGTATCGCCTTACGAGCCGTCTCGACTGGGCCGGTGAAGTGCGTTACCTGATGCAGAGATCAACGGGGACTCGACGCTCGATATACGGCACTGAGCTTGGCTTCTGGGTGCTGCCCGATCTGCGTCTGGGCGCGGGCTACAATTTCACGCGCGCGGGCGAGCCCGGCGGGTTTATCGCCAATCAGGGTCGCCGTGGTTTTTACTTCACTATCTCATCGAAGCTCTCCAATCTCTTCGATCTCTTCGGCAAGTCGCGTAGATCGCTGCAAGGCACGGGCGCACCCATTAGTAGTAGTAGCGAGCCCACTCAACCGGAGCAGCAGGAGCGGAACAAAGAAGATAAATGATGCGACGCCTGAATGCGACAGCGATGTGGGCCTACCATCTGCTTGCGACGGGCGCGCGTCGCACCGTCGTCTGTCGCATCT
>JBKKAL010000036.1:0-16650 GCA_046714695.1 Pyrinomonadaceae bacterium
CATGAGGCCGGTCACAATGCTCAACCTGTTGCGGGGATTCTCCGCTCATTTCTTGAAGAACGGGCGGAGTTCGTGAGGCGGCTCGAAGGGTTTGATGAAGAGTTTATTCAAAGAAAGGCTCTACACCTGCGTCTCAATACGGAGATGCGCGTTCTGGATTTCGCCTATTTTATCGCCGAGCATGACGATCACCATCTGTCGCGAATCACCGAGTTGATCCGTGAGCGTTAAGTGGAAATAGACGAGCCTCCGTCCAGAGTGCTACTCGATGGGCTCTTCAAAACAGGCACGCCCCTTTCGACATTGGTGAGGATGCGCGTGAACCTGATCCGGGCCGGCAGTCTCCATCTCTGCTCAGACACCAACCCAAATGGGACTGATTAAATCACTCGAACAGATAACTGATGCCGATCAGCCGCTCATCGGCGGCAAAGCATACAACTGCGCGCGGCTGAAGCAGGCGGGTTTTCCCGTGCCCGACGGGTTCGTCCTGCCGACGAATGCGCCGGATGGTCTCGTTGCAGGGAGCGAATTTCAAGACGCGCTCATGCGACTGCCTGTGAAGACGCTGTTTGCGGTGCGCTCATCGGCGGCTGATGAGGATGGCGCGGGACATTCCTTCGCGGGGATTCACGAGACGAAGCTCAACGTCACGCGGGAAGGACTGAAGGATGCGATAGGAGCGTGCCGTGCCTCTGTCGAATCCACGCAGGCGCTCGCTTACCGGCGTGCGCAGGGCTTGAGCGTTGAGCAACTGCAAACCGGAGTGCTGGTGCAGGTGATGATCCGCGCGGTCGTGTCGGGCGTGGCCTTCACGATCAATCCTGTCACGGGCACGACGGATGAGTTAGTCATCAGCGCGTCATGGGGCTTGGGTGAGGCGCTGGTGGGCGGCCACGTCGAGCCCGATGAATTTCGTGTGCGCAAGTCGGATGGAGCGTTGCTCTCAAGCTTTATTGGCGGCAAGCTCTACCGCGTTATCTCTGAGCAGGGAGTCTCTCGTCTCGTCGAAACTAAAACGGATGAACGCACACTGCCGTCGTTGACTGTCGCGCAACTGGATGAACTGGCCTCGCTGATCGTGCGCGTTGAAGAGCATTACAACGGCCCGCAGGATGTCGAATGGTGTCACGACGGCGCGCAGTTCTGGATAGTTCAATCGCGTCCGGTAACTGCAACGCAAGATGCCTTAGCTTCCGCGCCGCAGACAGCAGCGCGTCAGGATATTGAGTGGACGCGCGCCAACGCGCGAGAGGTGCTGCCCGATCTGCCCTCGCCACAGGTTATGTTCGCCCTGTGCGACATCCTCAATCACGCGATGCGCGCTTATTCCCGCAATCTGCTCGCTCCCGAAGCCGAGCTTGGGCCAACGATCAAAGCGTTCTACGGGCGTCCATATTTCAATCTCTCGCAGTTTCGTCACATCTGTCGAATGACCGGGAGCGATATGGCTTCGGTACTGCGCGGGGTGGGCCACGAAGGGGAGATCAAGGCCGAAGATGAGTTGGCGATGCGCCCTCCGCTCGCAAGTTTTCTACGAGTGCTGCCGGACATGCTGCGTCTCGGCTGGATGCAACTGAGGGCGGGCGTACTCGTCCGGCAGGAGTTGGCGCGTGTCCGAGAAGATATGGCTCTTCTCGACTCGCGTGATCCGCGCAACCTGTCTGATGAGGAGATCGTGGCATTCCTTCAAAAATGGAACGACGAGGCGGCAGGGCGCATACAGACCGTCTTTGTGATAGCGGCTGTGACGCTCTATGAAGCGCCGTTGAAAAAAATCTGTCAACAGGTTGGGTTCCCCTACGAGCGATTGCTGCATACGCATCTCGCCACCGGCGAAAAGTCCGTCAGCGCACAGCAGGGATTCGATCTCCTGGCTTTAGCGAACGTAGCGCGACGCGAAGAGGTAGCTCGCGACTATTTTATGCGAAGACACAATAGCTTCGATGACTTTCGCGAACAGTTGCAGGGCACTGAATTCCTCAAGCAGTTCGAGCTGTTCCTCGAAAAGTACGGTCATCGCGGCCATTATGAGTCGGACTGGTCTCTGCCGCGTTATAGCGAAGACCCACAGCCACTGTTGTTTGCTGTGAGTATTCATGTGCAAGCGCCGGATTGCCCCGCGCCGGAAGCGATCATTGCGCGGCAAGAGCGCGAGGCTGCGCAGACGTGGCAGGCATTTACGAAGAGATTAAACTTGTGGCAAAGAATTTTATGGTTACCGCGCGTCCGCTGGCTGCTCAAGCGCACCAAGCGTATGTACGTGTGGCGCGAGCTGTGCCGTTCCGAGATGGTGCGTCCGACCTCGGCGATCAGGCATTGGCTGCTGGTGATGGCTGATAGATTCGTCGAGCGCGGCCTTTTAGAGTACCGGGACGATTTCTTCTTTTTGACGCGCGAAGAGATCGCCGGGGCCTTGGGCCAACCGGCAACGGCGTCGCAATTTCGTTCAATCGTCGCCGGTCGCAAGGCTGAGATGGAGAAGTGGCGACAACTGGAGATGCCGCTTTTGATGCGCGAATCGGAATTACCTGCACTCCTCCTCCAGCGTCGCGTGACCGAAGAAGAAGATGATGTCGCTCTTGCGAGTACGGATGTTAAGGAACAACAACGACAACCGCCACAACTCCTCCTGCATGGCCTCTGCGTCAGCGCGGGTTATGCGGAGGGAGAAGTGCTGGTGATGAAAGACCCGGCGGAGTTTGCGCGCATGAAGCGCGGAGCGATACTGGTCGCGCCCGCCACCGACCCTGCATGGACGCCTTTGTTCACGCTCGCCTCCGGCATCATCGTCGAGGTCGGCGGAACTCTCTCGCACGCTTCGACGGTTGCGCGCGAATACGGCCTGCCCGCCTTGGCGAACCTCAAGGATGCGACTAAGATTTTGAAGGATGGAGACCGTGTGGTTTTGGATGCGACCAACGGCACGGTACGGATAGTGAGCCGTAAGGCAGACCGCCGACGCTTGATTAAAAAAGGAGTAAGCTGATGGTGAGATTAGAAACGGAGCGACTGATACTTCGCATGTGGCGCGAGGAGGATGATTTTGATGCCTACGCACGCATGTGCGCCGACCCGGAAGTGATGCGCTATCTCGGCGGCAAGACCCTGACGCGCTCTGAGAGCTGGCGTCACATGGCCTTCATCATCGGACACTGGTACTTGCGCGGTTACGGGCACTGGGCAGTTGAAGAGAAAGCGAGCGGCCAGTTTATCGGGCGCATAGGTTTTCTCAACCCCGATGGATGGCCCGGTTTCGAGATCGGCTGGACGCTCGGACGCGAGCATTGGGGAAAGGGTTACGCGACGGAAGGCGCACGCCGCGCGCTCGATTATGCATTCAAGGAGTTGAACAAAGACCACGTCATCAGTCTCATCCACCCTGAGAATCAGGCTTCAATCCGCGTCGCCGAACGCCTGGGAGAACGGCCCGAAGGAAAGGCTGAAATCATGGGAATTGAAGTCCTGGTTTACGGCATTGATCGCGACCCGCAACAAGAATTATCCGTGCGAGCACCACAATAGGCATAACTTCTGTGCGTCCTTTGGTCATAGACGCAATCATCAACGCTCCTAGTGCGCGAAACGGTTTTTGATGAACGGTTGCTCAAAGCACGGCAAATCGCTAAACTCTCGATAAGCAATTTTACTTTGTGCCCCTGTAGCTCAATGGTTAGAGCAGCAGACTCGGTTCTTTGAAAGGTCTAAGTGGAAAATTCGGGATTATGAATCTCCGTTTGCTTTGCAGACAAGACATATCTCTTCCATATGACCTTCAAAGTTGGGTTGCAAGCGTATCACATTCAATTCTGAGCTTTCAGATTTGTCTCAGGTGCGTTTGTAGAATCTGTCAAATTCGGGGAAGCCTCAGGCGGCGAAAGCCGAGATGGTAATCCCGAGCCAAGCCATGCCGTTCAACGGCCTGGAAGGTGTAGAGACTTAATGGGAGACGCGTAAAGCGAAGAGAAAGTCCAGACCACAAACTCCGCTCGCCCCTTCGGGACGGAGCGCGGCGAAAGCCGTAGTGGTAAGCATAATCTGTTGGTTCGAGGTTCGAGTCCTCGCGGGGGCATTATAAAAATCAAACATAAGGGCAGCACGACCGGCTGCCCTTATTCATTATAGTTCAGGCTAAAATTAGGATTTAGGCAATGCGTAGTCTGAGAAATTCTTGTTTTAATGCTTGCCTTCATCTAATGTTTTTTGCGGACAAGAAGAGAGGTAATTGATTTGGCCTTGAAGGAGATGCCCGGCATCGGGATCATCGGCGCGGGCTTTGCTCGCTCGACGCAGATTCCGGGCTTTCGCGCGGCGGGCACGCGCGTGGTGGCGATTGCGAGCGCGCATCGAGAACACGCGGCGGAGGTCGCAAGCCGGTTTCAGATCGAGCACGTCGCAGACGATTGGCGCGGTGTGATCGCGCGCGAGGATGTTGATCTGGTCAGCATTGCCACTCCGCCCGCGATTCACATGGAGATCGCTCTGGCGGCGCTCGATGCGGGTAAGGCAGTGCTTTGCGAAAAGCCTATGGCGATGAGCGCGGATGAGGCCGACCTGATGCGCCAGCGCGCACAAGAGACTGGTCATCTGGCGCTCATTGACCACGAGTTGCGTTTTCTAGCGGGCCGCAGATTGATGCGCGAGATACTCAGAGGCGGAGAGATCGGCCAGGTTTATCACGCGAAACTGCTTTTCCGCGCGGACTCGCGCGCCAAACCGGAGCGCGCATGGGATTGGTGGTCGAGCGCGGAGCAGGGCGGCGGCACGCTCGGCGCTATCGGTTCGCACGCCGTTGACGCTTTCCGCTGGCTGCTTGATACAGAAGCGACGCACGTCTTCTGTCAACTGGCTACGCACATTCGTGAGCGCCCCGACAAGCAGACCGCAGAGATGCGACCCGTGACGACAGATGACGAAGCGAATCTCCTGCTGCGTTTTAAAGACACTGCTTTGACTAAGAGCGCAACCGGCTCGATTTCGATGTCCGTTGTCGAATCGGGACGCCCCTATCATCGCCTGGAAATCTTTGGCTCGCGCGGCGCTTTGAGATTGGACGGCGATGATCTATGGCGGTCGGTGACGGGCGCGGGCGAGTGGGAACAAGTCGAAGTGGAGCGCGGAGAACTCGCGGAGGGAATGCGTGACAGCGAATGGTCGCGCGGATTTACAATCTTCGCGCGCGCCATTACCGAAGCCCTGCGCGCTGGCGCTACTTCAATCGAAGATGCCGCGACATTCGAGGATGGATACCGCACGCAACTCGTCCTTGACGGCGCGCACCGCTCGCATGAAAGCGGCTGCTGGAATGAAATAGTTTAAGTAGTGAGCGGTGAGCAGTAAAGACGAAATGATTTCCCACTGCTTACTGCTCACTCATTACTGCGCACTGCTTACTGCTTGTGGCTAAACCCAACAAAAACTTAACGCGGCGCGTGCGGGTCGGCGTGGATACGGGCGGGACTTTTACGGATTTCGTATTCGAGTCGGGCGCTGGCCTGCGTCTGTTTAAGATCGCCTCGACGCCCGCCGATCCTTCGCTGGCGATCATCGCGGGCCTCAGGCGTATAGCGTTTGAAACGGGAGCGCGGCTGCGCGAGATAGAGATCATTCACGGTACGACCGTCGGCACAAATGCGCTGCTGGAACGTCGCGGCGCAAAAACGGCGCTCGTCACAACAGGTGGGTTTGAAGATGTGCTCGCCATCGGTAGACAGGCACGCCCGGCGCTTTATGATCTGAATGCCGTGAGGCCAGCGCCGCTCGTACCCGACTCTTTGCGCTTCGGCGTGCGCGAGCGCATCACGGCCACTGGCGAAGTGCTCGAATCGCTGACTGAAAAAGAGCTGGCGGCGCTGGTCAAAAGATTAAAACGAGCGCGCGTCCAGTCGGTCGCTATCTCTTTGCTCTTCTCTTTCGTGCGTCCCGAACACGAGCAGCGCATACATGATGCGCTCTGCGTCTTAGGCGTGCCGCTCTCCGTCTCTCACAAGATTCTTCCCGAATACAGGGAATACGAACGCACCTCGACGGTCGCGATCAATGCTTACCTGCAACCCCTGATGGGCACATACTTGAACCGTCTGAAGTCTCACGCGCCCCGTTTGCGTGTCATGCAATCTTCAGGTGGAGGCATCTCGGCGACGGTCGCAGCCAATGAGCCCGTGCGGACGATTCTTTCAGGCCCGGCGGGCGGTGTCGTCGGCGCACTCCGCCTGGCTCAAACCACAGGTGTCCTGAACCTGATGACCTTCGACATGGGCGGCACATCAACAGACGTTGCGCTCTGCGACCGTGACGGAATGCGTATGACGAGCGAGGCTATCGTCGCCGGATTACCAGTCGCCGTCTCGATGATGGACATTCACACGGTGGGCGCGGGCGGCGGCTCGATCGCGCGCGTTGACGAGGGCGGCTCTCTGCGCGTCGGCCCGGAATCGGCGGGCGCTGATCCCGGCCCGGCCTGTTATGGTCTCGGCACACAGCCTACTGTGACGGATGCTCACGTCGTCCTTGGGCACTTCGGCGGCGCGGGACTCCTCGGCGGAGAGTTCGCGCTTGATGATGAGAGAGCGCACACGGCGCTCTCTCAGTTGGCCCATGAAATGAGCGCGGCTGCACGCAGGCGAGTTTCTGTCCGAGAGGCTGCCGAGGGCGTGTTGAGCGTCGTCAATGCGGGGATGGAGCGCGCTCTGCGCGTGATCTCCGTCGAGCGAGGGTTTGATCCGAGGGATTTCGCGCTCGTCCCGTTCGGCGGCGCAGGCGGTCTGCATGCGGTTGATCTGGCGCGCGCTCTGCGCATCCCGCGTATCATCGCGCCGACTTCCGCCGGTGCGCTTTCTGCGCTCGGCGCTCTCTCGTCCGATGTCGTCAAGGATTGGAGTCGCACGGTGATGCTCGCGGCGACGAGCGACAACGTGGCCGCGCTTGAGCGTGCGTTCCGCGAGATGGAGCGGGAATCGCGCAGGACGCTCAACCGCGAAGGCTTTAATAATGCGCGGCAGCATCATGAAAGAAGACTTGGCCTTCGTTATCAGGGGCAATCGTTCGAGTTGGAGATAAAATGGATAAAAGGCGTAAATATCGCCGCCGCTTTTCACCGCGCTCACCTCGCGCGCTATGGGTACGCGCAGGAAGCTAATAGCGTGGAGATCGTCAGCGCGCGCCTTCGCTCTACCGGCCTGGTCGAGAAATTGAGGGCGAAGCAGGCAAAGGCCATGATAAGCCGTCGAACAGCGGCTCCGCCGCACGGGTTTGCAAAGGTCTTCTTTGATGGTCGCCAACTGCGTGCTTCTATTTATCATCGCGACGAATTAAAGCCGGGCGCGCGACTTCGCTCGCCATGCATCGTGACGGAGTATTCTTCGACGACCCTAATTCCAACGGGCGCGAGCGCAGCTCTGGACAACTACGGCAACCTGATTATCGAGCCATGATGCGAAGAAGAAACAAAAAGGGCGCGCAGACGTTTGATCCGACGACGCTGGAGATTTATCGCGCGCTGTACACGTCTGTCGCCGAAGAGATGGGCATCGCGCTCCGCCGTACGGCCTTTTCCCCGAACATCAAGGAGCGGCGCGATTATTCATGCGCTCTGTTTGACGGCGCGGGCCGCGTCATTGCGCAGGGCGATCACATGCCTGTTCACCTGGGCTCGATGCCGATGGCTGTGGCTGCCGCGCTCACCCTGTTAGAGATTGCGCCCGGCGATGTCGTGGCCCTTAACGACCCCTTCGCCGGAGGCACGCACCTGCCAGACGTGACGCTCGTCGCCGGAGTCTTTCGCGAAGCGGAACCTGAAACGGAAAGCGAAAGGAAGAGGACAAGAGGACAACCACACTCACAGGAGAAAGCTCGCGCACGCGCATCCAATGAAAATCAGCAAGCGCCGCTTTTTTACGTCGCTAATCGCGCGCATCACGCGGACATCGGCGGCGGGACGCCGGGCTCTATGGGCATGGCGACGGATGTTTATGGCGAGGGGCTGCGGATTCCACCCGTGCGGATTGTGCGCGGAGGCCGCCTGGATGAAGAGATGATGCGGCTGGTGCTGGCAAACGTGCGCGGCACGACGGAGCGGCGCGCAGACTTCGAGGCGCAGATCGGCTCACTCAAAACCGGCGCGGCGCGTCTCACAGAGATCATCCGCCGGCGCGGAGAAAAGGATGCGCTTCTCTATGCCGCGCAACTGATCGCCTATTCGGCGCGTATGATGTGGCGCACAATCAAAGAGATACCGGACGGCATCTATGAGGGCGAGGACGCGCTCGACGACGATGGTATCAGCGATAATAAAGTCAGTATCAGAGCGCGCGTGACGATCAAAGGGGAACGAGCCCGCGTTGATTTTAGCGGCAGCGCGCCGCAAGTCGCGGGCGCGATCAATGCCGTCGAGGCCATCACCGTTTCCGCCGTCTCTTATGTCTTTCGCTGCCTCGTGGGAGCGGACATTCCTGCCAGCGCCGGATTGATGGAGCCCATAGAGGTAATCGCGCCGCGCGGCACTATCGTTAATGCCACGCACCCCGCCCCGGTCGCGGGCGGTAATGTGGAAACCTCGCAGCGCATCGTTGACCTGTTGTTCCGCGCATTGGCCCAGGCACTGCCCGGCAAGATTCCGGCGGCGAGCCAGGGCACGATGAATAACCTGACCATCGGCGGCATTGATCCGCGCACGGGCGCAGAGTTCGCTTACTACGAAACGGTCGCAGGCGGCATGGGCGCGCGGCCCCTTCAAGACGGGATGAGCGCCGTTCATACGCACATGACCAATAGCTTGAATACGCCCGCCGAGGCGCTTGAGTATGCTTACCCGTTGCGCGTGCGCGCCTACAGCATTCGCAAAAATTCGGGTGGGCGCGGAAACGCGCGCGGCGGCGACGGCGTCATCCGTGAGATCGAGACGCTCGCAGCGGCGCGTATGTCATTGCTAGCCGACAGACGACGAATCGCGCCGTATGGATTGGCGGGCGGCGAAGATGGAAAGACGGGACGCGATTTCGTTTTGAAAAAGGGCCGTGCTCGCTCTATCGCTTCCAAGGGTAGCTGGCAACTTGAGGCAGGGGATCGCGTGCGGATTGAGACGCCGGGCGGCGGCGGTCATGGCCGGAAAAAGAGATAAAACCCTTGCTCTATAGTCTGGACGCGCGACCCCTTTGAGTAGGACAATAGAGGTCGAACTATTGACTTGAATTTATCGGTCATCAGGGGTCGAAGCAGCATGCGAGTCACCATCGGGCAGATCAATACGACGAATGGCGATTATGCGGGCAATACGGCCAGCATCCTGCGCGCCATCGAACAGGCGAAACGCGACCGGTCGGATCTGGTTGTGCTGCCGGAGGTGGCGGTTCAGGGCTACATGTCTTTCGATTGGTTTCTGGATCGCGACGTAGTGCGCGCGGCGCTGGAACCGCTGGATAAGATTATCGCGGCGACCAACGGAATCACGGCTGTCGTCGGCACTGTCCGCCCGACCGAGCAGCCCGCCGGTCGTAAGCTCTACAACTCTGCGGCGGTGATTCGCAATCAGAAATTGCTAGGGTTCGCTGACAAGACGCTCCTGCCCGAATACGACATCTTCGATGATCCAAGGTATTTCGAGCCTGCGCGCGAGCGCCATCTCTTTCGCCTCGGTGAAGCGAGCGTCGGCGTGGCCGTGTGCGAAGACCTCTGGAATGATAAGACGTTCTGGAAAGAGCGCCTGTACCCGCACGACCCGGCAGATGATCTGATTGATATGGGAGCCAATGTGCTCTGTTCGATTAACGCTTCACCCTTCAACAAAGGCAAGATGGGCCAACGTTGTTCGATGGTGGCTCATCGAGCAAAGGCCGCCGGGCTGCCTATCGTCTTCGTCAACCTCGTCGGCGGCAACGACGGCATTATCTTCGACGGCTCGTCAATCGTCGCAGACTGTCGCGGCGAGATAATCCTGCAAGCGCCGCCCTTCGAAGAGTTCTTCGGCACGGTTGATCTGGATTGCGGCGTCGCACATGATTACTGCCTGCCCGGTGATGATATTGAGACCGTCCGGCGCGCCCTCGTCCTTGGCATACACGATTACGCGCGCAAGAATCGTTTTACGAAGGCGTTGCTGGGTCTCTCAGGCGGCATTGATTCGGCGGTCGTCGCGGCGCTCGCCTGCGAAGCCCTCGGCTCCGAGAATGTTTTATCGGTGATGATGCCCTCGCCCTTCTCTTCACGCGGCAGCGTTGATGATTCCATAGAACTCGGTCGTCGCCTCGGCATGAAGACCATCGAACACCCGATCACAGCGGCGTTCGAGGCGCTGATTAACGAGCTTCATCTGACAAAGCCGACGCGCGGCGGCGAATCGCTGGCGGCGGAGAATCTGCAATCGCGCCTGCGCGGCAATATATTAATGACGATCTCGAACAAGGAGGGACGATTGTTACTCTCCACGGGCAACAAGTCGGAGTTGGCCCTGGGCTACTGCACGCTATACGGGGACACCAACGGCGGCCTCGCGGTGCTCGGCGACCTGCTCAAGACGGAAGTCTATGCGTTGGCCCAGCACTTCAACCGCGAGAGCGAGATCATTCCGCGCGAGATAATAGAAAAGCGCCCATCGGCAGAGCTTGCGCCCGGACAGTTCGACGATCAATCTCTTCCGCCCTATGACAGGATTGATCCGATTCTTCAACTCTACTTTGAACAGAAGGCGACGCCTGAAGAGATCATCAGCGCCGGTCATGACACGGAGATGGTTTATGCTCTGCTGAACCGCGTGGAATCGCCCGCCAACGAATTCAAGCGCAGGCAACTGCCGCCCACGCTGATCATCTCGCGCAACGCCATCGGCATCGGTCGCCGCCGTCCCATCACGCATCGCTATCGCCGCCACCCGGCAACGCAGGATAAAAAGACGGGCGCACCGGTTTGATAAAGGATAGGTCGGGCAGCGCCCCATTTTCGTGGCCGGGCCGGAGATCAGGCAGGAGAACTCCTGTTGACATGCTGTGCAGAGAATGAAATGCGATGAGATATATTTTCACGCTTCTGATGTTTTTATGGCTGCCGTGGGGCAGCCATTCGACCGTATGCGGTAGTCAGTTGAGGGCTCAACCGCAGCCTTTAGTTCTTACTGCAAAGATTCTCAGTCAACAGTATTGTAGCGTTAATTCAAACGTTGATAATCTGCAAATAAGAGTACAACTGCAATTTAAGAACGCCGGAAATCAAAGGCTAATCCTTTACAACGGCCACGACCTCTTTTATCAAATCAGGATTCGCCGTGTGGCGAGCAGTGCGACAACCGAAAAATACGAAGTGAACATTCTAAATTCCAGGTATTTTGATGAACGACCCGAGAAGATAGATCAGCCAGCGCCGGGCAAAGTCTTTGTCATCCTGCCACCGGGTGCCGTTTACCAAACGGAGATGCTGGTCGGCCTCGGAGTCGTCGGCAGTGGCGTTAATCGCGGCAATGACGCGCTCAGGGATGGCGAGCATAGCTTACAACTAACCGTTTCCACCTGGTATAAATCCAGAAACCTAGCGCAGAAGCTGCGCCAACAATGGCAGCGCAAGGGCCTCCTGTGGTTTGAGCCGCTGGTTTCGACGCCCGTTAATTTTATGGTTGAAAGCCCTCACGCACGGTTACCTTGCCGGTAACTGGTGAGCAATGCCGTTTCAGAACTGAAGATCGCGCGATACGAATGAGAGAGCCACGCACATTTCCCATGATTGAGACCGAGCGAATGCTTCTCACTTTGCCGCCGGAGGATGCCGCGCCCCGCATGCTCGCCTTCTTTGAAGAGAACCGCGAGCATCTTGAAAAATGGTCGCCCACTGCTCCCGAAGACTTTTACAGCGCGTCCTTCTGGCGTGATCGCCTGGGCCAAGCCCGCGCAGAGTTCGAGCAGGATAAATCCATGAAGTTGGTCTTGTTCGAGCGTGATGCTCCGGCGGGGCCTGTCATCGGCGTGTGCAAATTCTCGAACTTCGTGCGCGGCCCTTTCCAGGCATGTTATCTGGGATACAGCCTTGACCATCGCTTTGAGGGTCGCGGCCTGATGATTGAAGCTCTCAAGGCCGCCACCCGCTACGCGTTCGAGACGCTGCGCCTGCATCGCATCATGGCGAACTACGTTCCAGTCAACGAGCGGAGCGGAAGACTCCTCCGTCGCCTAGGGTTCGTTGTCGAGGGTTACGCGCACGATTATCTTTTGATCAATGGTCGCTGGCAGGATCACATCCTGACCTCGCTGACAAACTCGCGACTTACGGCAGACGATGTTCGTTCATAAAGAGAAGCAAGGCTCATACGCAAGCAGATGAAAACAGAATTCTCCGACGGAACAATACTGATCAGACCCTATCGCGAAGAGGACGTAGAGGCGCTCTACGAGGCCGTGCGCGAATCAATCAATGAGCTTTCGCGATGGATGCCGTCATGGTGTCATGCGGGATACACGATTGAAGAAAGCCGTGCTTTTATCATGTCGCGCGATGAAGCACGGGCCAAAGCGGAGGAGTACAGCTTCGGCATCTTCGACGCGCGAACGCTTGGTTATTTGGGCGGCGTCGGGTTGAATCATCTCGTGCGTGAATCTCTTTATGCCAACCTCGGCTACTGGGTGAAAACCAGTTGCGCGGGGCGGGGCGTCGCCTCGCGGGCGACAAGCCTGACGGCGCGTTTCGGTTTTGAAGAGCTGGGCCTTCAACGCATAGAGATCGTCGCTGCCGTGGAAAATGTGGGTAGCCAGCGAGCAGCCGAGAAAGCCGGGGCCGTGCGAGAAGGCGTCTTACGAAAACGTATTGTTCTCCACGGCAAGACGCATGATGCTGTCCTGTACTCGCTGGTGGCAGAAGACTTGAACGCATCCTGAATTCAATCGCCGCGCTTTTTTTATCTCAAGTTGTGCAAGCCGCCGCATTCCTCTTCGTTCTCCGAGTCAAGACAACAGCGCTTGACTCGAATGGAGAAAATGCTCATGGCTACTAAATACACCAACCCTCTGGATCGCGTGACGGTCGCCGCTCCGTGCTCCGCTGATTGGGACGAGATGATCGGTGATGAACGGGCGCGCTTTTGCGGCCAGTGCAAATTAAACGTTTATAACCTGTCGGGAATGACTAAAAGGCAGGCCGAATCCCTCATTGCGAGCGCCGAAGGGCGTCTCTGCGTGAGATTTTACAGGCGGGCAGACGGCAGTATCCTGACAGAGAATTGCCCTGTGGGCCTGCGCGCCATCAAGCGTCGCCTGTCACGCGCGGCCAGCGCGGCGCTCTCGGCGATCTTGAGTTTCATCGCCGGATTAGGACTCTACACGGCTCTGGACGAGCGAGAACCCATGACCACGATGGGAGTAATAGCGGTAACTACACCCATGCGGATGCCGCCCGTCGTGCCGCTTCGTGCCGTCCAAGGTGAAATGGCGTTGCCGGTAATTGGTCAACCCGCCCCGCCGCATCAGAGTCTCCCTCCGGAAAGGATGAGAGCACGCAAGCGAAAAAGGTAGCTTGATAAGAGCCCGGTTCTGAAGTGGTGATTTTGCGCTCGCATCGGACAGTGGTCAAGTTACTATGCAAGGATCAACGCATCAAGCTGCATAGCGCGCATAGACGGTCTTGACCTTTTCGAGAAAATCGCGGCGGTCAATGATGTAGTGGAGCTTGACTGTGCCGTCGCCATTCGTGAGGTGCTCGACCAGTTTCTCCAGCACCTCGAATTGATCGCGCTCCGTGATGCCCTGCGCTTCCAGGTGGCCGCTGTAACGCATGCGGCGCACAAGCTCCATCAAAGTCAGACGACCCTCAAATGTGCGCCCGCCATGTTTGTGCGAGCGGCTGACCAGGTACTGCACGAGCAGCACATCATTATAAAGTGGGGGCGAGATAAAGAGACGCGAGCCGTCTTTCTCCCAACCTTCTTCAATCCGGTTCGAGCGGCGCACGGCGCGCACGCCCTCGAACGCTTCCACCCAATCGGTCTTCGGCTCGGTGCGCTCTAAAAAGGCGCGCGTCGCTTTGATGAGCCACGCGTCCGTCTCGAAATCCAGAGTCCGACCGAGTGTGTCCAACCATTCGAAGAACGTCGCGCGGCGCGTGGATTTCGCTTCCGTAATCTGAAACTGATCTTCCGCTTTGGGCAGGGACTTTGCGAGCGCGCGGCGCGGCCCGTCCGTGGCCTTGCCGCCTTCGATACGGTGCGTGTCGAGGCGCGCGTGCCAGCGTTTCGCGGAATCGCAAAAGGGACAGCGCGGGTTCTTCTCAAGGCTGTCGAAGTAGGGCCGCATGGGCTCGCGCGCCGTCAGTTCTTCAATGGTCGGTGCGTGACGTTTGATCTCGGAATATGCTGTGCGGGGCGCAAGGCCCAACTGCGCTGTGAAAATATCAAAGATGCAGGCCAGACACAAAAGCTTCGTGTAAGGTGTGACCGTGCCGGGAGGAAAGCCGCTCCAATCAAGCTCGCGTTTTTTGGTAGCAGTCGCCATTGCAGCAGTAGTCTCCGGCTCAGGCGAGCGAGACCAGCGCGGGCACTTGCGCCAAGTCTTCGTCCGTGTGGCCGATGGCCGCATCCAATTCCGCTTCGAGGTCGCCCGTGCCGGGCGCGAGCGATTTGAAGTCGAAGAGGTCGGGGTCGAGCAGGTGTGACGGGACGGCGTTTGTGAGCGCCGTCAGCATAGAACTGCGTATGTTGGGAATCTCGGTTTCCAGTTCCGTGATCAATCGCTTGATGCGCGCGCGCTTCAAATTCGCTTGAGAGCCGCACAGGTCGCAGGGGATGATCGGAAATTCTTTGAGCGCGGCGAACTCCGCGATCTCCGCTTCGCGACAGTATGAGAGCGGGCGAATGACCGTATTCCGCCCATCCATCGAGCGCAGGATGGGCGGCATCGCCTTGAGCGTGCCGACGAAGAAGAGGTTCAGCAGAAACGTCGTGATGATGTCGTCCGAATGATGGCCGAGCGCGATCTTGGTGCAGCCTTCTTCGACCGCGATGTTGTAAAGAATACCGCGCCGCAGACGCGAGCAGACGGCGCAGTAGGTCTTGCCTTCTGGGACTAATCGCTTGACAATCGAATAGGTATCGCGCTCGACGATGCGGAAGGGCACATTGATGCTCTGTAAGTATTCCGGCAGGACGTGTGCGGGAAAGTTGGGCTGCTTCTGATCCAGGTTGACGGCAAGTATATCGAAGCGCACGGGGGCGCGCTCGCGCACATCCCTGAGCAGCTCCAACATCGTATAGCTGTCCTTACCGCCGGACAGGCAGACCATCACGCGGTCGCCCTCCTCGATCATGTTGAAATCCTTGATCGCCTCGCCCATCCGGCGCAGCAGTTTGGTCTTGATCTTACTTTCGCTAAACATCCAGCCTTAAAGATTCCTCTCGCTAGTGCCGTTGTTTTTCTCGGTGTCAGGATGCCATGTTTAATGTCCGGTTGACAACCGGGGCCGAGCACACCGAGGCGACAGCCGGAAGCATGAGCGAATCCGCGGATCAAGCGCTCAAAAGGCCATCCAGCAAATTATTATTTTTTCCTTGCGGGGAGCGCTTCCCCGGACTCAAGGGAAGCGAGCGCGGCGCATGATTTAGTGTGTTTAATTTAGGTTTACTACTAAATATAGGAATGACTGTTAAACGTCGAGCGCCGCCAGACTCCTATCTTCAGAGCGCGTCAATTAAAAGTTCTGGACACGACCTATCGCTTTATCTATTATGCATTGCGCTTTTGTGGAAAAGCGACTGCCCCGTAGGCGGAGCAGGTGACTGCTACCGTTCAGCATCGAATGCTGATTCTCATCCGAACTTATCCAAGCTCACAAACCGATTCGAGGCTGCCTTCCGCAGGCGCACCCGAATCCGTGAGTCAACCCGCTCAGCCGTTTAAAACGGGAGGTTTTAGTATGCTTAGAATGGGAAAGAATCCGAAAGCAGATCAGGCAGATAGTGATAACACTATGGATAGCAGGGCGACACCGCAGTATATGGACAACAACCGGACGCAGCAATATAACGCTCCGGCAACGCCATATCAGAGCCAGCCGAGCGCCGAGCCGCAACCCTACAGAGGAAGCGCTTCCGCAGAATCTTCAACAACATCATCTTCGTCGCCGCGCGCCGTGACGGAAAGCGAGTCGCTGGCGCGTGACATTAAGGAAGGAACTCTCAGCGGTTTTGTCGGAAACGGGACAGTGCTGACGGGCGAAGCGACCTTCAAAGCGATGTTGCGTGTTGACGGCCACCTGTCAGGCCGCGTCCACTCCGATTCCGGCACGCTCATCATCGGCACTAACGGGCTTGTGGATGCCGACATACAGGTCGCGGTCGCCGTCATTCACGGAACGGTCAACGGCGACATCGTCGCCAGCCAGCGTCTCGAACTGGGCCGCGCCGCCAAGGTCAACGGCAATATCCAGACTCCCTCCCTGATCATCGAGCAGGGCGCAGTCTTTGAAGGCACTTGCCAGATGGCCCAACTCAAGACCGCGCTTGAGAAGAAGCCAGAAGAAAAACAGCGCGCCGAAGAAAAGCCGCGCGATAATGGCGCAATGGCCGCAAGCAGTGGCGTCGTCGCTTCGGAGAGCGTCACACCACCGGCTGATTTTACAAGCATGTCGGATATAGCGAGCTAGACAAACACCTGCAGCGGCGGGAGAGTGTAGGCCACGGCGTCCGTC